>NZ_CP007501.1:1013146-1350861 GCF_000973625.1 Polynucleobacter duraquae
CCGGTTTTTTCTGACTCAAGAGGGCGGGTAGACGAGTTAAACCACCAGAGCTAGTCTCACCGCTAATACTGGCATTAAACACGCTCCAAGGACTTTTATCCTTTGCAAGCTCTGCCTCCAGTAGCGTGACCCAGCCACTGCCACGCGGTAGACCATATTCTGCTGAAAGACTATCGCCCAATACCAGAATGACGGGCTTTACTTGAGCCCAAGAACAAATACTCATTAAGAGGCAAAATAGACCTGTAATGAATTTATTGGCGATTAAAAGCTGAGTCTGCATTTTTCCATTCTTGAAAACTTTTTACATGAACAGACAGTCTAATTCCATTGTTGCCGATCAGGTGAGCAAGCTGGTTAAAACGGCTGATGGCAACTTGAGTATTTTGCACGAGCTGAGCTTTCAGATTAAGCAAGGTGAGAGCGTGGCCATTGTGGGGGCATCGGGTTCTGGAAAAAGTACTTTATTAAGCCTCCTGGCTGGACTAGACCTGCCAAGCGCGGGGCAAATCGAGCTGATGGGGCAAAACCTCAACTTACTCGATGAGGACGGCAGGGCACGTTTACGTGGTCAGTTAGTTGGCTTTGTCTTTCAATCATTTCAACTATTGCCTCACCTGACTGCCTTGGAGAATGTGATGCTCCCTCTTGAGATCGCTGGGGATCCTCAGGCTGATGCAAGACTATCCGCGCTAGAGTGGTTAGAAAAGGTCGGTTTAACTCCAAGAGCTAATCATTTCCCTAAAACCCTTTCTGGGGGCGAGCAGCAACGTGTGGCGCTAGCACGAGCCTTTATTAATAAGCCCGCCATTCTGTTTGCTGATGAACCCACCGGAAGTCTTGATGAGGCCAGCGGTAATAGAGTGATTGAGCTCCTTTTTGAGCTAAATCGGGAGAATTCCTCGACACTTGTTTTGGTGACCCATGATCCAGCCTTAGCTGCTCGGTGTGGGCGCCAATTGAGCCTGCATGGCGGACGATTGACCTAATCAAAACCTTATAATCTCGGCATGTCATCATTCTGTTGCTTGCCCGGGGCTAATGCCCTTTCCGCCTTCCGCCAACAGCGACTTTTAGCTTCGCTCGCAGCTCAAGGAATTCAACTGGAGTCTATTGAGGCTCAATACCTTCATTTCATTTGGTCTGAGTCTGAGCTCAATGCCAAAGACAGAGAGGTGCTCGAAAGTCTGCTGACTTATGGCCAGCCTTTTGTATCGCAAATGAAGGGTGGCGGCTCTATATTCACTAAGTCTGCTGACAAACAATCTGCAATTTCGATTCCCCGTTTTGGCACAGTTTCTCCATGGGCTAGTAAAGCTACAGATATCGCTCGTCAGTGCGGCCTTCAGATTTTACGTATTGAACGTGGTGTTCAATATGCGTGGCAAAGTAAAAAAACACTGAATGCGGAACAGCAACAGCTGGTATTAGCTGCGCTTCATGATCGGATGACAGAAGTTGTGATCGGCGATATCAATGAAGCAAGCGCTTTGCACCAATCACTTCCTGACAAACCCTTTGTTCGCATCCCGGTGCTTACCGAGGGTAGGTCTGCATTAGATAAAGCAAATCAAGATCTTGGTCTTGCTCTGTCTGAAGATGAAGTACTTTATCTAATTGAGAACTTTATACGCTTAGAGCGCAATCCCAGTGATGTTGAATTGATTATGTTTGCTCAGGCGAACAGTGAGCATTGTCGTCACAAAATATTTAATTCTAGCTGGACGATTGATGGTGATGATCAGGATAAATCTTTATTTGCGATGATCCGTAATACGCATCAACTTCAGCCTGAAGGCACCATCGTTGCCTACTCAGACAACTCAGCTGTGATGGTCGGGGCTGAATCGGAAACTTGGTCAGCCAAAGGTCAGGATCGTCGTTACGAAAAAGACACGCGACTAGTTCATACCTTGATGAAGGTAGAGACACATAACCACCCTACAGCAATTGCACCTTTCCCAGGCGCTTCTACTGGTGCTGGTGGTGAGATTCGAGATGAGGGTGCAACAGGTGTAGGTGGACGCCCTAAGGCAGGTCTTACTGGCTTTACCGTTTCCAACCTCAATATCCCAGGCACTGATTTACCATGGGAGACCGAGAAATACGGCAAGCCTGAGCGCATTGCTACACCACTCCAAATTATGATTGATGGCCCATTGGGCGGCGCTGCATTTAATAATGAATTCGGTCGACCTATTTTGGGTGGTTATTTCCGTGTATTTGAGCAAACCTTTGAGGGTGTTCGTCGCGGTTACCACAAGCCCATCATGATTGCGGGCGGCATTGGCAGTATTGATTCTATCCACACGGCAAAGAAACAAATTAAAGCGGGCCATTTATTTATTCAATTGGGTGGTCCTGGTATGCGTATTGGTATGGGTGGTGCAACGGGTAGTTCCGTTGCAACCGGTACTAACACTGCAGATTTAGATTTTGATTCAGTCCAACGCGGCAATCCAGAAATGGAACGTCGCGCGCAAGAGGTGATTAACTCTTGTATCGCCATGGGTACGAATAACCCAATTGTTTCGATTCATGACGTTGGTGCTGGAGGTATATCCAATGCATTCCCAGAGCTTGCTGATGGCGCTGGATTGGGTGCGCAATTTCAATTACGAAAAGTGCCGCTAGAAGAGAGCGGTATGAGTCCTGCAGAAATTTGGTGCAATGAATCTCAAGAGCGCTATGTCCTAGCAATTGAAGCTAAAGACTTGGAGCTTTTCAAGTCTCTGTGTGAACGTGAGCGTTGCCCATTTGCCGTTGTCGGTGAAGCGACAACAGAGCGTCAACTTCAGTTAAGCGATAGCAAAGAAGTTACTGGTAGTGATGCTGCCATGCCAATCGATATGCCAATGGAGGTCTTGCTTGGGAAGCCTCCACGGATGCATCGTGATGTTAAGCGTGTTGCTCAAGAATTTGAAGGGCTAGATGTTACTGACGCTGATCTTGCGCAATGCATCGCTTGGGTTCTACAGCAACCTACCGTTGCCAGCAAATCATTTTTAATCACTATTGGTGACCGTACCGTCGGTGGCCTCAACGCGCGCGACCCTTTTGTAGGTCCTTGGCAAGTGCCTGTGGCTGATTGCGCCGTTACCTTGATGGATTACAAAGGCTATCACGGCGAAGCGATGTCCATGGGTGAGCGTACTCCACTAGCTGTGATAGATGCACCAGCTGCAGCCAAAATGGCTGTAGGTGAAGCCATTACCAACTTATTGGCTGCAGATATTCGCCGCTTAGAGGACGTGAAGCTTTCTGCTAACTGGATGGCCGCCTGTGGGTCGCCCGGTGAGGATGCAAAGCTATACGACTCAGTTCAAGCGATTGGTATGGATTTATGTCCTGCGCTAGGAATCTCTATCCCAGTTGGTAAAGACTCCTTATCCATGGCAACAGCATGGCAAGAGGGTGATCAAGCTAAAAAAGTCGTTTCTCCAGTTTCACTCATCATCTCTGCTTTTGCAGCAGTTCAAGACGTTCGTAAAACCACAACGCCTTTGCTAAAACTGCAAGATGAGTCTGGCGCAGCCTTAGAAACTGAATTGATTTTGATTGATTTGAGCCGCGGTAAAAACCGTATGGCTGGAAGTATTCTGGCCCAAGTGCTCAATCAGTCTGGTAAATCAGCTCCCAATGTAGATTACCCAGAAGATCTCAAAGCCTTAGCTGAGGCGATGATCGAGTTGCGTAAAGGCAATCAATTATTGGCATATCACGATCGCTCTGATGGCGGCTTATTTGCTTGTATCGCAGAGATGGCTTTTACATCTCATACTGGTATCTCGGTGAATGTCGATATGATTGCGGTAGATGTTGGTCAAGAAGCAGATTGGGGTGACGCTAAGAACTGGGCACAACAAGTATCTGGGCTTCGTCACGAACAGACCATGCGCGCCTTATTTAACGAAGAGCTTGGTGCAGTGATTCAGATTCGTAAAGCGGATCGTGATGCGGTGTTTGCGGTTTTACGCAAATTAAACCTCAGCGCTTACAGCCATGTGATTGCACAGCCCAATACCAACGGCCGTATTGAAATTTGGCGTGATGCTAAGAATATCTTTGCAGAGCCACGTGAAGTTCTTCAAAAGATGTGGGCTAATACGAGCTATCAAATTGCGCGCTTGCGCGATAATCCCGACTGCGCTGACAGCGAGTTTTCGTTACTCGATCAGGTTGCCGATACAGGAATGTCTCCCAAGTTAACGTTTGATATTGCGGATGATATTGCGGCACCATTTATCAATCAGAATGCTCGACCTAAAGTTGCCATCTTGCGCGAGCAGGGCGTGAACTCTCATGTTGAGATGGCTTACGCCATGAACTGGGCAGGTTTTGATAGCTATGACGTGCACATGTCAGATTTGCTTTCTGGTAAATCCAAGTTAGATAATTTCCGTGGTCTGGTTGCCTGTGGTGGATTTAGTTACGGCGATGTATTAGGGGCTGGTGAAGGCTGGGCCAAGACCATTCTATTTAACAGTCAACTGCGCGATCAGTTTTCCACATTCTTTAGCCGCCAAGATAGCTTTGCGTTAGGCGTTTGTAATGGCTGTCAAATGATGAGTAATCTTGCAGGCATTATTCCAGGCGCAGAAGCTTGGCCTAAATTTACGCGTAATCAGTCCGAACAATATGAAGCTCGCTTGGTCATGGCTGAGGTAATGGCTTCACCATCAATCTTTACGCAAGGCATGACAGGTAGTCAGTTGCCAATTGCTATTGCGCACGGTGAAGGTTTTGCTAATTTTAGCCAACAAGGTAACTTAGAGGCTTTGCAGAAACAAGGATTGGCGGCGCTACGATTTGTAGATCACCAAGGTAGTCCAACTGAAACCTATCCAATGAACCCAAATGGTTCGCCTGGTGGCTTGACAGGGGTTACTACTTTGGATGGACGATTTACTGTGATGATGCCGCATCCTGAGCGGGTTTTTAGGACAGTGCAGATGAGTTGGGCACCAAAGGAATGGTTGCATACGCCTGATGGAGCTAGCCCATGGATGCGCTTATTCCGCAATGCGAGAGTCTGGGCTAAATAAGCTAATGTCAGATTTATTTATGGCTATGGAGCCAGTCACATTTTCTGAGAGCGGTGGAGTACGTTATTTGCATTTTGGTAGTGAGTTGATTCAAGGCGCTATGCGCATCCGCGATCCGGATGAGATTTATTTGGAATATAACCAGCAGATGATGGCTTGGCTACTATTCCTAGAGACCAGGCCAGGTATGCGTGTTGCTCAACTTGGACTTGGCACTGGCGCTCTCACCAAGTTTGCATATCGCTATTGTCCTGCGGTCAAAACTACCGTCGTCGAACTGAATCCTGCAGTAATTGTTTCTGCCAGAAGTATGTTTTTCACACCTTCTGATGATCGGCGTCTTGAGACACTTCAGACAGATGCAAAAGCCTTTGTGAAGAACACCAAATATCAAAATTACTTTGATGCGGTTCAAGTGGACCTCTACGATGCAATTTGTGACGGTCCGTCTGCGAGTTCCTTAGATTTTTATAAAGGCTGTTTTGATATCCTGAGATCACCTGGCGTATTAACGGTGAACCTCTTCTCCAGCCATAAGAGTTTTGAGATTAATCTCAACAACATTTGCGAAGCATTTGATAACCGAGTTCTGCTATTTCCGGAATCGCATGATTGCAATGTGGTAGCAATTGCTTTTAAAGGTCCGCTCCTAGATGTAGAGTGGAAAGAGGTTTCTAAGCGCGCCAAACTGATTATGGAAAAAACGGGCTTGCCGACCAATAGGTGGGTATCTGGATTAAATCGTGAAAATGCGCATCAAGAAAATAAGCTATCGATCTAAAGAAAGCGGGATAAGAAAAAAGGCGATCAGTTGATCGCCTTTTTTGTTGCCCTCAGATTCAGGGCTGATATGACTTAAATTGTGACTGTATCAGCAACATCGCTAAATGACTTAATCTTGTCAAAGTTCATGTACTTATACACTTCACCAGCTTTAGCATTCAAGGATTCCACTTGCTCGAAATATTCTTGCGGAGTTGGTAGGCGACCCAAGAGTGCAGCTACGGCTGAGAGCTCTGCAGAAGCGAGGTAGACACGAGTATCAATACCTAAGCGATTTGGGAAGTTACGTGTCGAGGTAGAAACTGCTGTTGAACCTTTACGGATCTGCGCCTGATTACCCATACAGAGTGAGCAACCCGGAGTTTCCATGCGAGCACCAGTAGCCCCCAGAATGCCGTAATAACCTTCTTCAGTCAGAATCATCTGATCCATCTTGGTTGGAGGCGCAACCCAAAGTCGGGTAGGCATATCTTTTTTACCCTGAAGAACCTGACCAGCAGCGCGGAAGTGGCCAATATTAGTCATGCATGAACCAATAAATACTTCATCGATTTTCTCGCCAGATACTTCAGATAAGAACTTCACATCATCCGGGTCGTTAGGACAGGCCAAGATAGGTTCTTTGATATCACTCATATCAATTTCGATAATTTCAGCATAGTCAGCATCAGCATCGGCTTTGAGCAATTCAGGCTTAGCAATCCAAGCTTCCATTGCTTTAATACGACGGCCTAAAGTACGTTTATCTTCGTAGCCATTGGCAATCATCCATTTCATTAAAGTGATGTTAGAGCGCATGTACTCGATGATTGGCTCTTTGCTTAATTGAACGGCACAACCGCCGGCAGAACGTTCAGCCGAGGCATCTGATAATTCAAATGCTTGCTCAACCTTCAGGTCAGGCAAGCCTTCAATTTCCAAAATGCGGCCAGAGAAAATGTTTTTCTTACCTTGCTTCTCAACTGTTAATAAGCCTTTTTTGATCGCATACAAAGGAATTGCATTGACCATATCGCGCAAAGTAATGCCAGGTTGCATCTTGCCTTTAAAGCGGATCAATACAGACTCAGGCATATCCAATGGCATTACGCCAGTGGCGGCAGCAAAAGCAACTAAGCCAGAGCCTGCAGGGAAAGAGATCCCGATAGGAAAACGAGTATGGCTATCGCCACCAGTTCCACAAGTATCTGGCATGAGTAAACGATTTAACCAGCTGTGAATCACACCATCACCTGGGCGCAATGAAACGCCACCACGGTTGGTCATAAATGCTGGTAATTCATGGTGAGTACGAATGTCTACTGGTTTTGGATAAGCAGAGGTATGACAGAAAGACTGCATGACTAAATCTGCGGAGAAGCCTAAGCAAGCAAGGTCTTTTAATTCATCGCGGGTCATTGGACCAGTGGTGTCTTGCGAACCTACGGTAGTCATGTGCGGCTCACAATAAGTACCTGGACGTACGCCTTGACCTTCTGGTAATCCACAAGCGCGACCAACCATCTTCTGCGCCAAGGTGAAACCCTTCTTATTATCAGGCGGGCTAACCGGAATACGGAATTCTGTAGACGCTGGTAAGCCTAAGACTGCACGCGCTTTAGCTGTGAGGCCACGGCCAACGATCAAAGGAATTCGCCCACCTGCACGAACTTCATCCAAGATGACTGGTGACTTCAGCGAGAAAGAAGCAATTTCTTTACCGTTTTTAAAGGCTTTACCTTCGTATGGACGTAATTCAATTTCATCACCCATATTCATATCAGAAACATCCAGCTCAACGGGCAATGCACCAGCATCTTCCATCGTATTAAAGAAGATCGGGGCAATCTTTGCGCCTAAACAAACACCACCAAAGCGCTTGTTTGGAACAAACGGAATATCTTGACCTGTCCACCACAACACAGAATTCGTTGCGGATTTACGCGAAGATCCTGTACCCACGACGTCTCCAACATAGGCAATTTGATTACCTTTTTTCTGGAGAGCTTCAATTTGTTTCATTGGTCCACGCACACCAACCTCATCTGGCTCAATACCTGGACGTGGGTTCTTCAACATAATGGTTGCATGCAATGGAATATCTGGACGGCTCCATGCGTCAGGCGCAGGGGACAGATCGTCAGTATTGGTTTCACCAGTCACTTTAAATACGGTGAGCATCATGCTCTCTGGAACAGCCGGCCGGCTTGTAAACCATTCAGCATCAGCCCAACTTTGCATGACTGCCTTAGCGTGAGCATTCCCTTTTTCCGCCAATTCCTGAACATCATGGAAATAGTCAAACATCAATAAGGTCTTTTTCAATGCTGCTGCTGCACTGGCTGCACACTCAGCATCTGATAACAATTCAACCAAAGGTTTAATGTTGTAACCACCCAGCATGGTGCCCAAAAGTTCGGTTGCCTTAATGCGTGAAATCAATGGGGATTTCTCTGTTCCCTTGGCAATAGCATCTAAAAACTCGGCCTTCACTTTAGCCGCTTCATCCACTCCAGCAGGTACGCGATTGGTGATGAGCTCTACTAATTCCGTCTCTTTACCCTTCGGAGGATTTTTAAGCAAACCCACTAATTCAGCAGTTTGATCTTTAGTTAGGGGGAGGGCTGGAATTCCAAGGGCTGCGCGTTCGGCAACTTGAGCGTTGTAGGCTTCTAGCATTGTGTTTCCTATTGGGTAAGAGTTATCAACAGTAAATCTAAGCAGGGTGTGCCCCCTTTAGTACTCTATTCTAATTCCAAATTCATGTCTTATATAAGACTTAATTATCAAAAATATCCTTAATTGCTTAAAATTTAGGCAATCACAAACTAATTTTCTGTTTACGCAGCCAATTTCAAGTTATTTAAGGGAGTGGTGAGGAATTAACTTTCTAAGAATCGATTCAGTAGGCTGTAAATCGTTTCACATTGCAAAAAACGCAAGTCTAAATATTGAATGTTTACTGATTGCTTGTGCTCAAGCCGTGTAGGTGCTGAGCATGACCTGAATTTTTAATCGTTCAGTCGCTATCGTTATAATTACTTTTTCCAACAGAGCTTAAGCGATGACCAAATACGTTTTTGTCACTGGTGGTGTGGTTTCTTCCTTAGGGAAAGGAATCGCAGCTGCCTCGCTTGCCGCGATTCTCGAATCCCGCGGCCTGAAAGTCACCCTCCTAAAATTAGACCCTTATATCAACGTTGACCCCGGGACAATGAGCCCGCTTCAGCATGGTGAAGTCTTCGTTACTGAAGATGGCGCTGAAACCGACCTTGATCTAGGGCATTACGAGCGCTTTGTTTCTGCAAAGATGCGTAAGAGTAATAACTTCACCACGGGCCAGATCTATGAGTCTGTAATCAGCAAAGAGCGACGCGGTGAATACCTGGGTAAAACTGTTCAAGTAATTCCACATATTACAAATGAGATACAGGCCTTTGTAGAGCGGGGTGCTAAAGCGAGTCACGATGGTCATGCCGACATAGCGATTTGCGAGATCGGTGGAACCGTGGGTGACATTGAGTCACTACCATTTCTAGAAGCTGCTCGACAAATGAGCATTCGACTTCCAAGACATAGCTGTGCATTTGTGCACCTGACTTTGGTGCCGTATCTCACTAGTGCTGGTGAGTTAAAAACTAAACCTACCCAACATTCTGTACAAAAGTTACGTGAAATCGGCATCATGCCGACAGTACTTTTGTGTCGTGCAGATCGTCCGATTCCAGAAGACGAGTGCGCCAAGATTTCTCTTTTCTCAAATGTACGTGAAGAAGCGGTAATCTCAGTTTGGGATGTTGACACTATCTACAAGATTCCAGAGATGCTGCAAGCGCAGGGTATGGATGACTTAATTTGTCGCGAATTAGATATTGAAGCAAAGCCTGCAGATCTATCAGTTTGGGCAAATCTGGTTTATGAATTAGCCAACCCACAGCATGATGTCACTATTGGCATGGTTGGTAAGTATGTTGAGTTAACTGAATCTTATAAATCATTGATCGAAGCTTTGCGTCACGCTGGCATTCATAATCATACTCGCGTCAACATCAACTACATTGATTCTGAAGTCATTGAAAAAGATGGTGTCGATTGCCTGCAAAATTTAGATGCGATCTTGGTTCCAGGCGGTTTTGGTAAACGTGGCACCGAAGGAAAGATTGCTGCCATTCGTTATGCCCGTGAAAATAATGTTCCTTATCTAGGCATTTGCTTGGGTATGCAATTGGCCGTGATCGAATTTGCACGCCATGTTGCCAATATTGCTCACGCTAACAGTACTGAGTTTGACCCAGAGACCGATAATCCCGTCGTTGCCTTAATTACAGAATGGGTCGATAGAGAAGGTCGTGTTGAGAAGCGTAGCAATGATTCGGATCTAGGCGGAACGATGCGCCTAGGCGCACAGCGTTGTCCTGTCAAGGCAGGTACATTAGCTCATGAGATTTATGGTGATGAAGTTAATGAACGTCACCGTCATCGCTATGAGGTCAATAATGTTTATGTTCCTCGTCTTGAGAAGTCTGGCCTCATTATTTCCGCACGAACTCCAAATGAGTCTTTGCCTGAGATGATGGAATTGCCTAGTGCTATGCACCCTTGGTTCTTTGGTGTGCAATTCCATCCAGAGTTCACCTCGACTCCCCGTGATGGCCATCCATTATTTTCTGCGTTTATCAAGGCATCATTAGTTCATCAGGCTGCAACTCAAAAGCAAGTTGCCTAGGAGAAATACATGAGTGCATTTAAGTTATGTGGTTTTGATGTTGGCTTAGACCATCGCTTCTTTTTGATTGCAGGTCCTTGCGTCATTGAGTCTGAGCAATCCGCCTTAGATATTGCAGGTGAGCTTAAAGAGATTACTGCTGCGCTTGGTATTCCATTTATCTACAAGTCTTCCTTTGATAAAGCCAATCGCTCTTCCGGAACTTCTTTTCGGGGCTTGGGTATAGAAAAGGGTCTTGAGATTCTGGCTCGAGTGAAGAGTGAGATTGGTGTGCCGGTATTAACTGACATCCAC
Organism: Polynucleobacter duraquae; assembly: GCF_000973625.1. Taxonomy (NCBI): domain Bacteria; kingdom Pseudomonadati; phylum Pseudomonadota; class Betaproteobacteria; order Burkholderiales; family Burkholderiaceae; genus Polynucleobacter; species Polynucleobacter duraquae. Next base: position 1,023,974 of record NZ_CP007501.1, read on the forward strand.
GACATCAGTGAAATTGCGCCGGTATCGAAAGTAGTCGATGTACTTCAAACGCCAGCTTTCTTGTGCAGACAAACGGATTTCATTCGAGCTTGCGCCCAAAGTGGTAAGCCAGTCAATTTCAAGAAGGGACAATTTTTATCCCCTCATGAAATGCTCAACGTGATTGATAAAGCACGCGTTGCTGCAGCCGAGGCCAATATTCCAGATCAGTTTATGGTTTGCGAGCGTGGCGCTTCATTTGGCTACAACAACTTAGTTTCTGACATGCGTAGTTTGGCTATTTTGCGAGAAGCAAATGCACCAGTTGTATTTGATGCGACTCATTCAGTTCAGCTTCCTGGTGGCCAAGGCAATGCCAGTGGTGGTCAACGTGAATTTGTTCCCGTACTAGCTCGCGCTGCTGTTGCGGTTGGTATCAGCGGTTTATTTATGGAAACGCACCCAGATCCAGCTAAGGCACTTTCGGATGGTCCAAATGCTGTGCCTTTAAACCGTATGAAAGAATTGCTTGAGTCTTTGCTTGCGATTGACTCCGTTGTGAAGAAGCCTGGATCATTTTTAGAAGACAGTTTTAAGTAATACCTCATATTCATTTAATTTAGGAGAAGGTGCATGAGCGCCATTGTTGACATTATCGGTAGAGAAGTTTTAGATTCACGCGGCAATCCCACCGTTGAATGCGATGTATTGCTTGAGTCTGGTGTGATGGGTCGTGCAGCAGTACCTTCAGGCGCATCGACCGGCTCACGTGAAGCCATTGAGCTTCGGGATGGCGACAAGGCCCGTTACCTCGGTAAGGGCGTACTTAAGGCTGTTCAAAACATCAATATTGAGATCGCTGAATCGATTTTGGGTCTTGATGCAAGTGAACAGGCTTTCTTGGATCACACTTTGATCGAGTTAGATGGTACTCATAACAAGGCGCGCTTAGGTGCTAATGCAACCTTGGCAGTTTCTATGGCCGTGGCACGCGCTGCTGCAGAAGAAGCTGGCTTGCCTTTGTATCGCTACTTTGGTGGCTCAGGTGGTATGCAGTTACCTGTGCCAATGATGAACATTATTAATGGTGGCGCTCACGCAAATAACAGTCTTGATATTCAGGAATTCATGGTGATGCCAGTAGGGGCGCAAAGTTTCCGTGAAGCCTTGCGTTGTGGTGCTGAAATTTTTCATGAGTTGAAAAAGATTTTGGGCGCCCAAGGCATGCCAACCACTGTTGGAGATGAGGGCGGCTTTGCACCGAATTTCAAGAGCAATCAAGAGTGCTTACAAACTATCATGAAGGCAATTGAAGGTGCCGGTTATCAAGCTGGTGAAGATGTCTTGCTAGCCTTGGATTGTGCCGCTAGTGAATTCTATAAAGACGGTAAGTACCACTTGGCAGGTGAAGGCTTGCAACTTTCTTCAAGCGAATTCTCGGACTACCTTGGTAACTTGGCTGATCAATTTCCAATCGTATCGATTGAAGATGGCATGCATGAGAGTGATTGGGATGGATGGGCTGACATTACTCAAAAATTGGGCAAGAAGATTCAATTGGTTGGTGATGATCTCTTTGTTACCAATACTCGTATTCTCAAGGAAGGTATTGAGAAAGGGATTGCTAACTCCATCTTGATTAAGATTAATCAAATTGGTACCTTAACTGAGACTTTTGCTGCGATTGAAATGGCTAAGCGCGCCAATTACACGGCCGTCATTTCTCATCGCTCTGGTGAAACAGAAGACAGCACCATTGCTGACATTGCCGTTGGTACGAATGCTGGCCAAATTAAGACTGGCTCGTTGTCCCGCTCTGATCGCATTGCTAAATATAACCAGTTGTTACGCATTGAAGAAGACTTGGGTGATGTTGCTACTTATCCAGGTAAGTCGGTTTTCTATAACCTGAAACGCTAGACACTAGTTAGCTTTTAGCCCATGCGCCTTGTCATCTACTCGATGCTGCTATTGCTACTCGCAATACAGTACCCACTTTGGTTGGGCAAGGGTGGATGGCTGAAGGTATACGAGATGGAGAAGCAGCTTGAGTTGCAGCAGGCTAAAAATAGTCTACTAAGCTTGCGTAATGCCAAGCTCACTGGCGACGTTAAAGATTTAAAAGAGGGTAGTCGCGCGATCGAGGAGCGAGCTCGTGTTGAGCACGGCATGCTGAAAGAAGGAGAATTCTTTGTACAAATTCTGCCTTCTGAAAAATCTACCTCCAATGTCGCTGATGGCGTAAAGTCATCAACAACCAAGCAGTAACTAAGCCATCAAATCGCTTAATGCCCGCTAGATGGTGGTCTCGTAGCATCTGCCAATAAATCTGTTTTAAAGACTTGCCTACAATCAACCGCATCAAAGCGATAGGCTTTAGCGCAAAAATCGCATTCAGTTTCTACCGCACCTTGCTCTGCAAGAATACTTTCAACCTCCTCTTCGCCCAGCATTCTTAAAATATCCGCCACCTTAGCGCGTGAACAGCGGCAGCTAAAGCGAACAGGGCGAGGCGGGAAACTTCGAACACCGCTTTCGGTTGACTCCTCTAAAAAGAGGCGGCGAAGGATGGTGTCCGGCGAAAGTGTTAGCAATTCTTCATTAGTAATCGTTTCACCCAGGGTCTGAATTCTGGTCCAACCTTCAGCTGCAAGTTGAGGATCAAGATGAGCATGACCTCCCGAATCCGGCAATCGCTGCAATAGCAATCCGCCAACATGGGTGTCATTCGATGCCAGCCAAATGCGGGTATCTAATTGCTCTGAGTTTTGCATGTACAGAGCAATAGCTTCGGCAGTGCTGGTAACAGGCTTAATAACGGTGCCACGATGCTCTTGAAGGGCGACGATGCCTTGGTAGGGTGGTTGACCAGGTTGACGGTCAGATGGGTCCAGGGTGATTACTAGACGCCCAGAATTGTCGGCATCTAGTAGCTCACCGAGGGTGGCATTAGGATCAATGCTGGCAGGGTCTACAGATAGCTTTACAGTAGCTCGCATGGTTAAATCGGACTTGCACTCCACCACAAGAAGCTGAATAGGGCCTTTACTTTGTGCCTGAATAATCAAAGTACCATCAAATTTAAGGCTGGCACTCAACAGGGTCGCTGCACCCACAAAATCACCCAGGATTCGCCTGACTACAGGAGGATCATTACGACGCTCTAATACAGCCTGCCAGGCGGTACTAATGGAAACAATTTCCCCACGCACCGGGGCGCCATCACACATAAATACAAGTAATTCGTTCATAAGTGAAAGTATCCACTTTTTTGATGATCGGAGTGCCAAATCATCAAATCTAAAGCCGACCTGAGATAATGCTGTTTATGCATATAAGAACACGCTTCGCCCCCAGTCCAACGGGCTTCATTCACTTGGGCAACCTTCGCAGTGCTTTATATCCTTGGGCCTTTGCTCGCCATAACCAGGGTGACTTTATTTTGCGCATCGAAGATACCGATGTGGAGCGCTCCACACAGGAAGCTGTCGACGTCATTATTGAGGGCATGGCATGGCTTGGCCTCGATTTAGACGAAGGCCCAATTTATCAAATGCAGCGTATTGATCGATATCGTGCGGTTGTAAAGCAAATGCTCGATGCTGGCCTGGCTTATCCTTGCTACATGAGCGAAGCAGAATTGAATAAGCTGCGTGACCAACAAATGGCTAATAAAGAAAAGCCACGCTACAACGGCCAATGGCGTCCTGAGTCGGGTAAAACTCTGCCGGCGATACCGGAAGGTGTTTTGCCAGTGATTCGCTTCAAGAATCCCATTGGCGGATCTGTGATTTGGGAAGATGCGGTTAAGGGCAAGATCGAAATCAGTAATGATGAGTTAGATGATTTGGTGATTGCCCGTCCCGATGGCACGCCAACCTATAACTTCTGCGTTGTAGTGGATGACCTCGACATGAATATCACCCATGTGATTCGTGGTGATGACCATGTTAACAACACGCCACGCCAAATCAACATCATGAAGGCGCTCGGTGGTACACCACCAGTGTATGCCCATTTACCAACGGTCTTAAACGACTCTGGTGAAAAAATGAGTAAGCGTAATGGCGCCATGAGTGTGCGTGACTATCAAAAGGCGGGTTACTTACCTGAAGCTATTCTGAATTACCTAGCAAGACTAGGTTGGTCACATGGTGATGCAGAGATTTTTACTAAAGAGCAGTTCGTCAATTGGTTTGACTTAGGCAGTCTTGGTCGATCACCGGCACAACATAATCCCGAAAAACTTCTCTGGCTAAATCATCAATATATTCAAAATGCAGATCCGGCGGATTTGGCAGAAGCGACTAAACCATTTGCACATGAACTTGGCATCGATACAGAAAATGGTCCGGACTTTGTGCAAGTCGTTGCACTACTAAAGGATCGTGCTAATACGCTGATTGAAATTGCGGAAGGTGCCAAGCTGTTCTATTTACCGGCACCCGTTCATAGCAGTGAGGAAATTGCAGAAAATATTCCAGCTGAAATTATTCCTGCCCTAAAGGATTTGATTGAAGCGATTCAATCTGCTGAGCATACAAAAGCGGCTTATGGGGCAGCCTTTAAAGAAGTACTAGCTAAGCATCAGATCAAAATGCCAGCATTAGCAATGCCTGTGCGTTACGCTTTATTTGCAACTACACAGACGCCAGCCATTGACTCCGTCTTGCTAGTAATAGGTAAGAATGAGGCGGTAGCAAGGCTTTCTAAGGTGGTCTAAACCAGAACTTGCCTCCTCCTACAAAAATAGGATAAAATCTTGGATTGTTTTGAGTGTCTTGTAGAGTTTTAACGAGATTACGGGGGTATAGCTCAGCTGGGAGAGCGCTTGCATGGCATGCAAGAGGTCAGCGGTTCGATCCCGCTTATCTCCACCAAGCATTTAGAATGGCAGCATTAGTTTTAGTAGTAGTCCAGGTCCCCATCGTCTAGAGGCCTAGGACATCACCCTTTCACGGTGAGTACGGGGGTTCGAATCCCCCTGGGGACGCCAAAATTTTGGCTAGTTGTGAGCAGTAAGAAGTGACACAAGTAGCAATCGATGTAATTGGAGCGGTAGTTCAGTTGGTTAGAATATCGGCCTGTCACGCCGAGGGTCGCGGGTTCGAGTCCCGTCCGCTCCGCCAAGTAAGTTTAGAAAGCCCCTGCATAAGGGGCTTTTTTCATTTCTACTTCATCTTTCTTAAAGCTTTTTCATGGGCGGAGGTTTTGGTGCCGCTTTATACAAAGGTTCTACTGCAGGCATGAGCGAAGTGAGTTGTTCTATTCGGGTTTCACCAGAAGGGTGGGTGGACAAGAACTCTGGAGAACTTTTACCTTTGGTTGCCTTCAACATTTTTTGCCAAACACTAATTGCGCCTATGGGGTTGTATCCCGCTCTTGCTGCAAGCTCCAATCCAATTGCATCTGCTTCAGATTCATTCTCTCTAGAGTTTGGCAAAATAATTGCGTATTGGGCAACCTGGTTTGCAGCGCTCACCGCGGAACCATAAGGACCAGCTACAGCCATAGCAATATTTACCAATACGTTTTGCGCTGTCGCTTGGGATACACGCTCCCGACCATGCTCTCTTAAGGCATGAGCGATTTCATGCCCCATAATGGCTGCAATTTCATCATCATTTAAATTCAGTTGCTCAATAATTCCGGTGTAGAAAGTGATCTTTCCACCGGGAGCACAAGTGGCATTCAGAATAGGAGCATCAATCAGGGTGAGCCGCCAATCCCATTGCTTGGTGTCATCTCGAAATGCCTCAGTCTGTGGGATCAACCTATTGGCAATGAACTTTAATCGCTCATAGGTAGGCCCAGAAGTAACGAGTATATTTTTCTCTTTTGCCTTTTGATTCTGCTCGTTATAACTTACCGCAGAGATACGATTAACTTCTTCTGACGAAGCCATCATGAATTGAGATCGGTTAACGCCAACAGCTCCCGAGCGAGTTGTGTTGGCGCACGCTGATAGTAAAACGACAAATGCAAGGATCAGATAGATGCGAATACTCAAATTAAATCCTTGCTGTCAATGCATACTTTTTAAATTACTTCTTCTTTGGAGGTGTAATCGATGCAGCCATCGCATCAAAGTAAATCACTCGTACCTGTTCACCAACATTGACATCCGCTAGCAGCTGCGGGTTCTTAACGGTAACAACAGTAACTTTGCCACTTGGGCCTTTAACTGAGACCAACTTCTTAGGGCGATCAACAGCAATGATGTCAGCAATAATGGTTGTGGTGTTTGTGATGGTGCGTGTTGGTTTTTCACCAGGCTTTGAAGTTACCTCAGATGCAGTTTCCACTTTGCTGCGAATACCATCGCTCTTGGTCTTAATCAGCTCGATTGCAACAGCAAGTTCATAGGTCACATTGAGTCGGTCACCTACTTTTATCTGATCAAAACTCTTGATTTCAGGGCCAGCAATAAACTTGGATTCACCATCATTATTTTTGAAGAAAATCGTGCGTGTTTTCTTATCAATCTTCGTAACAGTACCTTCGTACAATTGGAAAATATTGTCAGTAACAACTGCGTCCACCACTACAGCATTTGCAGCTGGCGCCTGTGCCATTACTAATGCTGGGGTAGTTAATAATGTGGCGGCTACAAGAGTAATCTGAGCGAATTTCATTTTCATAACTTTCCTTGATTTTAAGTATTTCAATATCGATATTAGCGTATTTCAGTTGCAAAATTCTGTTAGCAAGCACACAGATGAGTGGGGTAATTAATTAGATAAATAGTGAGCGATTGACCCTATGTACTAATCGAGTCGCTTGGGAGTGCTTGAGCCTCAAGTTGCTCCCACCAGTTACCAGAAAAATGGCATTGCAACCAGTCGATACACTTACTTACCTTGCCCGGGACCAAACGAGGCGATGAAAATACAGCGTGAATTTCTTGGGAGGGCAGGCTCCATTCAGTCAGTATGGGCTGTAAGGTGCCCTTATTGATAGAGTGATAAGCGACATACCAAGGGATGGTGGCCAAGCCCATGTTCCCGATGGTTGCTGCCAGCAGAGCGGATAGGTTATTTGAGTAGAGTGGGCCCTTAACGGGTATTGAGACGGTCTCGCCATCACCCCCACTAAAGTGCCAGCGGTGATTATCTTGAACTGAGCTATAGATTAAGGCCTGATGTGCAGTCAAATCCTCTGGATGATTAGGAGTGCCGTGCTGTTTTAAGTACTCTGGACTGGCTACTAAAACCCATGGATTTAAACCCAAATAGCGCGAACCCAAAGAGGAGTCTGCGAGGCGACCCATACGAATCGCAAGATCAACACCACTCTCCACTAAATTGACATATTGATCCTCAAGATTCAGATGCACCTCTAGTTTTGGGTTTTGACTCATAAATTGGAGCACCAGTGGAGTCAGAATACGTCGACCAAAGGCAACTGAAGAGCTAATCGTCAATTTACCCTGCGTCTCGCCTTGGAGTAAGGCGGCCAGATTGTCTGCTTCCTCAAGCTCTCTTGAAATGATCTTGCACTTTTCATAGTAGATCGCACCAATTTCCGTTGGGGTGACCCCCCTTGTGCTGCGATGCAATAAAAGGGAGCCGAGACGCTTTTCTAAAAAAGCAATGTGTTTGGTTGCTGTAGGCTGAGTAATGCCTAGGCTGGCTGCAGCCTTGCTAAATGAGCCGGTTTCTACGACTCGGACAAAAAGGGCAATTCCCTGAATTCGATCCATAAATCAATTTTAACTGCATTTTGTATAGCTATTCCATTTTGGAATAGCTCATATGATGGTGGATGGCATTCTCATTTCATCGTTAAGTGTTGATGATGTATCCATTCTTAACAGCAAAGGAAACATCATGGCCAAAATGAAAGCCGCAATGGCAGCAGTTCTTGTAATGGAAAAAGAGGGCATCACCACTGCATTTGGTGTTCCTGGAGCCGCTATTAATCCACTTTACGCACAGTTGCGTGAGCGTCAGTCGATTACTCACATCCTAGCCCGACATGTTGAAGGCGCTTCACACATGGCTGAGGGTTATACAAGAGCTAAAGCAGGCAATATTGGTGTTTGTATCGGCACTTCCGGCCCAGCTGGAACGGACATGATTACTGGACTGTATTCAGCAAGCGCTGACTCTATTCCTATTCTCTGCATTACTGGACAAGCTCCACGTGCTCGTCTTTATAAAGAAGATTTTCAGGCTGTTGATATCGAGACGATTTCAAAGCCAGTAACGAAGATGTCTGTCACCGTTCGTGAGCCCGGCTTAGTGCCACGAGTTTTCCAACAGGCATTTCATGTGATGCGTTCAGGCCGTCCCGGTCCTGTTTTAATTGATTTGCCGATTGATGTTCAATTAGCTGAAATTGAATTTGATATCGATACCTATGAGCCATTGCCGGTATACAAACCAGCAGCTAGCCGCAAGCAGATTGAAAAAGCGCTGGAAATGTTAATGTCGGCTAAGAAACCATTAATTGTTGCTGGTGGCGGAATTATTAACGCTGATGCAGATGCGCTATTGGTAGAGTTTGCAGAATTGACTGGCATTCCAGTAATTCCAACTCTGATGGGCTGGGGCACGATTCCGGATGATCATCCACTCATGGCGGGCATGGTTGGACTTCAAACCTCCCACCGTTATGGCAATGCCACCATGCTAGCAAGTGATCTTGTTTTAGGTATCGGTAACCGCTGGGCTAACCGCCATACAGGATCAATCGATGTGTATTGCAAAGATCGCAAGTTTATTCACGTTGATATTGAGCCAACACAAATTGGTCGCGTATTTAACCCCGACTACGGCATTGTTTCAGATGCAAAAGCGGCGCTAGAGTTATTTGTAGAAGTTGCGAAAGAATGGAAAGCAAAAGGCATGCTCACTAACTATAGTGAGTGGGTTGAGCGCTGCCAGGAGCGTAAGAGCTTGATGCTCCGTAAAACTAACTTTGATAATGTACCTATCAAGCCACAACGTGTCTATCAAGAGATGAATTCCGTATTTGGTCGAGATACTATATATGTTTCAACTATTGGCCTGTCACAAATTGCTGGTGGGCAATTCTTGCATGTCTATGGCGCTCGTCAATGGATCAACTGCGGTCAAGCTGGTCCCCTTGGCTGGACAATTCCAGCTGCATTAGGTGCATTAGCCTCTGATACAACAAAGACTGTAGTCGGACTTGCTGGCGATTACGACTTCCAATTCTTGATTGAGGAATTAGCAGTTGGTGCACAATTTAACTTGCCATTAGTCATGGTCTTAGTGAATAACAGTTACCTAGGATTAATCCGTCAAGCGCAGCGTGGTTTTGAGATGGATTACTGCGTACAACTAGCCTTTGACAATATCAACGTGGATGATCACAACCTCAAGGGTTATGGCGTTGATCATGTTCAAGTGGTTGAAGGGCTTGGTTGCAAAGCCATCAGAGTTTCCGATCCAAACAAAATCAATGCTGCATTGATTGAGGCGCAAAAGATGGCTAAGGAGCATCGTGTTCCAGTAGTAGTGGAGATCATTTTAGAAAAAATCACCAACATTGCTATGGGTACTGAGATTAACAACATCAATGAATTTGAAGATATTGATTGCCGTCATCCTGCTGGAACAGAGGGATTAGTGGCTGCCGGCCTTCTTGAGTAATCGATTCATTACCTTGAATTTAGCCATGTATCATCCAATTTGATCGTTATTAAGGAATAGGAATGCCCAAGTTTGCAGCCAACCTCACCATGTTGTTCAACGAAAAACCATTTTTGGAGCGTTTTGCGCTAGCCAAGATTGGTGGTTTCAAAGCCGTTGAATTTCTATTTCCTTATGCTTTTGAAGCTAGCGAAATCAAATCTGCTTTAGATAACAACGCCTTAAAGTTGGTATTGCACAACTTACCAGCTGGAGATTGGGACGCAGGGGAGAGGGGTATCGCATGTCACCCAGACCGTGTTGCTGAGTTTCGCTCTGGTGTTGCCAAAGCGATTGAGTACGCCAGTATTTTGGGCGTACCTCAACTCAACTGCTTAGCAGGAAAGACTCCTGCGGGTGTTGATCCAGCTTTGGTTCATGACACCTTTGTCAGCAATCTACAGTTTGCCGCTGCTGAGCTGAAGAAGTCTGGATTAAAACTGTTGATTGAGCCAATCAATACCTTTGATATTCCCGGCTTCTATCTTTCTAAAACTGCCCAAGGCATTGCGATACTGGATGCAGTTGCTGCTGATAATGCATTTTTGCAATACGACATCTACCATGCCCAGCGCATGGAAGGTGAGTTAGCTAATACGATTCAAAAATACTTTGCTCGAATCGCGCATATTCAGTTAGCGGATAATCCAGGTCGTAATGAGCCTGGTACCGGGGAAATTAACTACAGCTACTTATTTGATTTATTAACTCGCCTTGGATATACAGGTTATATCGGTTGTGAATATAAACCTTTGAAAACTACTGAGGCTGGCCTACATTGGATGGGTCAATACGAGCAGTAATATCAGTTGAGCTACATATCAATAAATAATAATTTAGGAATGAATCATGAGTAAATTAAAAATAGGCTTTGTGGGTTTGGGCATTATGGGTACGCCAATGGTAGGGCATTTGATCGCAGCAGGTCATGAGCTGTTTATCAATACCCGCAGCAAAGTTCCAGATGAGTTAGCTAAAACTGCAGCCGTTCTCTGTGCTTCCCCAGCGGAAGTTGCGACTAAGGCAGAGATCATTATTACGATGGTTCCAGATACTCCTGATGTAGAGAAAGTTCTTTTTGGAGATAAGGGTATTGCTTCAGGTCTTAGCAAAGGCAAGATCGTCGTTGACATGAGTTCAATCTCTCCCATTTCCACAAAAGATTTTGCAAAGCGCATTAATGATCTGGGTTGCGAATATCTAGATGCCCCTGTATCTGGTGGCCAATTAGGCGCAAAGGGTGCAAGCCTCACCATCATGGTTGGTGGCAAGCAAGCTATCTTTGACAAAGTCAAACCTGTATTTGATTTGATGGGAAAAAATATCACCTTAGTTGGTGATAATGGCGCCGGCCAAGTTACTAAAGTAGCCAATCAAATTATTGTTGCCCTCAATATCGAAGCAGTTGCAGAGGCTTTGGTGTTTGCCTCTAAGGCAGGCGCCGATCCGGCAAAAGTTAGACAAGCCTTAATGGGCGGCTTTGCCAGCTCAAAAATACTTGAAGTTCATGGTGAGCGCATGATTAATCGTACCTTTGATCCTGGCTTTAGGATTGAACTTCACCAAAAAGATTTAAGTTTGGCCCTCAGCAGTGCTAAGGCTCTGGGCGTTAGTTTGCCTAATACCGCTAGCGCACAAGAATTATTTAATTCCTGTGCAGCGCATGGTGGAAAATCATGGGATCATTCTGCTATGGTCAAAGCATTAGAAAAAATGGCTAATTTTGAAATAGGTCAAAAAAGCTAGAGGAAGAAGTATGGCAGTAACCTTGGTTGTTTATTTGCATGGCTTTCGGTCTTCACCAAACTCAACCAAGGCAGTAATGACTGGCGAGGCGGTGAGGGCACTCTCGTCGGAAAGCTATTCTTATGAGTGGTATTGCCCTCAATTGCTTGCGTCTCCAAAAGAAAGTCTGGAGATGGTTGTTAAGCACATCAATCAAGCTAAATTTGATCGCATGGTCATCATCGGATCTTCCTTGGGCGGTTTTTATACCAACTACCTCGCAGAAAAGTATCATTGCAAAGGCATTGCCCTTAATCCTGCCGTTTATGCTGCTAGAGAATTAGAGCCCCATGTTGGCATGATGACTGCCTATGACAGCGAAGAGCCCTTTGATTTTAAGGCTGAGTACATCGATGAATTACGTGCATTACAGGTAGATTCAATTACTGATCCCAAGCGCTATTTTTTAATTGCCGCAAAAGGTGATGAGCTGTTGGACTGGAAAGAGATGGCGGCTTTTTACCCTGGCGCCAATCAACTGATCCTTGAAGGTGGCGATCACGGAATTTCTGACTACGCCAATCATCTACCTTCAGTAATCGACTTTATCAAGCATTAATCTTTCTTGATGGATGCAATCGGCAATCGGCTTCAATTTGTGCCAAAAAAATCCCTGTGGATTCTCACTGCTGCAATCTTTCTATCGCTTTTTGGACACCTGATTTTATTTTTTGGGATTCCATTCTTCTCTTTTGGTAGTGCGCCCCCCATTACCGAAGATCTCATCATGAAGACAGATCTTCGGGTCGAGCCGCCAAAGAAAATCCAAATGACTACGGCGCCAAAGAAAAAAGCATCACCCAAGCAAACTAACGCAGTATCAGCGGATCCTTTAGCAGATCAGGGGAAAGGAGAGCAGGGTGCACTAGGCAATCAGTCTGGGCAAGCATTTCGCCTTCCTGAATCTGGAACGTATTATTTTGATGCCTATGTTGATGGGCAACTCATTCAAGCCGCTCAGCTGGACTGGATTACGGAGGGCAATAATTACCGCTTGTATATCAATATACCTTACGCCATCGTCGGCCCTTTTGTTTTTGAATCTAGAGGCACCGTCGACGCCTACGGCATAGCACCATCCATTTACTGGACTCAGCGGGGTACAAAACCACCGCGCTATTCTCGCTTTGATCGAGATCAGAGCGGAGGAGGGAAGATGTACTTCTCTGAAAAGCCTGAGTTCACCCCGGATCTACTGCCAGGCACTCAAGATCGATTTAGCCTACTTTTTCAACTAGCCTCCTTGCTCAATGGCAGCGACAAGATTGATGAGGCTGGCAGTATTCGAAGCATTCCTGTAGTTGACTATGACACTCTCGAGATGTGGCAATTTAAAAGTTATGGCGAGCAAGAATCAGAAGATATTCCAAGCATGGGTAAGGGTGTTAATCGCCATTACGCTTTGATGCAGCGAGAGAGTAGTAAATTTAAGCGTCAAGTGGATATTTGGCTGGCCAGGGATCTGGATTGGCTTCCAGGCAGAATGCGCTCTATTGAGTCTAACGGACGTACCCTGGAGCTTGTATTTAAGCAAAGGGCGCCCATTGATAAATCCAAGCTAGTTAACTGAGCCTAATGGCGACTAAAACTACGACAATCTAATTTAGAACCCCAAGCCTGATTTAGGGTTTTGATTGGACCTTCCGAGTAAAGCGCCCATCATGGTGTAAAGCGCAGCCCCAGACATGGATACAGCGAAGATTCCAGAGAAAGAAATAATAATGGGCAGGATCCGCCAGCGCTCAGTCAGAAGGTAATTACCATAGCCAACGGTTGTGTACATCTCGCCGGCAAAATACAGGGTTTGAAGGTTGGTTGGGAATACCTGTAATCCTAAACAAATATAGGCCCAAGCAATAATTTCAAGTAAGTGAATAACAATAATCAATAAGATGGCAACGAAATACGATACAAAGTTGGCACCATAGACCCGTTTATTTTCAAGTTTTTGGTCAATCCAATGAAAAATACCTGCGATTGATAAAACGCTCAAACCATGGAATGTGAGCATCAAACACGTTAGAAATAACAAAAACCAGATATCGCTATCGCCCATATCCGCATTAATTTCAGCAAAGAGTGTGCTGAAGCTGGGGAGGGAGTTCAGGCCAGGAAGCTTGTCCAATAAGTTACTAAAAGTCATCGATGTTATCTGTTAAATCCAGGGATATTTCTTATTTGACATAATAATGATTATACGCATAGTAAGATATGCCACTTATCAGTGAGTCTTCTTAGGACCGCCAGGATATGGCTGGTTATAGAGCTTTACCCATCGTGACATTAAGCCATCACGAATATCATCTTTGCCAAATAATTGGGCAACATCTATAGCCGTATATCCCTCATGATTTCTCATGCGCAAGTCCGCGCCATTATCAAGCAGGTATTTGATTAATTGATCATTGCCGGAGCCAATAGACATCATTAATGGCGTAGTCTCGCTCGGACTTAACGCATTAATCTGGGCACCATTGGCCATTAGAAACTGAGTTATTTCTAAATGGCCATTGGTGGCAGCGTAGTGAATTGGTGCCCAACCAAGCTTATTTACGGCAGCTTTCTTTTGAAGAACCAAACTCTTGACTAAAGCAAGTTCGCCATCAAATGCTGCCAACATGAGCGCATTTTCACCGCTTTTATTAGTCAAATTCACGTCTGTAGCGGGATTGGCAAGCAATAAATCCGTTACCTTGAAGGACTTATCCCGTATGGCAAGGATCAACATGGGGGTACCTTTAGGATCCAGCGTATTTGGGGTAACGCCTGCCTTTATTAAAGATCGAACCTCTGAGACGTCATCAAACTTCGCTGCTTTAGTGAAATCCGTGATCTGGTCAGCAGTTTGTGCGCTGATCAAGCCAGAAAAGCACAATAAATAAACATAAAAAAGATGGGGAAATTTAAATGAACTTCTCATAACTTTGCTCTATTTATCTGAAAACATTGAAAAAAATTATTTGATGTTTGTTCTGCCAGTAATTCAACAGAGACACCCTTGAGTTCTGCAACAAATTCACCAACCTTGGAAACCCAGGCCGGCTCATTCGTCTTGCCGCGATAAGGAATTGGGGCCAAATAAGGCGAATCTGTTTCAATCAGCATGCGATCCAGAGGAACTTCCCTGCACGTTTCCTGAAGATCCTTGGCGCTCTTAAAAGTCACAATGCCAGAAAACGAAATGTAAAAGCCCATGTCAATAGCAGCCTTGGCAACTTCAGTGGTTTCTGTAAAGCAATGCATGACACCGCCAATCTGATCAGCGCCCTCTTCTTTGAGAATTCTGAGGGTGTCAGCGGAAGAGGATCGCGTATGGATGATGAGAGGCTTCTTGGCTGCAATAGCAGCGCGAATGTGCGTTCTAAAGCGCTCCCTCTGCCATTCCATGGATTCATAGCTGCGATCGCCCATGCGGAAGTAATCAAGCCCAGTTTCGCCAATCGCAATGATTTTGGGATGCTTTGCTTGCTCGACCAGGAATTCAAAGCTGGGCTCTGGAGTATCTTCGTAATCCGGATGCACCCCAACCGAGGCATATAAATGAGGATGATCTTCGGCTAGTTTTCGCACCTTAGGAAAGTCTGGAATATCTACTGATATGCACAAAGCATGACTCACCTTGCAGGCGGCCATATTCGATAACACCTCAGGTAGGCGGGTTTGAAATTCCGGAAAATCGAGATGGCAATGTGAGTCTATAAACATGACTCGCTATTTTAGTCTTCAAATACCTGCTGGTACTGAGAAAGCAATGCCTCTAGTTGAATGCGGGTAGCCAGCGGGTGATTTTCATGGCGCCGAGCCTGAATCAGAGACTTCCAGAAGCGGAGTAGCTTTGGAAGTCGCGCTTGTTGCGCAAGGGTCTTGATGGCAGCCTCATGCTTGGGGTAATAGCGCGGCGCACCCATTTGGGCGCAGCATTGCAAATCAGAGACCCACCGCTGCATAGTGGCCAGCAAAACTGAATATCGGGCTTTTTGCGCCTTATCAGCAGCATCCAGCCAATTGATTCGAGCGCCCCGCGACATCGCTTGCAATAAATAATTTGATGCCTGAATGGCAATCGCAAGCTCATCCTTCTCATCTTTATTGTGACGCGCAATTAAGGAGTCTAAAACCGCATAAGGTGCCCCACCCTGCTCGTCATAGATCGACTCGACATCGGCATCACTCATTTTTAAACCAGGAATTGTGCTCAGCTGAGTGCGCAACCAATTGAGTCCGCTTAATCGATCTGGTCGGGGTGCGGACAGTAAGCGACAGCGAGAACGAATAGTTGGCAACACGCGATCAAGACGATCCGCCAGCAAAATAAAGATCGTATTTTTGGGGGGCTCTTCAAGAGACTTCAATAAAGTGTTTGCAGAATCTGATCTGAGCATTTCTAAGGGATAAACCAGAATGACTCGGTTTCCGCCACGGTGGGTCCCAATAGACAACCCTTCAATTGCACTGCGGGCATCTTCAATAGAAATACTCTTCTTTTCTTTTTTCTCAGGCGCATCACCATCGCCATCAGCTTGAATAGCCTTGGATTTTTTTGGGGATTCAGCATCTGAATCATAATCACCCTGCGGCAAAAGCTTGCGATGCGTTTCTGGCACTAGCGCAATAAAGTCAGGGTGGTTTCCAGAGTCAAACCACCGACAGGCTTCGCATTGATTGCAAGGCTTGATGGCGGCAGATGTCTCACATAAAAGCGCTTTAGCCAATTCAATAGAAAACTCAAACTTACCGATACCGGATTGACCATGAATCAGAACTGCATTGGGCAATGCAGCCAAATTCATGCTATCCCAGACAGGCTCAAGCCATGGCGCTATTTTCTTAACTGACTCATTCGGAAACATCACATCACTCATTTAGAGCTTCATCTTCAATGACTCGAGCTCATGCCAAATAGCTTCTGGTGTTTGGGTAGCATCGACTAGATAAAAGCGATTTGGATCTGCCTTGGCTCTACGTAAATACTCTTGACGAACTTTTTCAAAAAAATCCAAATCCATTTTTTCAAATTTATCGGGCGCCCTTACCTTTGACCTCCTACCTTCAGCAACCGAGCCAGGTAAATCAAAGAGGAAGGTCAAATTAGGTTGAAGCAATGAACCATCGGGGCGACCTTGAACCCATTTCTCTAGGTCATTTAACTTTGCCAGACTTAAGCCGCGTCCACCCCCTTGATAAGCAAAACTCGCATCAGTAAAACGATCAGAAATCACAATCTTTCCTGCTTTCAATGCTGGCTCTATCACTTGTGCAATATGTTCCCGACGAGCGGCAAACATCAGCAGCGCCTCAGTTTCTAAATTCATTGGCGCCTCAAGTAATAAGGCGCGAAGTTGTTCACCTAATTGAGTGCCACCTGGCTCTCTAGTCATCACAACATCGCGATCAGGGTGCCGCTGTTTAATCAAGTTGCTAAAAGATTCAATGTGCGTGCTTTTACCCGCGCCATCGATACCTTCGAAGCTAATGAAATAACCTGGAGATTGATCTGTCATAACGATTACTGTGGCTTTGCTTGAGTGGAAGAATTGCGTTTACGTTGAAATTGATCAACTGCGCTTTCATGCTCTTTATAGGTTTTGGAGAAATGGCTAGTGCCATCGCCACGCGCCACAAAATACACCGCATCACTTTTTGCCGGATGAATCACAGCAAGGAGGGACTCCTTACTCGGCATAGCTATTGGCGTTGGTGGCAAACCCTTGTTCATATAAGTATTGTAGGGACTGTCCTTGCGCAAATCTGCTTTTCGAAGATTGCCATCAAATTTAGGGCCAATTCCGTAAATGACGGTTGGATCGGTCTGTAAAGGCATCTTCAAATTGAGGCGGTTAACGAAAACCGCTGAGACCAAAGACCTATCGCTTGAGCGCCCCGTCTCTTTTTCCACAATTGAGGCCAAGATCAGCAGCTCATAAGGAGTTTTTAAGGGTGTGGCAGGGTCCCTTTGCTCCCAAGCAGTATTTAGCTGCTTTTGCATGGCTTTGGAGGCCCTTCGATAGATTGAAGTATCTGAATCATCTGGGTCAAAAATATAGGTATCTGGATAAAAGAGCCCTTCATCGCCTGGGTAATTGAGTCCAAGGGTCATCAACAGCTCTTTGGAGCTCATACCTTTAGTTTGATGAATTAGCGCGGGATGTTGATCAATCAGGTTTCTCAGTTGCCATATGGTCATACCGGGAATGATGGCTACACTCTCTCTAACTCGATCACCACGGGCTATCTGCAACAAGATATTTCCTAAGCTGGCGCGAGGAGCTAACAGATAGGTTCCCGGTTTTAACTTAGAGCCAACTAAAAGTGCTCTTGCTGCCACTTGTAAGGTAAATACATTTGTAAATACTCCCTGCTCTGATAACTGACCTGCAATTGCAGATAGGCCAGATTGGGGAGTGATCTTGACTTTGTAGGCAGATCCCTTATCAACATTTGATGTGGCAGGAACAACTGGCCATAGAAAGATGGCTCCGTACAATATCAGCGGTAAGGAAATGAAGATGAGGGTACAGAATTTCCACACCCCACCTTTTGAGGAATTCATAAAAAGACTTTTCTGAAATTTTCTGCTCATCAAGCTATGATAAAAGCTCATGACGATCAGCACAGAAAACGCCACAATGCCTGCCTCCAGCCTAAACCATGGATTTCCCCCTCTGGCCCATTGGGGCTTGATCTTGGTTGAGGGGCCTGATGCCGCACCCCTTTTACAAAGCCAATTAAGCAACTCCGTGCTTAGCCTCAAGCGCACTATGCCCGGTGATATTGCCTATGGTTCAGATTCGGTTCGATTAGTTGGCTATTGCAGCCCCAAAGGACGCCTTCTCTCTAGTGCTTGGCTTGGCTTGTTTCCAGAATCGGTTGATTCGGACGACCGTTTTGCCCTTTTTGTTTCCAAAGATATTGCAGCGAGCACTGCAAAACGATTATCAATGTACGTATTACGCTCAAAAGTAAAAGTAGTCGACGCCTCAGATGACTGGGAAGTTTTTGGTGCTTATCAAAACGAGGATGCTAGTCAATCAACCAATCCACCTCAAGACTCTCTCGCCTTGCGCATGCCTGATGTGCTGGTTCAAGGCCAATCTTTTCAGCGCACTCTGATTGCTCAGAAAAAGGTGAGGCCAACACCTTCATCAATAGATCAGGCCTCACTAGATCAGTGGAATTCTTTAGAAGTATTGAGCGCCATTCCCAGAATTGTCTTGGCAACTCAGGAACAATTTGTTCCGCAGATGATTAACTTTGAATCCGTTGCTGGCGTGGATTTCAAAAAAGGTTGTTATCCGGGTCAAGAAATTGTTGCTCGAAGCCAATACCGTGGTGCAGTAAAACGTAGGCTCCAACTCGCGCATATCGATACCAGCTTAACTGCATTGGAACTGGCTAAACCCGGCGTGGAATTATTCCAAGAAAGTGATGCTAGCCAGCCATGTGGCATGGTGGTGCTGGCTGCTCCCAATGCAACAAATTCTGCACGCATCGATCTTCAAATTGAATGTAAGCTGGATGCCCTTGAAATTGGAGCAATCCATCTTGGTGCAAATGATGGGCCGGTCTTAATACCAGATTCTCTCCCCTACCCCTTATTAGAAATTTAATCTCATTCCGATTCCACTCATATTGCTATGTGCTTAATTCTCTTTGCCTGGAAATCTCATCCAGACTATCCTTTGGTAGTTGCGGCAAACCGGGATGAATTTTATGAGCGCGATACTGATCCTATGGGATGGTGGTCTGAGCACCCTCATGTATTAGCTGGTAAGGACCGAGCGGATGTATTGGGCAGCCCGGGAACTTGGTTGGGCTTCACCAAGACGGGGCGTTTTGCTGCGTTAACTAATGTCAGAGCGCCCAGTGAAAAAAATCCTGATGCGAGAACTCGTGGTGAACTCAGCCTGCACTATCTTACGGGTCAGCATAAGCCTCAGGCTTACATCCAAGAGAATGCAAAACGGTTTGAGCTATACAACGGATTTAATCTACTGATGGCTGATCTGAGCGATCCAGAGAATGCAGAAATGCATTGGGTAAGTAATCGCCTCATGATGGGTCAAAGTATCCGCCCCAGAAAAGTTTTTCCTGAGCAAGCACTAAGCCCTGGAGTCTATGGCCTATCAAATGCAATGCTCGATACACCATGGCCCAAAGTAAATCACCGGGTAGCGGCGTTCGCTCAAACCTTGGCAATGGACAGTGGACAACTCAAAAATGCAGATCACTACCTGCGCTTATTGGCAGATACTCATGAAGCAAGCCCACAAGAGCTTCCGAATACCGGCGTTAGTCCAGATTGGGAAAAAGCTTTATCTGCTGCGTTTATTAAGACTCCAAGCTATGGAACGCGTTCGAGCACTATTTTGCGTGTTCGCAAAGATGGTCAGTTTGAGATGGTGGAAAGACGATTTGATGCCAATGGCACTGTAGGTCACGATGTTGTTACCGGTGCGCTTACTGCTGCACCGGGATCCAACCTTTCGGTATAGACGACTAATCAGCGTAAATTATTTTTGCTGACGGGAGTCCTCATTGATGACTCGTTCGCCATCCGCATTTTTACTTGCCAGTCGCTTGATAAACTGAAACGTCCCGGTTGACATGCAGCAGATCTCGCCCTGATCGTTGTAGAGTTTGGCCTCGCAAAAAGCCATCGTGGCTGTGCGGCGTACGGTATCCGCTTTTACACGCAAGATGCCATTAGCAGCCTGCATGAAGTTATTTTTCATCTCCACGGTCACAACACTACGATCACCAGGATCACTTGAGCGTGCAGCAACGGCCATGGCAACATCCATCAGTGTGAGCAAAACGCCACCATGAGCCACATCCCAAGTATTGGTATGCTCTGGCTTGAGGGCTAGGAGTATTTCGCCTTTACCCATTTCGGCAGTGATTAGCCGCACCCCTAGAAGCTTTAAAAAGGGAACGTTAAGCTCTTCGCCTAGGTTGGCAAGTTGAGTTTCTACATTGAGTTGTACTTTATTTGTCATAGGGTCATTTTAGAGGCTTCTGCGACGCTTGTGAATTACCCATAGAATACAAAATATGCCTTTTACGCTCCGTGGCGACGATGTATGCCAGTTAACCCCACCTACCCCTATATCTGATCCCTACTGGGTTGCGTTTTCAGCATCCGCCGCCGAACTAATACACCTTGAACTCGGAGCCACTGGCTTACCCAAGGATCCTGATTGGCTTGAACTTTTAGCGGGAAATCAACTCAATGTCGGTGAGCTCACTTTCTCCAATCCGATTTCAACTGCCTATAGTGGTCATCAATTTGGCTCATGGGCAGGTCAATTAGGTGATGGTCGTGCCATCTTGCTGGGTGATATCAATCAGCTTGAGCTCCAACTGAAAGGGGCTGGAAAGACCCACTATTCCAGAATGGGTGATGGTAGAGCCGTCTTAAGATCATCCATACGCGAGTTCCTCTGTAGCGAAGCAATGCATGCCTTAGGCATACCGACCAGTAGAGCCCTTTCGGTAGTTGGATCAAAGCAGCGCGTAATTAGAGAAACGGTGGAGACCGCAGCAGTGTGTTCGCGCATTGCCCCAAGTTTTATTCGGATCGGCCACTTTGAACACTTTGCCTCACTTCAGAATATTGTCCGTCTCAAAGAGCTGGCTGATTTGCTGATGAGCGAATTCTATCCAAAGTGCCTTACTGAAAAAGATCCCTATTTAAATCTATTTAAAGAAATCAGTGCCCGCAATGCCAAATTGGTTGCTCAGTGGCAATCGGTAGGATTTTGTCATGGCGTCTTAAATAGTGACAACATTAGTGCACTTGGTCTCACGATTGACTATGGCCCATTTGGATTTCTGGATCAATTTGAAATAGATCATATTTGCAACCATAGTGATCATGGTGGCAGATACGCCTATCATCGCCAGCCACAAATCATGCATTGGAATATGGCCTGCCTTGCTAGCGCCATGCTTCCCCTGCTAGAACTAGAGCATTCAACGGAAGAATCCCAAGCTCTTTTACGTACAGCGCTCGAAGAGTTCCCAGTGGTTTATGCAAAGGAATGGCAGCAAATATTCCGCTCTAAATTGGGCCTGCAGTTAGAGCAAGATGGTGACATTGAGCTCATCGAGCGCCTCTTGCAGGCAAAGCATGATTCAAAAGTAGACTTCACAACGTTCTTCCGAAATCTCAGTAATGTTCGAAAAGATTTTCAGCCAATGGATATTACTCAAAGAAATGAATTTATTGATCGTGAGAGCATTGATCAATGGTTTGCCGACTACATCCAAAGACTTCAATCTGAGGTATTGAGTGACGAAGCCAGAAAAAAAATGATGGACCAAGTCAATCCTAAATATATCCTCAGGAATCACCTTGCACAAACTGCAATTGAAAAGGCACAACAAGATGATTTTTCTGAAATCGAACAATTACAGCTCATACTCAGCAAACCTTTTGACGAGCAAGAGGCTTTTGAAGATTATGCGAAACCGCCACCCGTCGACATGCAACGTATAGAAGTCAGCTGCTCCTCATAACCTACTACCTTTGAGCTATGAACAAGAAAACAGATCAAGAATATAAAAAATCACTGAGCGATATTCAATATCGAGTAACCCGAGAGGCTGCAACAGAAAGGCCGTTTTCTGGTGAATTCTGGGATCACTGGACTGCCGGTCAATATCGCTGTATTTGCTGCGATACCCCACTATTTCAATCTTCAAGCAAGTTTGATGCTGGGTGTGGCTGGCCTAGCTATAACGCACCAGAAAATAATGAGGTCATTACTGAAATTCGGGATGTAAGCCATGGAATGATTCGCACTGAGGTGCGCTGCACTGCATGTGATGCCCATTTAGGACATGTATTTGAAGATGGCCCACAACCTACTGGGCTGCGCTATTGCATCAATTCAGCATCCTTAGCATTTGAACCTTCTGAGAATGCCGCCCCAATTAAAGCGGAATAGCTTATAAATAGCTGGATAATCAAGCCCATGAAATTTCTATTTGACCTATTCCCGATCATCCTTTTTTTTGTCGCCTTTAAATTTGGTGATATCTACACTGCAACTATCGTAGCGATGGTGGCTACCATTAGCCAGATACTCTGGGTGTATTACCGACATCGTAAGATTGACGCTATGCAGTGGGTCAGCCTTGTCATGATTCTGGTATTTGGCAGCCTTACCATTTTCTTGCACGATAAGACTTTTATTCAACTTAAACCCACTGCGCTTTATTGGCTATTCGCAGCCGCACTATTTATTAGCGCTCAATTTTTTCAAAAAAATTGGATTCAAGTGTTGATGGGCAAGCAAATTACTCTGAAAGAGCCCAGATCAAAATCAGTTTGGCATCAAGTGAATGTGGCCTGGGCAATATTTTTCTTTTTTATGGGCGCCCTCAATCTCTATATTGCCTTTGAGTACTCAGAAGAAACGTGGGTCAACTTTAAGCTCTTTGGCAGCACTGGATTGCTAGTTGTATTTGTGATTCTTCAAGGGGTTTGGCTTACTCGTCACATGGAGCACCCTGCAGAATGAATATCAACCAAGCACGAATTACCCGATTTGAATCTGATCTCAGGTCAGCATTTCAGGTAGGCCATTTACATATTGAGGATGAAAGCCATCTTCATGCAGGTCATGCTGGTGCCGCTTCTGGCGGAGGTCACTTTAAACTGACCATCGTCGCCCCCGAATTCGAGGGAATGACTAAGGTAGCCCGTCATAGGGCGATCTATGCCGCTTTAAATAGCCACTTTCCTGATGCAATTCATGCTTTGACCATTCTGGCATATACCCCTAGTGAAAGTACCCACTAAAGCAGATTGCTTTAAGATTCTTATTTACCAATATTTAAATCCCTCACCTATGTTTAACACACGCCAAATTTTGACCATCAGCGCTATTAGTGCTGCGCTTTTCTCAACAGCCGTAATTGCCCAAAACGCAGCCATTGTTAATGGCAAGCCGATTCCGAAAGCGCAACTTGACAAATTGATTCAAAAATCAAATCAACCAGATAATCCGCAGGTGCGTGATCAGGCAAGAGAAATGCTGGTTACTCGTGAACTCATTTTGCAAGAAGCCAATAACCGTGGCATCACACAAAAAGAATCCGTACGAGACCAACTGGAGCAATCCAAGATGGGCGTGCTCATTGCTGCCGTGTTTGAGGACTTCGTTGAACGAGAAGGTGTTGCTGAGTCCGAACTAAAAGCTGCATACGAACAAGTAAAGGGGCAATACACCGGCAAGGAATACCACGTAGAGCATATCTTGGTAGAAAAAGAAGCGGATGCAAAAGCCATTACCGCTCAAATTAAGGCCGGGGGCAATTTTGCCCAAATTGCTAAAGAAAAATCAAAAGATCCTGGCTCTGCACCGAACGGTGGAGATCTGGGCTGGGTAAGCGATAAAGCGCTTGTCCCAGAATTTTCTAAAGCGATGGTGCAGCTCAAAAAAGGTCAAATTACAGACAAACCAGTCAAAACCCAGTTCGGCTGGCACATCATCAAGATGGATGATATTCGCGATGTCAAAGCGCCAAGCATGGAAGAAATCAAAGACCAGCTTAAGCAGATGATCACAGCAGATCAAAATTGGCAAAAAGCAAAGTTCTCTGAGTTGATGCAAAAGCTTCGTGCAAAAGCCAAGATCCAATAAGTAAATTGATTTTCTAACTTACTATCTTACGAACCCAGGCCAACCCCCTGGGTTTTTTCTTGGCTAACGAGAAACCCAAATTAGCTTTATATTGATAGGATGATGATTCTCCACACTATGCTCAGGGTCGGCAATATGACTCGTTCGATCGATTTCTATACCAAAGTTTTAGGAATGAACCTGCTCCGTAGCACGGAGAGGCCAGAGCAAAAATATTCTCTTGCGTTTGTAGGTTTCGGCAAAGGGAATGTAGATGGTCAATCTGAGATTGAGCTCACTTACAACCATGGTGTTGAGAGTTACCAGCTTGGTGACGCCTACGGACATATTGCGATTGGTGTTGCTGACGCCTATACCGCTTGTGAAAAAATTAAAGCTGCTGGCGGGAATGTAACGCGTGAGGCTGGTCCAGTCATGGGTGGTGATACCGTCATCGCCTTCGTCACAGACCCTGACGGCTACAAAATTGAATTAATTCAACGCTAGTATTTCTTTTAAGCTAGTTGAAGCAAAGCGCCCTCCAACTCCGAGTTATTGATAGTCTTTCGCAAATTGCTGAGGATGATTGGAATGCCCTGTTATCCCCGGAAGCAGGCCCATTTCTAAAGTATGCGTTTCTCAATACATTAGAAGTAAGCGGATGTGTAGGTGGCAATACTGGATGGCAAGTTGCGCACTTACTTGTTGAGGACTCTGATTCAAGACTGCTAGGTGCCATACCACTCTATCTAAAGCAACACTCCTATGGAGAGTTTGTTTTTGACTGGGCATGGGCTCAAGCCTATGAGCAAAACGGTATGTCTTACTATCCCAAAGCACTGTCTGCCATCCCATTTACTCCAGTACGCGGGCCCAGACTACTCGTAGCACAATCATCTGATAAGAGCGCAGTACAACAGACTTTAGTTTCTGGATTAAAAACACTGGTTAGTCAAAACGCACTCTCTTCTGCCCACGTCCTCTTTCCCGAGAGTAGTGAATTATTAGAGCTAGAGAAACAAGGATTTATGTTGCGTAACTCGGTACAGTTTCATTGGCAGAATACGGGTTACCAAGATTTTGAACAGTTTCTTGCAGACCTCACAATGAAACGTCGAAAAAATATTCGGCGGGAGCGTGCATCTGTAGCCATGCATAAAATAAGCTATCGACATATTTCGGGAGCGCAAGCCAGTAAAGAAGATTGGGCATTCTTTTATCGCTGCTATGAAAATACGTATATCGAGCATCGTTCATCCCCCTATTTAACGGAAGAATGTATTCAAACTCTTGGAAGAGATATGCCTGAGAATTTCCATCTCATCATTGCCATTCAGGATGAGAGGCCAATTGCCTCATCGTTGCTGGTAGTCGATCGCCCAAATTCAAAAGCATACGGGCGTTATTGGGGTGCAGTCGAGCATATCCCCTGCTTACATTTTGAATTGGCTTATTACCAAGCAATTGAGTATTGCATTCAGGAAGGCATTAGGATATTTGAAGGTGGCGCTCAAGGCGAACATAAGATGGCTAGAGGTTTCTTACCAACCACCCTGCAATCTGCGCATTGGATAGCAGATGCCGGTTTTTCCAATGCAGTGAAGCGTTTTTTAGAGCGTGAAAGTGAAGGCATGGCAGCTTATGTTGATGAGCTCGAGCAACGCATTCCTTTGAAATCGTCTAAAGTACAGCCATGACCGAATCAAATAATAATCCACCAGAACAAGCTGGAGCGAATTCTTTAGCTGTTGGTGATGATAGCTCTGACTCGCCTTGTATTGGAGTCTGCACCACGCTTTACGATGATGTCTGCCAAGGCTGTGGTCGTACCCTAGGCGAGGTCAGTAATTGGGTCTTCTTGAGTCAGGAAGAAAAGGATTCCGTCTGGAAACGCATTCGTGCAGAGGGCACTGCGATGCGCTTCCAACGTCAGGCCAAGTAAGCAATTTAGCCAGCTAAAGCTTGGCTCCGTAAATACTCTTCGTAGGTTCCTGAGTAGTCAGCAATCGTTCCATCCATCTTCACTTCAAGGATGCGATTAGCTAGTGCTGAAACAAACTCACGATCATGAGATACGAAAATGAGGGTACCTTCGTATTTCTCAAGAGCAATTTGCAGGCTCTCAATCGATTCCATATCCATGTGATTAGTCGGCTCGTCCATGGCAAGTACATTGTGCTTTTGTAGCATCAACTTACCCCAAATCATGCGACCCTTTTCGCCACCTGACAGTACTTTGACAGACTTACCGATGTCATCGCCAGAAAACAAGAGGCGACCTAAGGTGCCACGAATGACCTGATCGTCGTCACCAGTATTGCGCCATTCATTCATCCAATCCATGAGCAATTCGTCTTTTGCGAACATCTCAGTATTGTCCTGAGGCATGACGCCAACATTAGCATTCTCCGCCCACTTCACATCACCACTATCTGCTGAAATCCCGCTAAAGCGTTTGCTGAGAATAGTCTTTAGCAGCGTTGTCTTGCCAGCGCCATTCTGACCAATGATGGCAATCTTTTCACCAGCGCGGATGCCGATCTTAAAGTTCTTAAAAATTGGGCGGTCATATGCCTTGGAGAGCGCATTACACTCAACTGCCATATTGTGTAACTTCTTCTCAGATTCAAAACGAATAAATGGGTTCTGACGCGAAGAAGGTTTGATTTCAACAATTTCAATTTTCTCTAATTGTTTTTGACGAGAAGTGGCCTGACGCGCCTTCGATGCATTTGCAGAGAATCGGGCTACGAAAGCCGCTAATTCAGCAATCTTTTCCTTAGCTTTATCGTTGGAGCTCAGCTGTTGTGCACGAGCCTGAACAGAAGCCAACATGTAGGAGTCATAGTTACCTGGATAAACTTTCAGAGTACCGAAGTCCATATCCGCCATATGCGTGCACACCTCATTGAGGAAGTGACGATCATGCGAAATGATGACAATCGTGCTTTTAATTTGGTTCAGAATATCTTCAAGCCAATGAATAGAGTGAATATCCAAGTTATTGGTTGGCTCATCCAGTAGCAATACATCTGGATCAGAGAACAAGGCTTGCGCCAACAATACGCGCAATTTCCAACCCGGAGCCACGGCACTCATTGGCCCATTGTGTTGCTCAATCGGAATACCGATTCCCAATAACAACTCCCCTGCCTTAGCTTCCGCCGTGTAACCACCATACTCTGCATAACTGCCCTCGAGTTCAGCGGCCTTCATATAATCTTCGTCAGTGGCATCGGGATTTGCATAGATCGCATCACGCTCTGCAGCTGCTTTCCACATCTCTTCGTGGCCCATCATCACCACGTCGAGTACGCGCTGATCTTCGTAAGCGAATTGGTCTTGGCGCAACTTACCCAAACGAATACCAGGATCGAGGCTCACGTTTCCGCTGGTTGGCTCTAGCTCTCCACCCAAAATTTTCATGAAAGTGGATTTACCGCAACCGTTGGCGCCAATAAGGCCATAGCGATTACCGCCGCCAAACTTAACGGAGATGTTTTCAAATAGGGGTTTTGCCCCAAACTGCATGGTGATATTAGATGCGGACAGCACGGATGTATTTTTACTTTCTGATAGGTCAATTCGAGGATGCGGATGCAGGTTCTGCATCAAAGAGCATTATTTTAACGGCTTGCGGCTAAAAAATTCCGTAAATTAGACTTTCAGCTTAAATGGCGTGAAATCAGTATGAATATCGTAGTAATCCTGATTTTCCTTACGCTTGAGAAAACCAATCACCCAATAGGTTAAAGGGGTTGCTAGAACCTCCCAGGCAGTCTTAAGGACATATTGAGATGCCGCAACAGCCAAGACCTCATTTATAGGCCACAGACCGTAAAAAGCCAGCATATAGAACAGTGAAGAGTCGACTAATTCTCCGCAGGCGGTAGAGCCAATAGTGCGCATCCAAAGATGGCGCCCTTGGGTGAGGATCTTCATTTTGGCCAGGGTATAGCTATTTACGAAACTACCACAACAAAAAGCAATCATGGAGGCAAGTGCTATCCGCCAAGAATTACCAAATACCGTCTCCATGCCCTGCTGGTAGTTAGCCATGTAAGAGCCTGGGGCGACAGGCAAAGCAATCACTAGTTGGGCCATGATGGCAGCAAAGGCAAGTGCTGCAAAACCCGCCCAAACTGCACGGCGATCATAAGCGTAGCCATAAACCTCAGTCAAGATGTCGCCAAAGAAATAGGCGATCGGGAAAAAGAGGATTCCAGCGCCGAAGGTGACGTTGCCAAAATAAGGCAAATCTAATGTGGCAGCCTTACCGGCACCAATAAAATTGGAGCACAGCAGAACCACCACAAAGGCAGCCAATATCAGGTCGTAATATCGATGGTGACGTCTAGGTGCGTCCATATGTCTAGAAAAATGGATAATAGGATAAAAGCATATCCGCATTCTTGAAAATTGACAGAGCGCTGATTAAACCACCCCCCTATAGGATCATTAAGAACCATGAGCAAAGCTAGTTTTAATTGGGCCGACCCCCTTCTCCTTGATACACAACTGACAGAGGATGAGCGCATGGTGCGTGATGCTGCTGCTGAATATGCACAAGGTCGCTTAATGCCACGTATTCATGATGCCTATCGCAATGAAACTACTGATCCCGCCATCTTTCGCGAAATGGGCGAATTAGGACTACTGGGCATCACCATTCCCGAGCAGTACGGTGGCGCAAATCTCAATTACGTTTCTTATGGACTGATTGCCCGTGAAATTGAGCGCGTCGATTCAGGCTACCGCTCCATGATGAGCGTGCAGTCTTCCTTAGTCATGGTGCCGATTAATGAATTCGGTAGCGAAGCACAAAAGCAAAAATACTTGCCTAAGTTAGCCACCGGTGAATGGATTGGCTGCTTTGGTTTAACTGAACCCAACTATGGCTCTGATGCGGGCGGCATGATCACTAGAGCCAAAAAAGTTCCCGCCGGTTTCTCATTGACTGGCTCTAAGATGTGGATCTCGAATTCCCCCATCGCTGATGTATTTGTTGTCTGGGCTAAAAATGATGAGGGCTTGATTAGAGGCTTCATTCTAGAAAAAGGCATGAAGGGTTTATCGGCACCTAAGATCAGCGGCAAGATGGGTCTACGCGCCTCCATTACCGGTGAAATCGTGATGGATGAGGTCTTTGTTCCAGCCGAAAATGAATTCCCAGAAATTACCGGCCTCAAGGGCCCATTTACCTGCTTAAACTCAGCTAGGTATGGCATTGCTTGGGGCACGCTCGGAGCTGCTGAGTGGTGCTGGTACGCAGCGCGTCAATACACTATGGATCGCAAGCAATTTGATCGCCCCCTCGCAGCAAATCAGTTGGTGCAAAAGAAGCTGGCCGATATGCAAACCGAAATTACCTTAGCGCTACAAGGCTGCCTACGTTTAGGTCGCATGAAAGATGAAGGCATTGCCGCACCAGAAATCACCTCCATCATGAAGCGTAATTCTTGCGGTAAATCTTTAGATGTTGCTCGTTTAGCCAGAGACATGCACGGTGGTAACGGCATCTCTGATGAGTATGGCGTAGTGCGCCATATGCTCAATCTAGAGGTGGTCAATACTTACGAAGGTACGCATGATATTCACGCCCTCATCTTGGGTCGTGCACAAACTGGAATACAGGCTTTTAGTTAAAGTCCAAGCTTGGTGATGAGGTCTTTTGCTGTTTTTGCAAAGGCTTCATCGCTGTCATTCTCAAGCTGCACAAAATGCTCTTCGCGATAGCTCGGAAAGTTACGAACAATTGAGGATTGGTAAGATGGGTCGTAATGCATCACCAATAACTCTTCTACCAAACTCTCAAAATCTCTCGCATCGATGGCCGCATGCCATTTGCTGATTTGCTCCTTGCCGTACCGAGATGTCAGCAAGCTCAGCTTTTCTTTAAAGCTTTCGGGGTTAGATAAGAAATGCTCATACTCTCGTAGCAACCAAGATACTCGCGTATGAGTGCTAGAACGAAGCTCAATACATTGCCCACCCCGAATGCGTTCCATCAGGGGATCCGGAATATGCACACCCCCTACCTTTTTACTTTCTGACTCAACAAATACTATCTTGGATGGATCTAAAGAATTCAATGCATTCCATAGATTGGTCTCAAAGCCTTTTTGTGAAGGCTGCTCTATATTGGGCTCATTACCCAGTACTGATCCACGGTGAATAGCCAAACTTTCTAAATCTAATATCTGTTGCCCAAGTAAACCAATTTCTTGGAGAATGCGTGTCTTACCGCTTCCGGTCATGCCAGCAATCACCTGAAAAGAAAAATCTTTAGCAGCTTGGTCGAGATCATTAATCACAACACGTCGAAATCCTTGATAACCACTTTGTAATTGCAGAGCTTTCCAACCAATACGATTGAGGATATGAGTAAAGGCACCACTTCGTTCGCCACCACGCCAACAATAAATTAAAGGGCGCCACTCTCGTGGAAAATCAATCAGGGAGTTTTCTAAATGATTGGCAATATTGCGAGAGACATAAGCAGCGCCGAGTTTCTTAGCAACAAATGGCGATGCTTGCTTGTACAGCGTTCCAATCTCAATACGCTCTTCATTGCTCAGGACCGGAAGATTGATTGCGCCAGGGATATGATCTAAGTCAAACTCCGCTGGTGTCCTTACGTCAATAATGGCATCAAACTCAGGCAAAGAGGATGCCAGCATTTCAATACTGAGAATATGCGAGTTACTAGGTTGCAAAAAGATATCCTATTGCAGCTTAGAAAGTACGTGATCGGGCCAAGGTAAGGATTTACCCGACTTCAGATCGACCCACACCATAGTAGCGCCGCCAACAGCAGCCATCGTATCTGGCTCAGTAGTTAAAGCCATCGTAGTGAAAACATCCAAGCTTGAGCGCCCAATATTACCAATATAGGTTTTTAGAATGAGTTCACCTGGATAAGTGAGTTGTTGATGGAAGTTACAAAATCCATTCATCATCAACATAGATTCGTCACCAGGAGCAACGCTATATCCGAGGGATGTAATCCACTCTACCCTAGCCTGCTCCATATACCGAAAATACACTGTGTTATTAACATGTCCATATGCGTCCATGTCACCCCAACGAATCGGCATACACATCTCATGCACAAACTTTTTTTGTTCAGGAATCTCAATGCGCATGAATGCTTACTGAATAATCAATGAAGTATCAGCGAACTTGTAGAGCCATGTGATACAAATTGGTAGAGCGAGCACCAGAACGACAAAAGGCCAAAATTGGGCCCGGCATGGTCTTTAGTAAGCGTGCCATCTCAACTACTTGATCCGGCGTAAATGCACCGGGAATTACGGGCAAGAAGGCGTAGTTCAAACCCAAGGCTTCAGCTTGAGCCTGAATTTCTGCATTAGTGGGTTGGCTAGGACCACCCTCAAAATCTGGGCGATTATTAATAACACTTTTGTAGCCTTGTTTGACAATTTCAGCTAAGTGGCTTGGGTCAATTTGACCCAGGGTACCGAAATGATCAGTATGGCAAGCAATGGGAAGGCTCATCTAAACCTCAAAAAATAATAAGAATTTAAAAACTAATAACTTAGATTCTAAATCAGACTTACTTTTTGTGACCCGTAAAGAAGCGATTGCAGATCGCCATACCAGCTAACATTGCCAATATAAAGACGAGAGCCTTAAGGTGACCAGCCCCGAGACCAACAATTGCCGGGCCCGGACAGAAACCAGCGATACCCCAACCCGCACCAAAAATAAGGCTGCCAATGATCAGGGGCTTCGAAATATCTCTACGAGTGGGAATATGTAGTGCACCACCAAAAAAAGCTTCGGAGCGCTTGGAGGCCAAATAAAAACCAGCGAGGCCTACCAGGATTGCGCCGCCCATCACAAAGATTAGAGACGGATCCCAGTTACCAGCTAGATCAAGAAAATTCAGAATCTTTTTCGGGTTGCTCATGCCGGAAATGATCAGACCAATTCCGAACAACACACCAATTAAATATTGACTAAAAAAACTGAAATGTCTTCTCATGATTTATAGGCCCAACACATGACGAATGACAAACACTATTAAAAATCCAGCACTCATGAAAGACACCGTGGCAACTAAAGATCTTGGCGAAAGACGCGACAGACCACAAACGCCATGACCGCTGGTACAACCAGAGCCATAGTTGGCACCAAAACCGACTAGTACACCGGCAATAATGATGGCGATCCAATCAGCATCAATTACAGTAATTGTATGAAGACCAAAAAATAAGCCCCCTAAGATTGGCGCACTCAATAAACCCAAAACAAGACTGAAGCGCCATTGAATATCACCCTCTTGAGGCGACAGTAGCCCAGAAACAATTCCACTAATACCTAATATGCGACCATGAAGAATCACGTATAAGGCAGCTGCAATGCCTAATAGAATTCCACCAAGAAATGCTGGGCCAGGGGTGAAGGCTAGCCAATCAATCTGCATGTTATTTAGTCCAATTCATTGGGTTAACTACAGGGATTAGGTGCATTGCGCGTTTCTAAATAAAGAAGGGCTAGGTAGGCGCCGAAGATAAATCCTGGCAAGGCAAGCAGCGATCCGATTGCCAATGTGGAGATTCCACTTAAGCCTTGGCCGACAGTACAGCCAAGCGCCGTAACACCACCAAACCCCATTAAAGTCGCACCAATTAAATGGTTGGCTGTATCTTCAGTGTCGCGAAAGCTTTCCCAACGAAATGACTTAGTCAAAATAGAAATACAGGCTGATCCAGAAATCATTCCAATGACAGCAGCAATGCCAACAGTAATCACCTTTGAAGTATCGCTGTAAAGCATCAACCATTCAAGCGAGAACGCATATGGCGCTACAAAGGAGAGGCTCTCCATTCGACCAGAGTTAGTTACCAAGAAAACCTCTTCTAAGGTATTAGGATCCTCAGAAACAAAGCCCAAGTTGCCTGATATCCACCAAACAGCACAAATAGCTAGGCCAACAAAAGTTCCGGCAAATAGGTTTTCAGCGGTCCAGAAAGCTTTGTTTGCAAGTGCATAAGCAATGAAGGCAAATCCCACCACTAAACCCAAAGCTAGGTGTAAGTTATTGCGCGCAATGCCAGTAATTGGAGCTAAGATACTTGGCAAATCTTGAGATGTATTAAGTGCAATGAAGACCGAATCCAAAGTATTGACGCGAATCACACCCAGAAAGCCCTTCATCGTCATGTAAGCCGAAAGTCCAAGGACGATAAATACGATGATGGATTTCAGATTACCGCCACCAATACGAACAAGCGTCTTGCTACCGCAGCCAGATGAAAGAACCATGCCAAAACCAAATAGCGTACTGCCTACTATTGAAGATAGCCATAAAAACCTATTGCTGGTGTAGAAACTTTTCAGTGGATCAATGAGCCCTAAGTAAGACATTAAAGCAAAACCAATAATCGCCACGCCGATGGCCAGAAACCATTGCTTTAAACGACCCCAGCTAGACATAATAAAAATATCTGAGACTGCACCCATGCTACAGAAACCTGTTTTTTGCATCACTGCACCCAACAGGAAAGTCACTGCAAAGGTAGCAAATAAAACTGATTTGCTAAGAGAAGAAATATCTACCGCATCCATAAAAAATCTTTACTGAAATTATTTAAATTTATAAAACTGCTTGCTTAGATAGGCTGCTACATCAGCCTCGTCCTCAGGAAAAAGATCTAGACGTAATTCTGTATTACACCTAGCAACCATCGTCTTTAGGTTTTGAAGATTTTTAACCTTGCTATCACTGCGGGTGTAGATCATGTCACCATTGCCAAAGCCAGATTTTTTGGCATGGCAGGCATAGCATTTCTCTTGGTCAATTTTTTTACCGTTTGCAAGGTCCGGCGCAGCATAGACAGATAAATGTATGCCAAACATGGCAACGAATATAAATATCAGCTTAATCAGTGGTAATTTCATTTGAAATCAGTCATTTAGCAAAGTAATCCGCTATTTTAAAGCCCAGATGACAAATTTGCCTTATTCCGCCTGAATTGAGAGGTATACGTTGTAGGCATTCATGCGATTTGCCGCCCTAAACAAAGGCATTCCCTCGTATTCTGACCAATCAGTCTGCCGATAGGCCTCCTCAAAAGGGTCCATATCGATAGCCGACTTGGTCATCGATTGGCGCAAATATCGTAAATACTCCCGTGTAAAGCGGATATCTTCAATTGGATTGATGGAGTGCGCGCCGTGGCCAGGAATCACAATACTGGGGTTTAGTGATTCAATTTCATTCAAAGCCTGCAACCAGCCCTTACTATCGGCATTGCCAACAAAGGGAATGCGACCCCGAAAAACTAAGTCGCCTGCAAAAAGGACATTTTCAGAGGGTACATAAACAATTAAGTCCTCAGGCGCATGAGCGGGACCCACTCTACCTATCTTAAATTCCACGCCCCCGACAGTAAGTATGAAATTCTGATCTATCCAGACATCTGCCGATATTAAATTAGTAGAGGCATTTACCCAGGGGGCAAAATCAATTCGTGATGCAATCAAGCGCTGTTTAGCAGTTTCAGAGGAAATATAGTTTCTGCCTTCTCCTTGCGCATAAATCTTCGCTCCACCACGCTTGAACTCTTGAAGTCCATAAACATGATCTGCATGGTAATGCGTTACGATGACGGCAACTACTTTTTGAGATGTAAGCTTTTTAATTTCTGCAATGAGTTTCTTGGCAAGCGCTGGTGAACCTAGAGCATCAACCACCACTACACCTTTGGGAGTAATCACAAAACCCGCATTAGAAATAAAGTTTTGATTTTTACTGCTACCCATTTCTGGCAAGCCTTGTACAAAATACGTATGTGGGGCTACTTGAATAGGCTTCAGGATCAAATCATCGGATGCGTGAGTAGGAGTTGCAGATATAAATAGTAAGACCAAAACAAGTGAAAGCACTCGTAGTATTTCTGAGCGCAATTCAACATACGACCACTGCATAGCTTAAGGCTTTATGTAAGCAAAACGGCTTTGGTTCTGAAGGTCAGCCACTCGAACCACTCCTGATGGAGTGAAGTCCGTGTCTAGGATAAATTGATCCTTCTTCAGATTACGGTTCTTTAGCGTAATCTCGCAGACCTCAAACCGAACACCACGTGACTTTAGAGCGCCAACTAGAGGTGCGTATTCAATTCCGTTCTTTTTATCCTTGGCACCTTCCATCATGATGTCGACGCCATTGGCATGAGTAACGACAATAATTTTGGTTTGCGGGGAAACATCCAAATGATTGCGTATGTTACGCAGACCTTTGATGCCCTGTGATTCAGCATCATCAATGTGATACACCACTTCAGTGGGCCCTGCAGCGTAGGCAGCCATAGCAAACAAGGCAAAAGTAGTCGCTAAGCACTGAAGTAATTTTTTCATTATTGATCTCGAATAGAAAACGATTAGAGGGAAACCATTCCAGGATTATTTTTGACGCCCTTAATGATCGGCTCATTGAGCTTCACGGCCTTCACCACTTTCACATCACGCAAATGGCGCTCCATCACATCCCAAATTGCTTCACCACCAGCATTCTTAGCATCTTCGCTAACTGGTGCCCAGCCAGCAACCTTATATGTCTTGCTAGGATCAATATCCTTACCATTTAAACGCATATCACTAATCCGCTTACCAGCAGATGCCGCGGGATCAATGGTGTATTGCATACCGCCTACACGAACCATGTCGCCACCCTGTTGGTAATAGGGATCGGGGTTAAATAAATTGTCCGCCACGTCTTCCAAGATGGTCTTGATCGTTTCACCAGTCATATTGGTAACCGTGGTGTATGGATAGGTAATGGCGGTTTGATCTAACAAGTTCTCACGGGTAATAGCTTGTCCTGGCAATAAGCTGGTGCCCCAACGGAAGCCTGGAGAGAAAGCAATCTCCGCATTCTTCTGAGCCATCAATCCATCCAAAATTAACTGGTCAAAACTGCCGTTGAAATTACCACGGCGATACAAAAGACCATCTGTTGTGGCTAATTTTTCATTCAGCTTCGCTTCATATGGGGCTCGTACTTTAGCGATCAGCTTATTCATCGCAGGATCAGCCGGAATCATATTTGAGAAAATTGGGAAAAGCTTGTAGCGAAAATCTACTGGCTTGCCGCCCTTGACATCAAAATCGAGTACGCCCAAGAATTTACTATTAGAACCTGCATTGGTAACTAAAGTTACCCCATTCGAGTTCTTTACTTTGACTGGAATCGGAACGCCATCATGCGTATGGCCACCCATGATTGCATCCAAGCCAGTAACACGGGATGCCATCTTTAAATCAACGTCCATACCGTTATGGGACAGCAACACAACTACTTTTGCACCCTTAGCCTTTACTTCATTAATGGTCTTCTGAAGATTTTCTTCCTGAATACCAAATGTCCAGTCTGGTGTGAAGTAACGTGGATTAGCAATTGGGGTGTAAGGGAAGGCCTGGCCAATTACTGCCACTTGAATACCGTTCTGCACTTTCATAACATACGGATTAAAGACGGAGTCACCAAAGTCTGCCGTCTTAATATTTTGAGCAACAAAAGAAACCTTGCCCTTGAAATCGCCATTCACAATCTCCATGACGCGCTTTTCACCGAGGGTCATTTCCCAGTGGGGAGTCATGACATCAACACCTAACAGCAAGGCCGCATCAACCATATCTTGACCATTGGTCCAGAGTGATGTGCCTGAGCCCTGCCAAGTATCTCCACCGTCCAATAACAGCGCACCTGGACGACTTGTTTTAATTTGCTTAATCAAAGTTGCCATATGGGCGAAGCCACCCATCTTGCCGTAGTTTTGCGCAGCTGCAACGTAATCAAGATAAGTAAAGGCATGCGCATCACGCGTTCCCGGCTTAATGCCATTCGCTTTTAGAAAATATTCGCCGACTAAGTGAGGCGTCTTACCTTCTTGCGCCCCGATACCAAGATTGACATTGGGCTCACGGAAATAGATTGGCAATAACTGGGCATGGCAATCAGTGAAGTGCAAAAAATGTACATTACCAAACTTAGGTAAATCATAGAATTTTTGAGCTGTTGTCTGCGCACTAGCAAAATTGGATTGCAGACTCATGCCACCTGCGGAGGCTATAGCTAATGCTTGCAAAAATTCGCGTCGATTTAAAGACATAGTATTTCCTTAAGAAAACAGGCCTTGCGGCCTGTTTAAATATGTTATTTATTCACAGGTGATTCTGGATCAAGCAGTAAAGCCATGACGTCCTGTATTTGCTTCTCATTTAATAACTTGAAGTGGGCAAAGCGAGGCATATTACTGCATGCGTTATACGCCTTGGAGTTGTTAATTCGGTTCCAGGTATAAGTTACAACCTCTGGAGAATATCCACGCATTTTGCCGTATCCAGTCAAAGATGGACCGATGTTCCCATAAGAAATTTCTTTGGCGTCAATTTGATGGCAGTTATAACAACCACCGCCAACTGGGGCATCAGCCTTATCAGACCATGTGGCTCCACGACCACTTTGCGCGATTCGCTCACCATTTTTCCAGTCACCAATGTACTTCCCATCAGATGGCTGCTTGATAGTATCCATATTGATCTTCTGGATTTTCTCGCGCATAGCTTGACCTTGTTTACTATCAGCAAACTTAGGATCAGAACAGAACTTTTGAGTTGCATCTTGGTCGATGCGATCCAATCCCGCAATAGCTTCGGCGCGGAAGCTATCTTGAATCATCTTGTTAAATTTTGGATCATTTTTCTGCTGTGCAAGAGCAGGAGTCTGCATTAAGCCAGCAGCAAAAATAAATCCAGTAGCAGCTAAGAGTTGTTTTAAGTGTGTAATTTTCATATTCATCTCTTATCCATTAACGCTTTAAGCCAGGTGTTTCGACAGTTCCGCCATTGCCGGTTTTTGCCATATACATAGACAAAGCGATAGTCACGTCCGAGCCATATATAGGGAACGGAAAGCGTTGCTGACGGAAACAATCATTTAAGCGTTGTTGCATCGTCCAAAATTGACCGCTCGATACGCGGTAGGCTGGCCAATAACCCCAACCTAAAGCTGCGCCCTTTTGCTCTGTAATGTTTGGTAAATCTTGCAAACGAATACGCTTGCCGTTTTCAGCATGGCAAGATGCGCAAGAGAAGTCCATTGGACCGCCCTGGAAGAAGAAAGCGCGCTTACCAAGGTCATACATCTCTTTTTCCTTTGGATGAGCGGTACTTACCTTAATCTTTTCACCTTTAGATAAAGTAACAACGTAGGCAACGATAGCCTCCATATCCTTTTTAGGACCCTTTTGGAATGGAGCATCAATCATTTCCTGTGGATCGCGACCCTGCAATACCTGCATACACGTCATCAAGCGTGACTCTAAATCTTGAACCTTATTTGTGTCTTTAAAGTAGCGCGGCAGTTGTGCCGCTGCACCCTTTACTACCCCAGGCCCTAAACCCAGATTACATTGCTCAAGTGTTGCATTCTTGGGGCCAGCTGGCTTTTTCCACAACTCTTCACCTGCCGCCTCGTAGAGCTCTGAAGGATTTCCATCGGCAATCATCTCGCGATATTTAGCAATATCGTCAGTAGCACTCTTTTGTGCTGACACCGAAGATGTCATTGTTAATAAAGCTGCTACTAAACCAGTAGCTAGCCCTAAGGTCAATTTACGCTGCATTTCCTACCCTTTCAGAACCACGGAGGCGGTGAAGATTAATTAAAGCAAAAACAATTAAGAAACAGTTGCTTCATCAGTGCGTTTATCGCCCTTATTATCATTCCAAGTCACAGCAATTTTGTCGCCCTTAGCACCCTTGTACTTAAAGTTCAAAAATGGGTCCTTAGAAACTGCAGGACCAAATTCGCCAGCAAATACTTTTTTGCCGTTGGCCGTAACATTAATAGTGCTGATAAACCACTGAGGAATAGTTTTGCCGGCAGCATCTTTACGCTGACCAGATTCCATATCGTGTTTCATCAAGATTTTTACGTCAACAGTACCGCCACTTTCAGCAGCTCTTACGCGCATTGGATCAGCCATTTTGGTTCCTTTTTTGCTCTATATATAAATGAATTGTTCTATTGAATTACCGCGAATTAACCGCCGCAACCACCAAGCGTTACTTTGACTTCTTTAACAGTCATCAACCACTTGCCATCAGCCTTAACTAATCCATAGACATTGGATGTTTGACCCATCTTGATGCGGGTAGTAACGAATGGCTCTGTACCAGCAGGAATAAAGAATTGGGCAGCGAGTGAGCTTGGGTTCTTTTCAACCAAGATTGCCATTTGCTCCGCTTTAAGCGTAGTAGTAATTCCAACAGGAACTACCGCACCATTTTCGGCAATATCAGGGGCATTCAATGTAACTGCGGCAGATTTATCTGGGCTACCAGCACCTAAAATTTTAAAGACATCATCCAAGCTCTTGCCTTCAAAAGCGGCCTTATTCCACTCTTGGGCTTGAGCTGTACTAATAAGGCCTGTAGAAGCCATCAAGCCAAACACTGCTGAGTACTTCAATACACTGCGACGCTGCTGATTCATAACAACTCCTTTATTAATCTTCAATACTCTCAATTTATTGCTTATTTTGCATTAAAACACTGTGGATACTACCTAATTCATTATTTTATTTACCGCCTGAAAGCATCCAAACCACCAAAGCCTTGCGATCCTCATCAGAAAGCTGTGCTTGAGCTGGCATCGGGATTGAACCCCAAACACCCGCTCCCCCAAGCTTCACCTTGGTCATTAACCGATCCACTGCACCACTTTGACCTTCATATTTTTTGACAATATCTGCAATTGAAGGCCCAACTAACTTGGCATTAGGGGCATGACAAGCTGAGCAGTTCTCATTTTTAAACAGTGCTGCCGTACCTTTTGCTGCGGAAGAATGGGTATCTGCTGCATGTGCCAAACCGGTGCCTGAAGCGCCAGGCAATTGCTTAATCGGTGGTTTTGTAGAGTCTGCACCGCGATATGGGCCATACATACGATTTTGCTCTGCAATATTATCATGCGCATTGCGAGCAAAGTCTGGCAAGGTTGATCCAATTTGCACAAACGAAACACAGTTATGCATACATGCATTGCCATTGACGTCAGGCTTATCTTTTACATTCCAAAAGCCGTGCTTAGTCGTCATGCCGTTACGGTTCGGCATTTTAATTTCAGCAATATTCTTATCGCTCAGAACAAAATCGTCAGGAACAATTTCGCCAAGACTCAAAATAAATGCAACCAATGCATAGGTGTCATCAGGAGTTAGCGATCTAGGCGCATTCCACGGCATCGCACGGTAGATGTAATCCCACAATGTGGATACTGTAGACAGCTTCATTAAAGTGGTTCTTTGCGGCTGCTTTGTATCTTTTAATGAGGCAACTCGACCCGTCTTCAGATCATCCTTAGTAGTACCACCAGAAATAGGTGTAAAGATTTCATTAGACTCACCGAAGGTACCGTGACAACTGGAACATTGAGCTTCCCAAATAATCTGTCCTTTTTCAACTGAACCAGATCCTTTTGGCAAGCCCTTAAAGTCTGGACGCACATCAATATCCCAAGCTGCAACTTCAGAAGGAGTCGCCACTCTACCAATACCAGGAAATTTTGTTGAACCCGATTGAGCAAATACGAATTGCGCAACCACTGTAATGAGCGCCGCAACTCCTAGGCGGATCTTCAATTTATCCAACTTGAACATTGCTCACCTCGCCATTTGAATCTAATTTCCATGATTGAATTGCATTATTGTGATAAATCGAGCGTGTACCGCGAACATTACGAAGTGTCTTGATCGTTGGTTGTATATAGCCAGTGTCATCCATAGCTCTTGATTGCATGATTGCTGGGGAGCCATCCCACACCCAATCAATATTGAAGCGCGTAATGGATTTAGTAAGTACGGGCGTTTCTAGACGGGCTGTACGCCAATTGTTGCCACCATCGAAAGACACATCAACTCGAGTAATTTTTCCCCGACCAGACCAGGCCATGCCACTGACGTTATAAAAACCTTTATCTAAAAGTTGTTGGCCACCTGATGGTGTAGTGATAACAGATTTGCATTCCTGAATTGAGGCATATTGACGGTGATCACCATTTGGCATCAGATCGATGTAGTGAATTGCCTCATCCTTAGAGTTCCATCGGGCATCGCCTACTTCTAAACGGCGTAACCACTTCACCCAACTAACGCCCTGAACCCCAGGAACTACTAGGCGTAACGGGAAGCCATTTTCTGGGCGCAGCATCTCACCATTCATGGCCCAAGCAACAATGGTGTCGTTAAGGCAGCTCTCGAGATTAATGGTGCGAGTCATTCCTGAACCATCACCGCCCTCGGCTAACATGAACTTTCCTTTTTTGAGATCAGCGCCGCACTCTTCTAGCAATACTTTTAAAGGAACACCTGTGAATTCACAGCAAGAGAGCATGCCATGCGTGTACTGGACAGTTGGAACAGCTACATTGCCCCACTCCAATCCAGTATTCGCACCACACTCAATAAAGTGAGTACGAGAAACTGATGGCAAGCGCATTAAGTCGTTCATCGTGAAGACACGTGGATTCTTAACCAAGCCGTTCACCATCAAACGATGTGTTTCAGGATTGACGTTGTACCAGCCCTGGTGATGGCGTTCAAAATGCAAACCGTTTGGAGTGATAGTTCCAAACAAACCTTGGAGAGGTGTAAAGGCGACAGATGCAGCAGAGACTCGCGTAAGCCCAGGAGACTCACGTCGAATTAAATTAGATTCGTAAATAGATGGCACGCCATATGGCATGGTTGCTACGTTTTTGCCAAGCGTTGTTTGCCATTCTTGCTTCTCAAGGATAGCTGGATCGCCCTCACCTACTGCCATAGCTAGTGGAGCCGCTAGTCCAGCGGCTGCACCACCAAGCGCAGACATAAAACCTTTACGTAAAAAGCCACGGCGATTTTCATCCAATCCGTTTGCATTGATATCAGCGATAAGCTCCTGAGAAATAAAATGTTCAGGCGCCTTTATGAGACGAGCCTGATTGGCTGGCTTCTCGATTGCGCTAATGTCCTGCGCGCTAATCTCAATTTGTTTTTTGGTCATTTGATATCTGCTTTGGTCAATAAATACTTCGAAATTAATGCAAGCTCTCAGCAATTTTTGCGCATACGGTCTGGCACATCTCTACAGTGGCGTTATCAGCAATAGAGTAAAAGACAGTAGTACCCTCTTTGCGCCTTAGCAAAATTCCCGCTTTATGAAGCGCAGTAAGGTGGCGTGAAACATTAGCCTGACTTGAGCCGCATAATTCAATAACCTCGGACACAGACTTTTCACCGCTACACACTGCATACATGATGCGCAGACGTGACGGCTCTGAAAGAACATTGAAGTATTCAGCGACTCGTGCAAAAACCTCTTCCATTGCTTGTGGGGAAAGGTCTTTGGTGGCTTTTTTTGCCTTAGCTTTTATATTCATTATTTATAATCATATATGCGTATACATACATATTAAATACTTAAGAACCCTGTATTCATATAAGGAAATACCCTAGCCTATAGACGCAATACAATGTGAGAATGGATATTGATGCAATTCTGCTGTCCTTAAAGCTTGCTTTTTGTACCATGGCCCTGATGTTGCCATTTGGGATATGGATTGCCCATAAGCTAATGAATCTCAATAGAAGCAGACCATGGGTTGAGGCTGCTCTGGCGCTCCCCTTGGTACTTCCACCTACAGTTTTAGGCTACTACTTTCTAGTTTCATTTGGTAATACCAGTATTTTCGGCGTTCCTCTGGTTTTCTCATTTACAGGGATCTTGCTTGCTTCGCTCATTGCTAATATCCCATTTGCCATTCAGCCTATACAACGAGCCTTCGAGGCCATTAATCCTGAAATTCGGGAGGCTGCCCAAGTCAGCGGCCTTAGTAATTGGCAAATCTTTCGCTTAATTGAACTGCCTCTCTCTTGGCGTGGCATCACTGGTGCCGCCGCCCTCACCTTCGCACACACCCTTGGTGAATTCGGAGTTGTCCTAATGGTTGGTGGCGCAATACCAGGCGAGACAAAAACAGCTTCTATTGCAATTTACGACAAGGTGCAAAGCTTTGATACCTCCGGTGCTGGCGCCATTGCTCTTGTGCTCTTAGGTATATCTCTGGTTTGTATTGCTCTTTCCTATGGAGTATTGGGGCGTAAGCCAAATCTGCGCAAAGGCCTAAGCTAATGCTAAAGGTCAAAATTCAGCAGGCAAGCCCAAGCCCGCTGCAAATTAACCTGGAGTGCGCACCAGGCGAGTTGCATGCATTGGTTGGTCCCTCAGGGAGCGGCAAAACTACAGCCCTTAGAACTATTGCGGGCTTAAACAAACCTGCTAGCGGGAAAATTGAGTGCGATGGTCATGTCTGGTTTGAAACCGATGATCTTGGCAATACAGTGCAACAACTCTCCCCCGCAGAGCGCTCTTGCGGCTTCTTGTTTCAGCAATATGCGCTTTTTCCGCATCTGAGCGCCTTAGGCAATGTGATGATTCCATTACAGAACTCCGATCTCAACACAACGCAGCGCAAAGCGATCAGTCTTGATTTATTAGATCGCATGGGCATTGCCAATCTTGCAGAGCGCATGCCAAATCAACTGTCTGGCGGACAGCAGCA
This sequence comes from Polynucleobacter duraquae, assembly GCF_000973625.1. Lineage (NCBI taxonomy): Bacteria > Pseudomonadati > Pseudomonadota > Betaproteobacteria > Burkholderiales > Burkholderiaceae > Polynucleobacter > Polynucleobacter duraquae. The sequence continues at coordinate 1,067,659 of NZ_CP007501.1, forward strand.
ACGCGTTGCCCTTGCAAGAGCGCTGGCTAGACAGCCTAAAGTCTTACTGCTAGATGAACCCTTTTCAGCGATTGATACACCAACACGCCAAAGTTTATATAAAACTTTGGCAGACTTACGCTCAGACTTGAATATCCCTATCTTGCTAGTCACACATGACCTACGTGAGGCTGATTTATTGGCTGACCAAATTACGGTGATTGATCGAGGCATCAGCCTGCAAACTGCACCACCGCAAGTATTATTTCAGAAACCAAGAAATTCCAGAGTTGCTGAATTAGTCGGCATCAGCAATATGTTTCATGGCGTATTTGACGCTGGCAGCTTGAGTTGGGATGGTTGCGACATGGTATTTAATGTTGCCGACAAGGGTAAGATCCCACCAAATGTTCGCGTAGCCTGGGTTATTCCTCAAAGTGGTTTGAGCGTTCATGCTAGCCCGAGTAACGCCAGCTTGCCAGCGGTAGTTGAAAAGATGAGCAGCCTTGGTCAAATAGCCGTTATTCAATTACGAATTCAGAATAGTCAAAACACGATTGAGTGGGAAGCCTCCTCAGCTGAGGTCAAGAGGCTGTGCATGGAGGTTAGTAGTCTGATGCACTTAGAGCTTGATGGAAATCAAATTCACATCATGCCCTTACGGCTAATTAATGATCCTAGGCGCTTTATTGATCGCTGACAAAGGGTTAGATCTAGGTATTAGTCAGATCTCGAGCTGTCGCTGTTCATTAATATCCTACTAAAACGCTAATGTTTATTACCCTATGCATAGAAATGGTATTTTGATTAATATGCTAATATCATCGCAAGATTCTTATTAACCCTCTCGAATAAACGGAGTTTTATATGCAAAATAGTCGTCGCCAATTTATGATTTTGTCTGCTGCTGGTGCCTGCACTTTGGCATTGAACGGTCAAGTTCAAGCTCAAGCCATGGTTGCTGAAACCGATCCACAAGCTGCCGCATTGGGTTACAAAGCAAACGCTACTACTGTAGATAAAGCCAAGTATCCAAAATACGCTGCTGGTCAGGTTTGCAGTAACTGCGCCCTGTATCAAGGCAAAGCAGGTTCTGCTGCTGGTGGTTGCTCATTGTTTGGTGCCAAGCAAGTTGCTGGCCCAGGCTGGTGCTCTGCTTACGCTAAGAAGGCCGGTTAAGCTGCAAAGCTGAATCAAAAAGCTGCTTCGGCAGCTTTTTTTACGCCCTCTTTTTAGCCACCATTCCCAATAATGCTGACATACCAGTGTGCCTTGCGCCCTCTGACAATTCTTTTTCGTAGCACTGCAGATCAAGAACTTCAAAATCTTGGCTTAGCTCACGAATCATTTCTTCAGTATAGAGATGCTCGATAAGTGATGGGCCACCGGTTTTATATTCCAACTGCTTTGGAGTGTATCCCTGCAGAATAAATAGGCCGCCTGGTTTCAAAGCCTGGTGTACTTGTTTGAAAATTCTGGCACGCATTTCGGGATCAGCAAACTGGATGAAGATCCCAACTACCGCATCATATGTATTGGCCTGCCAATCAAAGCCATCAGTGTCACAAAGACTGTATTGAATATTGACTTCGTTATCAGCAGCGAGCTGCTTGGCCTTGGCAAGCGCAATATCAGAAACATCAAAACCCGTGACGTACATGCCTTGCTTAGCAAGCCAAACACCATTGCGCCCCTCTCCATCAGCAATACAGAGAACAGAGGAGTTGGGCTTTAAATAATGGGATGATTGCTCAACCAAATATTCATTTGGCTCTTTTCCAAAGATGAATTCTTGTTTATCAAAGCGTTGATTCCAGAACTGGGTGGCATCCGTAAAGCCCATGAATTCTCTGATCTTGGATAGTTGATTTAGATTACTTCTTCAATCCACCAATGAGATCACTCTTTAAATCCACCACGCTCTCAAGTCCAACCGCGATTCGGACTAAGCCATCAGTAATCCCTGCAGCTTTGCGTGCCTCTGGGCTTACTCGGCAATGTGTCGTGGTAGCAGGATGGGTGATCGTTGTGCGAGTGTCCCCCAGGTTTGCAGTAATGGAGCAAAGCTTTGTTTGATTGATTAACTTGAAAGCCGCTTTTTTTCCACCCTTCAGTGTGAAAGACAAAATAGCGCCGCCTGCTTTTTGCTGGCGCTTAGCCAACGCATGCTGAGGATGAGACTTCAGACCAGGATGGTAAACACGCTCTACACCCGGCTGTTTTTCTAACCATTGAGCGATCTCTAGAGCATTTTGACTCTGCTGCTTCATGCGCAACTCTAGAGTTTCCAAGCCTTTTAAGAACACCCAAGCATTGAAGGCTGAAAGTGTTGGGCCTGCAGTACGTACATAGGGAAATACTTTGCCCATAATGAAATCATTGCTACCCACAATTGCGCCACCAACTACACGACCTTGGCCATCCAAATACTTGGTTGCCGAATGAATCACTACATCAGCGCCTAATAAGAGAGGTCTTTGCAAGGCCGGCGTACAAAAGCAGTTATCAACTGCAAATAGTGCCTGAGCTTTCTTTGCTATTTTGGAGATAGCCTTGATATCAGCAATCTCAGTTAAAGGATTGGATGGTGTTTCCAAGTAAAACAATTTGGTATTTTCTTGGACGGCATTTTGCCAAGCCTTGGTGTCCGACAAATCCACATAGGTCGTTGTAATACCAAAGCGTCCCAGAATAGTGCTAAATAATTGGATGGTGGCACCAAACACAGAGCGAGAGCAAACAACGTGGTCTCCGGCCTGAAGATGGGACATTGCCATTGTCAAAATAGCAGCCATACCAGAGGAAGTGGCAATACAAGCTTCGCCACCCTCTAGCGCAGCCAATCGATCCTGAAACATGCTGACAGTAGGATTGGTAAAACGAGAATAAATAAAACCCTGATCTGCATGAGCAAAGCCATCTGCTGCAAGTTCTGCACTATCAAAGCAAAAGCTTGAAGTAAGGAACATGGCCTCAGAGTGCTCTTGGTATTCGGCAGTACGGCGAGTACCTGCACGAACCGCTAAGGTTTCAAGCGCAAGTTTAGAGAAATCAGGTTTTTTTCGGATTGGTTTACTCTTCATACCGCTATTTTGACACCGAATTACAGAATTGCCTCAGGCACACACGCCCGAGGAACTCGATCGTTGTTTTTAGTCTTCTGTCGCTAAATGCAAATGCAGTTGAGAGCGGGCAAAGTCACTAGAATCGCGTTGACGGTCAGCTTTGGCCTCGGAGGTATTGCGAGCCGCTTCTAGTGCATCTAAATAAGATTCATTGATATCGCCAGTAATATAGTGACCATCAAAACAAGAGGCCTCAAAATGCTGGATTTCGGGATTGATATCCTTCACGGCCTGCTTCATATCTTCGACGCTCTGATAGATTAATTGGTCTGCGCCAATCATCTTGTTGATCTCTTCATCAGTGCGCCCATAGGCAACCAACTCACTGCGAGTTGGCATATCGATACCATACACATTAGGGAAGCGTACAGGGGGCGCAGCAGAAGCAAAAATCACTTTCTTAGCGCCAGACTCTCGTGCCATCTGCACAATCTCAAAGGAGGTTGTACCGCGAACAATAGAGTCATCCACAATGAGGACGGTCTTATCTTTGAACTCAATACGCATGGCGTTGAGTTTCTGACGGACTGATTTTTTACGCACAGCTTGGCCTGGCATGATGAAGGTTCTACCAATATAGCGATTCTTGAAGAATCCTTCGCGGTAATCTACACCTAGACGTTTAGCAACCTGCATTGCCGCTGGACGACTAGAGTCAGGGATCGGCATCACAACATCAATCTCGCCTGGAATCGTTTCTTTACGAATCTTTTCAGCAAGGTAATCACCCATGCGCATCCGCACGTTATAAACAGTCACGCCATCAATTGTGGAGTCTGGACGAGCCATGTAAACGTATTCAAAAATGCAAGGTGTTAGAACTGCATCAGCAACGCACTGACGCGAAGAGAAATTGCCATCCAAATCAATATAAATTGCCTCGCCAGGATTGACATCACGAACAAAGGTAAAGCCAAGGCCATCAAGTGCAACAGACTCAGAGGCAATCATCCACTCTGGACCCTTCGGTGTATCCATGCGACCAATACAGAGAGGTCGAATTCCAAACGGGTCGCGAAATGCCAATAAGCCATAGCCAGCTATCAAAGAAACTACAGCGTAAGAGCCTTTAACACGCTTAGTGACTTGTGTAACAGCGTTAAACATCGCGCTCTCATCTAATGCAGCGCTATTAGTTTCTTTTTGAAGCTCATCAGCCAATACATTCAACAACACCTCTGTATCAGAACTGGTGTTGATGTGGCGACGATCACGATAAGCCATCTCTACGCGCAGGCTAGCCGCATTAGTCAGGTTGCCGTTATGGGCCAAAATAATGCCGTAAGGAGCGCTGACATAAAACGGTTGAGCCTCTTCCTCACTGCTTGCTGAGCCAGCAGTTGGATAACGAACTTGACCAATGCCAGCACTACCTACAAGACTTCGCATATTGCGAGTTCTAAATACATCTCGCACAAGACCATTGGCTTTATGCATCGTGAATGAATTGCCATTCATCGTTGCCATGCCAGCAGCATCTTGACCGCGATGTTGTAGCAACAACAACGCGTCATAAATGAGCTGATTCACTGGGGAGTGGGAAACTGTTCCGACGACGCCGCACATAAGCCTAGATCCCTATTGTTAATGAAGGTGTAACGGTGGGTGTAATTTTAGGCATTGCATTGCCTAATTGCTTTGCCCAGTCTGCCGGCAACCAACCCTTAATTAAGCTAGTTGCCATATCAATTGCTGGTCGGGTTATTGCCTTCTGCCATGCGACGCTCTGAGGAATAGGAGTCAAGGCCGCCAATGTAGCCAACACTACGACAACGACACCACCACGCGCTAAGCCAAATACAAGACCGAGAAATCGATCTGTCATGCTCAATCCAGCAGACAAAATAATCTTCTGAATCACATTGCCGATCAAACCACAGACAATCAAGGTAAGAATAAATAGAATGAGGAAGCTCACACCTAAGCTCAGTAACTCATCCATATGAAAAGTAGATAGCCATTCAACAGAAAGGTAACTCGTATAGTGATAAGCAACCCAAGCAGCTACAAACCAAGATGCTAGTGCCAGCACCTCTTTGAAAAGACCTCGAGAAATCCCCACCAATGCAGAAACTAGTAGCACTACCAGGGTGAAGTAATCCACCGTGGTTAACTTCAGGGTGGACAAATATTCCATTAAGGGGCTTCCACCTCAACTAGCCTTGGAGATAGGCCCATGGCTTTCACTTTTTTCTCAGCAGCTTCAGCAGCATCCTTATCGGCAAAAGGTCCTGCTCTTAATAAATACAGTTTTACACCGTCTGCACCGTTTTTATTTAAAACATAATTAGGAATCTTTTGATCCTTCATCTTCGCTATCCAGCCCTTAGCCCGCTCTTCTGATGCAAAAGCACCAACCTGAATGACATATTTACCAGGCCCCACTTTTTTTGGAATTTCTTCAGTTTTTGATTTAGTGATTGAATCTGGCGCGACGATGACTTCTTCACCGGCAGCCAAGCCGCTAATAGAGTTTGTTTTACTTACCGCGGGGGGTACTTTTGTTACCACTTCTTTAGATGGCGAAGGCGCTTTTTCTTTCGCCGGCACTTCAACAGTAGCAGCCGACCTCAGCTTCTCATCGTTTGCGGGTAATGCAGCGTTAGGGGCAGGAAGACTAGTCACAATATTCACAGCAATATCGTTATTGACAGACTTAGGCTTGTTGTCCAAGATACGAGGAAGGCCAACTACCGCAATTAAAACTAGAACAGCAGCACCAATCAGGCGATGGCGGGCACGTTGTTGATCTGGATCTTCTGTAAAGGCAAGCTCTTCATTTTCTTGAGCGCGCTGAAAACTACGGGGGGCTAATTTATTGACTGTACGACGCCCCCTCACCGAAGCCTGATCAAGGTCTTCAGTCTCAGAGTTTCGCTTAAAAAGCTGCGGTAAACGAATCATGGATCAATGGGCCTGGTTATTTCTGCATGCCATTACTCCGGCAACGGTATAGAAGGATCCGAAGATGACAATTCTATCACCCTCACCGGCCTTAGAAAGCGCTTTTTGATACGCTGCAGCAGGATCTGGGAAGCATTCAATGCCACCATCTTCCCCATTTTTAACGGACACACCCAGATCTACCAACTTCTCAGATAGCGCCGCCGCTCTAGCGGCGCGTGGAGTTGGTAAATCTGTGCAAAACCAGAAGTCCACGCTATTCAATAAGGGCTTAATAACCCCAGCAATATCCTTATCTGCCATTGCACCAAAAATGGCAAAGGTATAGGGGTGGTAACCCATCTTATTCAAGCCTTGCCCCAAGGTGGCTGCTGCATGGGGATTGTGGGCAACATCTAAAACGATCGTTGGCTGACCTGGTAGAACCTGAAAACGACCTGGCAGCTCCACCATAGCAAAGCCATTCCGAATATCCTGCGCGCTAACTGGCAGTCGTTGATGCAAAGCCATTAATGCAGCAATCACGGCGGAGGCATTCAGAATTTGATTGGCACCACGTAATGCAGGGTAGCCTAAGCCGCTGAAGCGTTTTTGACGCCCTGCCCAACCCCACTGCTGCTTATCACCCTGAAAGTTATAGTCACGGCCCTGTAGCCATAAATCACAGCCGAGTTTTTCAGCGTGATCAATCAAAGTTTGTGGGGGCACTGGATCTCCACAAACTGCAATACCGCCAGCTCGGAAAATACCTGCTTTTTCAAAACCAATTGCCTCACGTGTGCCACCCAAAAAATCGGCATGGTCGATATCAATACTCGTGACGATTGCACAATCTGCATCAATAATATTGACCGCATCCAAGCGACCACCCATACCAACTTCAAGCACTACTGCATCTAGTTGAGCCTTGGAAAATAAATGCATGATCGCCAAGGTGGTGAACTCAAAATACGTTAAGGTTGGCGCATCTACTAAGCTGACGCGAACTTTTTCAACAGCTGCAAAATGCTCTAGCAAAAGATCATCTTTTACCTCTTCACCATTAACGCGAGCACGCTCGTTAAAGACGAGTAAGTGTGGGGACATATGGCAACCCACCTTGTAGCCAGACGCCAGCAAAATAGTCTCAAGATAGGCGCAAGTAGAACCTTTGCCATTGGTGCCAGCTACGGTAATCACCGGGCAATCGAAGTGAAGGCCTAGGGCATCTCTAACACGATTGATGCGTGCAAGGCCCATATCGATACCAACAGGATGGGATGTTTCGAGGTGACTAAGCCAAGCCGTTAAGCTAGAAAAAAGGATAGGGGTTTGGAGGGCGAGATTCAAGCGCTTTATACAGCTGCGCTACCCGCAATCGCAGGCTCAGGGAGTTGCTGTAGCAAGGCCAATAAACGGGCAATCTCTCCGCGCATCTGCCGACGATCAACGATCATGTCGATGCCGCCCTTTTGCATCAAAAACTCAGAGCGCTGAAAACCTTCTGGTAATTTTTCACGCACGGTTTGCTCGATCACGCGCGGTCCTGCAAAGCCAATTAAGGCTTTTGGTTCAGCCATGACAACATCACCCATAAACGCAAAGCTAGCAGAAATTCCACCCATGGTTGGGTCTGTTAAGACACTGATATAGGGCAAACCTTTTTTAGAGAGCAAAGTGAGCATCGAGTTGGTCTTAGCCATTTGAAAAAGAGACAGTAAGCTCTCTTGCATGCGTGCACCGCCAGTAGCGGTAACACAAATAAAGGCGCACTTCTTAGCAATGGCTTCCTGTACGCCGCGAGCAAAACGCTCACCTACTACCGAACCCATTGAGCCACCCATATATTGGAATTCAAAGCAGGCCGTAACTACTGGAATGCTCTCAATTTTTCCGCCAAGAACAATTAAGGCCTCGGTTTCGCCAGAAGCGTCACTAGCTTCTTTTAAGCGATCAGGGTACTTTTTGGAATCTTTAAATTTGAGTGGATCGACTGGATAAATATCAGCGCCAATTTCATAGCGACCCTTTGGGTCTAAAAGACTATCGAGGCGCTGACGGGCGACAATGCGCATGTGATGACTACATTTGGGACAAACCGATAAATTTGCTTCGATATCGGTGCTATAGAGTACGGTTTCACAGCTGGGACACTTAACCCAAAGTCCCTCAGGAACAGACTTGCGATTAGCAGGATCCGTATGTTGGATTTGCGGGGGTAGTAATTTATCGATCCAGCTCATCAGTATTTAACTATCCAGTGCATTAACTATCTAAAGCGACGCGAATTTCACGAATGAAAGTTTCGAGTGATTGTACCGCTTGGCCGGGGGCAGAATCCTCTAAAAGGCGAATAATTCGACTACCAATCACCACCGCATCAGCGGTTTTTGATACCGCACGGGCACTTTCAGCGTCATTAATACCAAAACCCACTGCGATCGGAATTGACGTAGCCTCACGAATTTTAGGAATAATGCTGGCCACATCCTGAGTATTCAGATGAGATGCACCAGTTACTCCGCGCATAGAGACATAGTAGATATAACCAGAAGCTATTTTCGCTGCATCCTTTATACGCTCTGGTGATGAAGTGGGAGCCAATAGAAAAATTGGATCGACGCCCGCTGCCCTCATTTGATTAGCAAAATCAACGCACTCCTCTGGAGGATAGTCCACGATCAAAACACCATCAACGCCGGCAGCTTTAGCTTCCGTTGCAAAGCGCTCCGCTCCCATCTGTTCGACTGGATTAGCGTAGCCCATTAAAACGACTGGTGTGGCGGTATCGGCTTTACGAAACTCTTTCACCATTTCTAAGCAACCACGCAGAGTAACACCTTGTGTCAGCGCTCTTTCAGAAGAGCGTTGAATAACAGGTCCGTCAGCCATTGGGTCAGAAAATGGCACTCCAAGCTCAATGACATTAGAGCCACCACGAACTAATGCGTGCATTAATTCAACAGTGAGTTTGGGATCGGGATCACCAGCAGTAATAAAAGGGATTAAGCCTTTTTTTCCGCTAGCTTTTAGTTCATTAAAGAGTGCTGTAATTTTTGACATGGAAATTCGTATCTATTTTTGTATGTGACCTAGTGATGAGCTATGCATCAGCCCTCAGAACCAGTAGCTTGTGCAACGGTATGCATATCCTTGTCACCTCGACCAGATAAGTTAACCAAGATCGTTTTATCTTTAGGTAGCGTAGCCGCTAATTTGCATGCATATGCAATCGCATGAGCAGATTCTAGGGCAGGAATAATTCCTTCAATCTGGCAACAGTCATGAAAAGCCTTCAATGCTTCTTCATCAGTTATCGCCACATAGTCAGCGCGACCAGAGTCCTTTAACCACGCATGCTCAGGACCAACGCCAGGGTAATCCATGCCAGCAGAAACCGAATGCGTTTCTGATATCTGTCCATTTTCATCTTGCAAAAGATAGGTACGATTGCCGTGCAATACGCCTGGCTTTCCAACACAAAGGGCTGCTGAGTGAAGGCCACTATTGAGGCCATGACCTGCAGCTTCAACTCCAATTAATTTTACTTCTGGGAAATCAATGTAAGGATAGAAAATACCCATTGCATTGGAACCGCCGCCAACACAAGCCATGACATAGTCAGGCTGACGCCCAGTCATGACCGGCATTTGTATTTTGCACTCTTCCCCGATCACACTTTGAAAGTCTCTGACCATCATTGGGTACGGATGTGGTCCAGCGACAGTGCCAATAATGTAGAAGGTATCTTCCACATTCGTAACCCAGTCACGCATGGCTTCATTTAAGGCATCCTTTAGCGTCTTCGTTCCAGATTCAACAGGCACGACTTTTGCGCCAAGCAATTTCATACGGAACACATTTTGCGCTTGACGCGCTACGTCAACAGAACCTTGATACACAGTGCAATCTAATCCAAAACGAGCGCAAATAGTTGCAGTAGCGACACCGTGCTGCCCTGCTCCAGTCTCAGCAATAATGCGAGGCTTACCCATGCGCTTAGCCAACATAGCTTGACCGATCACATTGTTAATTTTGTGTGCGCCAGTGTGATTCAAATCTTCACGCTTCAGATAAATTTGCGCGCCGCCTAACATTTCACTCCAACGTTTAGCGTGATAGACCGGTGATGGACGACCTACAAAATGCTTGAGCTCATAATGAAATTCTTCTAAGAATTCAGGATCGTATTGATATTTTGCATAAGCTGCCTTGAGCTCATCCAAAGCAAACATCAGCGTCTCAGAAACAAATACGCCACCGTAAGGACCAAAGTGTCCCCGTGCATCTGGCTTATCGTACATAAATACCTCTTTTATTAGTTACAGCAAATGATTAGGTTAGCGTGCTTGCATCTGCTGCACGCACTGCCTCGATAAACTCTTTCATCAAGGCGTGGTCTTTTACACCTTTGCTGATTTCTACGCCACTAGAGACGTCAACCGCGCAAGGATGTAGACGAGCAATAGCTTCGCCCACGTTGTGAACGTTCAATCCACCACTCAAAACGACCCGAGGCGCGTTTGCGCTTATCCATGCTTGTGGAATTCCTGACCAATCAAAAGGAACGCCCCCTCCTCCATAGCCCTCAACGAGCGCATCGAGCAAAAGAGCATTTGCTTGCCTATATTGTAGGGAAAAATCATCAAACGCGAAGGCTGACCCAACACGGGCAGCTTTCATCCAGGGCTGACCTGCAGCTAGGCGTTGGCACTCCTCAGGAGACTCGTCCCCGTGAAACTGCCACAAAGTGATCGGGGCCGCAGCCCTAATAGCCTCAAATTCAGCATCGGTAGCATTCACAACCAATCCAACCGCATCAACCCCTGCTGGAAGCCTAGAAATCAATGCGGCAGCGATATTGGGAGTAACGGCCCTAGGACTAGGGGGGTAAAACACGAAACCAAGGGCATCAACACCAGAGGCTATAGCAGCGTCGACATCACCCGGCGTCTTGAGACCACAGATTTTGACCCTAGTTCGGCCTGGAGAGTTTGTTATTAAGCCCATAAGAGGAAATGATAAGGGTCTTGAGCTCTTAAAGACATATTTATACAAAAATCGCCTTAGGCAACCAAGAGCTTGAAAGCCAGGGTTTGGGGATATTAAATTCCTCTGGGTAGGCAATTTTTGCTAAATAGAGGCCTGCAGGTGAAAACGTGGGGGCTGCAACACTACGATTTTTTGTGGCCAAAACTTCGGCCATCCAATGAGCTGATTGTTTGCCTACGCCAATTTGGATAAAGCTCCCCACTAAATTACGAACCATGTGATGCAAGAAGGCATTTCCTGTGATCCTAAAATACAGCCAGGGTTCATTCGAGAAAATTTCGATGGAAAATATCGTCTTCACTGGAGTCTTACTTTGACATTCTGAGGAACGAAAAGAAGTGAAATCATGCTCACCAATCAAGCATTTGGCTGCGGATCTCATCGCATCGATATCAAACCAGCGATCTGCTGGAAGCATCACATAACCAGCGCGATCAGCAGCCATGGGAGAGCGGCAAGGCCCTGCATGCAATGCATAGATATAAGTACGCTCGTAAGCAGAATAGCGAGCACTAAATTCATTCGCAACTGCTTGAGCCCAATTGATCACAATGGACTCTGGCAGGAATGCATTAACGCCCCTCACCCAAGACCAGTCATCTCGCTCAACCTCAACATCAAAGTGAACAACTTGACCTAATGCATGAACGCCGGCATCGGTTCGACCAGCAGTGACAACACGAATAGGATGAGAGTTCTGGGTATCATTACCAACAAACGAGGTAATAGCTCTCTCTAATTCATCCTGAATAGTGGGCTGATTGACCTGTGTCTGCCAACCAGAAAAAGCACTGCCGTCATACTGAAGTCCCAGGGCAATGCGCATCAAAGTTTAGCTATTGGTATGCGGAAGCTCAGTTAAAACACCTTGCGCTTCAACCACGATTTCAGGGTCAATTGATGCACCAATATGCACAATCTCTTCAAGTGACTTCTTGGCTGCAGAAAAATCTTCAATCGTGATGTAGGCTCGGGCTAGGTTTAATCTCACCCTAAGCTCATCAGGCGTCAGATCTGATGTGGAAGGCTTGGCAACCGGTAAATCCAGATTAATGCTCCCAAATAATGCCTTGGCTTTATCGGACATACCCTCATGGTGAGCATGATCACTTCTATGATGATCGGGTGCTGGAGATTGCTTCTGCTCGCCTTCAACTGGGTAGTCACGAGCATGAACAGGAGATAAAGCAGTTTTACGAGAATTATTAACAAAAAACCAAATCAAAAGTCCTGTGATCAAAACAAAAGCGAGCAAGCCAAGAAAAGCTGTCTTTACATTAAATCCGCTCTTTCCAGAGTCAAGTACCTCTGGGACGCCTTGAGATTCAGCTAATAATTTTTTTAAGTCTGAAATATTCTTCTCTAACTCTTGTGCTCTAGCATTAGTTTGTTCAAGAATTTTTTCTTGTGCGACTATTTCTTCTGTAATGCGCTTGTTATCCGCATCTCGGTCTCCACTAGAGCCGATCTTTAAACGATTTTCAGACTTAACAACATCATCAACGCTCACTTCTACACTAGCTAGGTCACTCTTTTTCTCAGTCCATTTTTGCGCCGCCGAGTCTACAAAGTCCTTAGCAACCTTAGAATCAATCGCTTGCACTGCGGCAGGATCAGGAATCAAGAGCTCTGACCCAGCGCGCAAACGATTAATATTGCCACCCGCAAAAGCATCTGGATTAGCTTGATACAAAGCCATCATTTTCTGATCGATCGAAAACTCGGGTGAAGCTGGATCCATCTGTGAGGCAATCGAAGACAGAGTTTGCCCAGGCTCCACAATAAACTTAGGTAAAGCGCCATTCAAAAATGTATATATCCTAGTGATTGAACCTGTTGACCAATTTAAGGTGAGCAATAAATCTACGAAGATATCCTCAGAGATCGGTACAGCTTTTACCGTTTCCACCAAAACCATCAAGCGCCCATCCTTTGATCGGTACACCATCACTTGGGCATTGAAGTCCAAAATTTTAGGTGAAATACCGAGCCGCTCATAAGCGCTTGCCGATGGTATTGATGCAGATAAAGTGGTTAAAAGAGCTTGCTCATCTGAGGCTAGCTCGATAGGCACCTCAATCCGAAGACTTTCGCCAGGATTAGATACTAAATTTGCCTTGCCTAATGACACGGCAAAAACACTAGTTGATAGTGCAATGCCAATAAAACTAGCAAAGATAAATTTCAGCATCTGAGTATTAGGCATTGCTATCCAATAGAATTCTTAACATTCGACGTAAGGGCTCAGCAGCACCCCACAAAAGTTGATCACCCACAGTGAAAGCACCAAGATATTCAGGACCCATCGCCATCTTATGCAATCGTCCGATAGGTACCGTCAATGTGCCGCTAACAGCGGCTGGAGATAGTTCACGCTCAGTAATCTCGCGATCATTTGGGACCACCTTGACCCATTGATTGTCATTGGCCAATATGGCCTCAATCTCTTTAAGCGGAATATCTTTTTTGAGTTTGACGGTGAGGCCTTGTGAGTGGCAGCGCATCGCACCAACACGAACACATAAACCATCAATAGGAATGCTACCCGGGGTTCTAAACGCAGGTCGACCCAAGATCTTATTAAATTCAGCTCCGCCCTTCCACTCTTCTTTGGTTTGACCGTTCTCGACGGGAACGTCAATCCAAGGAATCAGGCTACCCGCTAGAGGAGTATTGCGGAAGTTTTTCTTTGGAAAATCAGATGAACGTAATGTCTCAGTGATTTTGCGATCAATATCCAGAATCCAAGAAGAAGGATCAGCTAATTCAGTGGCTACGCTATCGCGCAATGCGCCCATTTGCAATAACAGTTCACGCATATTTTGGGCGCCAGCACCTGAAGCTGCCTGGTAGGTCATAGCACTAATCCACTCGACCATATCAGCCTTAACCAAACCACCCATAGCCATCATCATTAAGCTGACTGTGCAGTTACTACCAATCCAGTTTTTTCCGCCAGCAGCCAGCGCCTTATCAATCACTGGACGATTCACTGGATCTAAAATCAAGACCGCATCATCCTTCATGCGCAAAGCACTAGCGGCATCAATCCAGTGACCCTGCCAACCAGCAGCACGCAGTTGAGGAAAAATCTCATTGGTGTAGTCACCACCCTGACAGGTCAAAATAATGTCGCAACGCATTAGTGCTTTGATATCATTTGCATCGAGCAAAGTATTTTCACTCTGAGTCACTTTTTGACCATTTAAGAGTGGCACTTCACCACCAGCCTGGCTGGTACTAAAAAATACAGGCTCAATCAGATCAAAATCTTTTTCAGCCAACATTCTCTCCATGAGAACGCTACCAACCATACCCCGCCATCCAACTAAGCCGACTAAAGGTGTTTTTGTATTTGACATGATGAGCAATATCTATTCAGTGTGATGAAATATTTTTAATATAAGCAATTCTTATTTTGCAAGGGCGGCAACCACGGCATTACCCATTTCAATGGTAGAAACTTTTTTTGTACCTTCGGTATAGATATCGGCGGTACGTAAACCTTGAGATAAAACCTGTTGGACTGCCGCTTCGATACGATCTGCTTCTGCAGGCAAACCCAATGAGTAACGCAACATCATTGCTGCAGAAAGAATCGTTGCCAATGGATTGGCAATACCCTTACCCGCGATATCGGGTGCTGAGCCATGGCTTGGCTCGTACAAGCCTTTATTATTTTTATCCAATGAAGCAGATGGCAACATACCAATTGAGCCAGTCAACATCGAAGCTTCATCTGAAAGAATATCGCCAAACAAGTTACCAGTCACCACCACATCAAATGCTTTGGGCGCCTTCACTAATTGCATAGCAGCGTTATCAACATACATATGCGTTAACTCAACATCAGGATAATCTTTGCCAACACGAATCATGACATCGCGCCACAACTGTGAAGTCTCTAAGACGTTGGCCTTATCCACGCTGCACACCTTTTTGCCACGCTTACGAGCCGCTTCAAAAGCGACACGGCCAATACGCTCTACTTCAGGTTCGCTGTAGTGCATCATGTCGAAACCTTCACGGGCACCCTTAAATAAAGGCAATTCAGATGTGCGGATACCACGTGGCTGACCAAAGTAGATATCGCCGTTCAGTTCACGAATAATCAATATATCTAGACCGCTAACAATTTCAGGCTTTAAGCTGGATGCAGCGGTAAGCTCGTCATAGCAAATAGCAGGTCTGAAGTTTGCAAACAGCTCAAGATGCTTGCGCAAACCTAAGATGGCTTGCTCTGGACGGAGTTCACGAGCCAAGCCGTCATATTTCCAGTCGCCCACAGCACCAAACAAAATAGCATCTGCTTTTTTAGCAAGCTCTAAAGTTGCAGGCGGCAATGGATGTCCAGCGACATCATAAGCAGCACCGCCAACAGGTGCTGTCTCTAGGTCAAATTGAGGACCAAGCGCGTTTAGCACCTTGACGGCTTCAGCAACGATTTCCGGGCCGATACCATCGCCCGGTAGGACTGCAATTTTCATGAAAAGGCCTTTAACTCTTTAAAACTACGGCAGTTGTGTAGCAAGCCAAGGCATCTTCAGAATGCGCTCAGCTTCGTAAGCCTTGATTTTATCTGCATGTTGCAGGGTTAAGCCAATATCGTCTAAGCCGTTCAGCAGGCAATGCTTTCTAAATGGCGCCACATCAAAGCTGTAAGCGGTTCCATCAGGCAGGATGACTTGCTGGGCCTCTAGGTCAATTGTGAGCTGATAGCCACTAAAAGCCAAAGTTTCGTTAAATAAATGGTCTACCTGTAACTCCGAGAGAACAATCGGTAAAAGGCCGTTTTTAAAGCAATTATTGTGAAATATATCAGCAAAACTAGGAGCAATGACCGCTCTAAAGCCATACTGATCTAAAGCCCAAGGTGCATGCTCACGAGAGCTGCCACAGCCAAAGTTCTTCCGGGCCAGCAAAATACCAGCATCTTTATAGCGCGGTTGATTTAAAACAAAATCTGGATTGATTGGGCGAGCGCTGCAATCTTGACCAGGCTCACCATGATCCAAATAACGCCATTCATCAAACAAATTCTGGCCAAAACCCGTTTTCTTAATTGATTTTAAGAACTGTTTGGGAATGATGGCATCGGTATCCACATTTTCGCGATTCAGCGGGGCTACCAAGCCTTTGTATACCGTAAATTTTTCCATAATATTTTTGTGATGATTGCTGTGAACTTACTTTACTGGCGTCACAACAACATCTTTCCCTTGAGTTTGGGACTGATTGCTTGTGTTGGAATTTTTGCTTCCGCCCATAGAGTTACCCATGGTTTGGAGATCTTTACCAACACCTTCCATTGTATTTGCGCAAGCAGACAGGATGATGCCGATAACAGCAACTATCGTCAATTTTTTAATCATTGTGAAAGAAGGCCATTTAAACACTGTAACTCCTTATGAAATCTTACGAACATCAACAAAATGCCCTTCAATCGCTGCAGCAGCAGCCATCGCAGGACTCACTAAGTGCGTTCTTCCGCCATTACCTTGGCGACCTTCAAAGTTGCGATTGGATGTAGATGCACAACGCTCACCGGGCTCAAGGCGATCTGCGTTCATTGCCAAACACATAGAGCAGCCAGGCTCGCGCCACTCAAAGCCAGCAGCTTTAAATACCCGATCTAAACCTTCGCGCTCAGCTTGGGCTTTTACCAATCCGGAACCAGGAACTACTAATGCCAACTTCACATTAGCAGCCACCTTCTTACCGAGACGATCAACTACCTTGGCAGCAGCACGAATATCTTCAATACGACTATTGGTACAAGATCCAATGAACACTTTATCAATAGAGATATTGCTTAATGGTGTGTTGGGAACGAGACCCATGTATTCAAGCGCACGCTCCATTGCAGAACGCTTGTTACCATCACGCTCTTTTTCAGGATCGGGAACGCGATCACTAATAGCTAAAACCATTTCCGGAGAAGTTCCCCAAGTTACTTGAGGGGCAATTTCTTCTGCGCGTAGCTCAACTACCGCATCAAACTGTGCATCTGAATCTGAATGCAAGGTACGCCAGTATTGCAGCGCATGTCGCAAAGCCTCGCCTTTGGGGGCGTAAGGTCTACCTTGGATATATTCGATTGTGGTTTCATCAACGGCCACAAGTCCCGCACGAGCACCAGCTTCAATGGCCATATTACAAACAGTCATCCGACCTTCCATGGAAAGGTTGCGAATAGCCTCACCAGCAAACTCAATGGTGTATCCAGTTCCACCTGCAGTGCCGATCTTACCAATTACGGCAAGGACAATATCTTTCGCAGTAGAACCTGGTTGTAGACGTCCATCAACCTTAACCAACATGTTCTTGCTTTTTTTCATCAGCAAAGTTTGGGTGGCTAAAACATGCTCAACTTCAGATGTCCCAATACCAAAAGCTAGCGCACCAAAAGCGCCATGCGTACTGGTATGCGAATCACCACAGACCACCGTCATACCAGGTAAGGTTGCGCCCTGCTCTGGTCCAATGACGTGAACAATCCCTTGGCGGGTATCGTTCATTTTGTATTGCGTAATACCAAAGGCGTCGCAGTTTTGATCAAGCGTATCTACTTGTAACTTCGATATCGGATCAGCGATTCCTTCGGAGCGATCTGTTGTGGGAACATTGTGATCCGAAACAGCCAAATTCGCTGAGATTCGCCACACTGGACGGCCCGCTAAATTGAGTCCTTCAAAAGCCTGAGGGCTGGTTACTTCATGCAATAACTGACGATCTATGTAAATCGTGGCCGTGCCATCTTCTTCGGAATAGACGACATGGTCATCCCACAATTTATCGTAAAGCGTGCGTGACATGAATACCCTCGAATACTTTTTTATTTACGAACAGAGATGTTGGGAACCTTGCGTGAAGTTTCTCCAACATATAACTGACGTGGACGGCCAATTTTATACTCAGGATCAGTAATCATTTCTTCCCACTGAGCAATCCAACCCACTGTTCTCGCCAAAGCAAATACACAAGTAAACATTTCAGTTGGGATACCCAAAGCACGCTGAACAATACCAGAGTAGAAGTCTACGTTTGGATAAAGCTTACGGCTGACAAAATATTCATCTTCCAGGGCAATCTTTTCAAGAGTCATGGCTAGCTTGAACAATGGATCATTTTCCAGACCCAGTTCTTTCAATACTTCATGGCAGGTTTCACGCATCAGTTTTGCACGTGGGTCAAAGTTTTTGTAAACCCGATGACCAAAGCCCATCAAGCGAACGCTAGAGTTCTTATCTTTGACTTGAGCAATGAAGTCATGAATCTTATCCACACCGCCATTAGCCTGAATTTCATTCAACATCTCTAAGCAAGCTTCGTTTGCTCCACCGTGAGCCGGTCCCCACAGACAGGCAATACCAGCAGAGATGGCAGCGAATGGATTAGTACCGGAGGAGCCACACAAACGCACTGTTGAAGTAGACGCATTTTGTTCGTGGTCGGCATGCAGGATAAAGATGCGATCCAAAGCACGTACTAAGACTGGATTGACCTTGTACTCTTCACAAGGAGTTGCAAACATCATGCGCATGAAGTTGGCTGTGTATGACAAAGAGTTGTCAGGGTAGATAAATGGCTGCCCTACAGAATACTTGTAAGACATTGCAACCAAGGTTGGCATCTTAGCAATCAGACGAATCTGAGCAATTTCGCGTGCCTTATTCTGACTATAATCAATTGCGTCATGGTAAAAAGCCGCCATCGCACCAACTAAGCCAGTCAATACAGACATTGGGTGCGCATCACGCCGGAAACCGCGCAAGAAGAATTGCATTTGCTCGTGAACCATCGTGTGGTGTGTTACCAATTCCTCAAAATCTTTTTTCTTGGTAGCATTAGGTAGCTCACCATTAATTAGCAAATAGCAAACCTCCAAGAAGTCGCAATTATGCGCAAGATCTTCAATGGGATAACCGCGATAGAGCAACTCACCTTTATCACCGTCGATGTAAGTGATTTTGCTATTACAAGAAGCGGTAGATAAAAAACCTGAATCGTAAGTGAACTTGCCGGTTTGACCGTAAAGTTTACGAATATCAATTACATCGGGACCAACGGTGCCTTTATAAATTGGCAAGTCGATATCTGGTGTGCCGTCCGAAAACGATAATTTTGCCTTGATGTCCGATTCAATCATTTCTAATCCTTAGTCATTCAAATTGATGATTACTACATTATGTGATCACGCATCTAAACTACAACTGCAACACCATGCTGAATTATTTCTGTCTCAGCTTTTGTAAAACTGCCTTAAAAGAATCTTCTTGAGACTCTTTTTCCAATCCCGCCACAGAATCCCTGCGACCAATTAAGAGATCCATCAAGTCATTGTCTTCTAAAGCAAATAACTGGCTCAATACTTTTCCATCCTCTACGCTTAATTGAGAGCCATAGCGCTCAAAAAAACGCTGCAGAATCAGATCATTTTCAAGCAAACCCCTGCGGGCATCACTCTTTAAACGATATAACTCTGCATTACTGAGGGTCATACCGCCCTACGTACCATCAATTCCTTGATCTTTCCAATTGCCTTGGTCGGATTGAGATGCTTAGGACAAACGTCCACGCAGTTCATGATGGTATGACAGCGGAATAAACGGTATGGGTCTTCCAAATTGTCTAAACGCTGCGCTGTGTCCTCATCCCGGCTATCTGCAATAAAACGATAAGCTTGGAGCAAACCCGCTGGGCCAACAAACTTATCTGGATTCCACCAGAAAGATGGGCATGAAGTTGAGCAGGAGGCACACAAGATGCACTCATATAAACCATTCAACTCTTCACGCTCTTCAGGGCTCTGAAGACGCTCTTTCTCTGGGAATGGATTGTCATTAACTAAGTAAGGCTTGATAGAGAGATATTGCTTAAAGAACAAAGTCATATCCACAATCAAATCACGCACCACTGGCAAACCAGGTAATGGGCGTAATGTAATGACTTCAGGCAAGGTCAACATATTGGTCAAACATGCCAATCCATTCTTACCATTAATGTTCATAGCATCTGAGCCACAAACACCTTCACGACATGAGCGGCGATAGGAGATGCTTTCATCTTGTTTCTTTAAAGAAATCAAGGCATCCAACAACATACGCTCACCAGTTAACTCAAGCTCGTAGCGCTCCATACGTGGCGCAGCATCGACATCTGGATCGTAGCGGTAAATTTCAAATACACGAATATCACTCATTTTTAATTTCTCTTCGCTTAGAAAGTACGTTCTTTTGGAGGGAAAGACTCAACAGTCAATGGCTTAAGGACAACCGGCTTGTAGTCCAAGCGGTTACCTTCGCTATACCAAAGTGTGTGCTTCATCCAGTTGTCATCATCACGATGTTGATGATCATCATGAGAATGCGCACCACGACTTTCAGTTCGTGCTGCAGCTGAAATCATGGTTGCATTAGCAGCCTCGATCAGGTTAGCAACTTCCAAAGCTTCGATACGCGCCGTATTGAAAATTTCAGACTTGTCTTTCAACCACAAGTGTTTAGCACGCTCTGTCAACTTCGCCATTTGACGAACACCCTCGTCCATCAACTCTTGATTGCGGAACACGCCAGCGTATTTTTGCATCGTCTTACGAATATCGTTTGCAACATCTTGCGCGTACTCACCAGAGGTGGATTCATCAAGAGCAGCAATACGAGTTAGAGTTTGCTCACCAGCATTAGCAGGCAATGGTTTGAATTCGCGCTTCTTAAGATCCATCGCAACAATATGATTACCGGCTGCACGACCAAATACTAATAAGTCGAGCAATGAGTTAGTACCCAAACGGTTTGCACCGTGAACAGATACGCAAGAGCACTCACCAATGGCATAGAGACCATTCACGATTTCATTAGGTTTGCCGTTAGCTGGGACAACAACTTGACCATTAATGTTGGTAGGAATACCGCCCATCTGATAGTGAATCGTTGGTACAACAGGAATTGGCTCTTTCGTAACGTCAACGTTAGCAAAGTTGATACCGATTTCATAAACCGAAGGTAAGCGCTTCATGATGGTCTCAGCACCAATGTGCGTTAAGTCGAGAACAACATAATCGCCATTCGGGCCACAACCGCGCCCTTCTTTAATTTCCTGATCCATGCAGCGTGATACGAAATCGCGTGGCGCTAAGTCTTTATAAGTTGGGGCATAACGCTCCATGAAGCGCTCGCCATCCTTATTGCGCAAGATGCCGCCTTCGCCACGACAACCTTCAGTCAACAATACCCCTGCACCAGCTACGCCAGTTGGGTGGAATTGCCAGAACTCCATGTCTTCCAATGGAATACCTGCACGAGCTGCAAGACCCATACCGTCACCGGTATTAATAAATGCGTTTGTTGATGCATCCCAAATACGACCAGCACCGCCAGTAGCCATCATGACTACTTTGGTTTCTAAAATATAAACTTGGCCTGTTTCCATTTCGAGCGCAGTAACACCAACGACATCACCCGCGTCATCACGAATCAAATCGAGAGCTAACCACTCAACGAAGAAGTTTGTTTTTGCACGAACGTTTCGCTGGTACAAGGTATGCAACATGGCATGACCAGTACGGTCAGCTGCAGCGCAAGCACGTTGAACGGCTTTCTCGCCATAGTTCGCTGTGTGTCCACCAAATGGGCGCTGATAAATGGTGCCATCCGGATTGCGGTCAAAAGGCATACCGAAGTGCTCAAGCTCATAAACAACTTTTGGAGCTTCGCGGCACATAAACTCGATCACGTCTTGGTCACCTAACCAGTCGGAACCTTTGATCGTGTCATAAAAATGATAGTGCCAGTTATCTTCACTCATGTTGCCGAGTGAGGCGCCGATACCGCCCTGGGCAGCAACGGTATGTGAGCGCGTTGGGAAAACCTTAGTTAATACCGCAACATTCAGGCCAGCCTCTGCTAATTGCAAAGAAGCGCGCATACCTGAACCACCTGCACCGATAATTACCGCGTCGAACCGACGGCGTGGCAATACTTTTTTAATCGCGGTCATTGAATTACACTTTCCACAAAATTTGTACGGCATAGGCCGCACAGGCTACGAGATACAAAACAGTTAACACTTGGAGTGTTAAACGAATACTGACAGGCTTGATGTAGTCCATCCAGATATCGCGGATACCAATCCACGCGTGATAGAACAAGCTGATGAAAAATAACAGCGTCAGGAGCTTCATGAGCTGGTTGCTAAATAACGAAGCCCAACCTTCATAAGTTGCGCTACCAGTGATGGTGTAGTTAGCCAAAAGAACAATCGTAAAAACTACCATCACGATGGCTGTGGCGCGCTGAATAATCCACTCTTTGAGGCCGTAATGGGCGCCAACAACTAAGCGCTTAGGTCCAATCTGATAAATAGGCATTCGATTTCCTTAGTGAATAAGTGCTTAATACAGGCCAAAAAGTTTGAGGCCAACAATTGCGGTTAGGGCAAGGCCTAAGAAAAATACGATGATTGCAGAGCGGTTGGCATCTGCCTTTTCAACGCCAATCTCTAAATCCAATAGAAGATAGCGAATTCCGGCACAAAAATGGTGCAAAAAGGACCAAATTAATCCCAGTAGAACAATCTTTACCAGCACATGACCTGTAATTGCCTGAAAGGTTTGGTAACTCATCTCAGAGGCTAAGCTTTGATCTAAAAGATAAAGCAAGAATGGCAACGTCAAGAACAGTGCTGCCCCGCTGATTCGGTGAAGGATGGATACTTTTCCAGCCCAAGGAAGGCGGTACTTAATTAACTGAGCAAGACCAATGTTTCGGTAAACAGGTCTATCTTTTTTTACATCTTGCTGTGCATCAACCATGGGTAATCTCAATCTTTCGGTGGAGGTTCAGTGTGGTTTTGTTGTGTTGCAACATATTCTATTGGAAACCTAGTGATGGTGGGGACTTTTTAGCGTTTAAAGGGGTTAAAAACTGGTTTTTGCTGATTTTGAGTGTACTACCTAGTTTAATTTGTTGTCGTAATGCTGACCGTTAGTGTCATATCTTGCGTGCCGAATTTCTACTGGTTTATTCCCGTAGGTGAAAGCCACACGTTCAACAGAGAGTAAGGCGGCACCCTCTGAAATTTGGAGATATTTGGCTAGGTCTGAACCCGCCAAGACGGCCTTAATTTTTTCCTCTGCCCGAACCATATGAGTAGCATATTCACTCTCATAGAAGGCATACATTGGGCCAGGCCAAGCATTGAGCATCTCTAGATTTAAGCCTTTAAAGCGGGCTTCTGGGAGCCAAATCTCTTCAAAAGCGATTGGTCGACCCGCAGAGCTTTGTATTCGATCAATCCGAATAATGGAATCGCCTGGCTTGATCTTAAGTAAGCGCGCAATATAGGGGTCCGATGGGATGTTCTCGCAGGCTAGAAACTGGTTTTTCAGGTGCAACTTCTCACCAGAATCAGGTTCTAAACGTAAAAAACGATATTGGAAGTCTTCCTCTTGATGGGTTGCTACAAAGGTACCTTTACCTTGGCGACGAATTAGCAAGTTTTGTGCAGCTAGTTCATCAATAGCTTTACGAACCGTCCCCTGACTCACTGCATATCGAGCTGCAAGCTCCATCTCGCTGGGGATTGCATCTCCAGGCAACCATTCAGAAGCCTGCAAACTCGCCAAAATCATGGCTTTAATTTGCTCATAGAGCGGGCTAAACGAGGCAATTGGTTCGGATATAAGGGACAAATTAGCTCCAGGACAACTGATGTTGGATAAAATTGAGGCTTATTTCATATCTTATATAAGACATGATTGACAGTGTAAATGGAAAGTCCATACACTTGAATGGATAATAGAAAAAAATAGTTAATTAACCTCAACTGGAGTTATTAGTAATGGCAAAAGCCCCAATGCGTGTTGCAGTCACCGGCGCAGCCGGTCAAATCGGATATTCCCTACTCTTTCGTATCGCCAATGGCGACTTATTGGGCAAAGATCAGCCAGTTATCCTTCAGTTATTAGAAATTCCTGACGAAAAAGCTCAAAAAGCCCTAGCTGGCGTGATGATGGAGCTCGAAGACTGCGCTTTCCCCCTTTTGGCCGGTATGACAGCGCACTCTGACCCGATGACCGCATTTAAAGATATCGATGTTGCTTTATTGGTTGGCGCACGTCCACGTGGCCCAGGTATGGAGCGCAAAGATTTACTCTCAGCCAATGCGCAGATTTTTACAGCGCAAGGCAAGGCATTGAATGCCGTAGCGAAGAAAACAGTCAAAGTATTGGTAGTTGGCAATCCAGCAAACACCAATGCCTATATCGCCATGAAATCTGCACCAGACATTCCTGCGAAAAACTTTACAGCGATGTTGCGCTTGGATCACAACCGCGCACTCTCACAATTGGCTAGCAAGCTAAACAAGCCTGTTGCTGACATTGAGAAACTGGTTGTGTGGGGCAACCATAGTCCTACCATGTACCCTGACTACCGCTTTGCGACTATCGACGGCAAGTCTGTAAAAGACAGCATCAATGATGCAGCCTGGAATAAAGATACTTTCATTCCTACAGTTGGTAAACGTGGCGCTGCCATTATTGAAGCCCGCGGCCTGTCTTCTGCAGCTTCTGCAGCTAATGCGGCAATTGATCATGTGCGCGATTGGGTTTTGGGTACCAATGGTAAGTGGGTCACCATGGGCATTCCATCCAAAGGCGAATACGGTATTCCTGCTGAAATAATCTACGGCTATCCGGTAACTTGCGAAAACGGCGAATACAAGATGGTTGAGGGTTTAGAAATTGATGAGTTCTCACGTGAACGTATGAACCACACGCTCAATGAATTGCTTGAAGAGCAAGCTGGCGTTAAACATCTCCTCTCATAAGGATTTATACATATGAAGCAAACCCTTCTCATCGCTAGCTTGGTCGCAAGTGCCCTTCTGGTATCTGCCCAAGCCAATGCTAGTGAAGAAGTATCCACTTGGACTTGCAGTGAAAGTAAGCAATTCAAAACTTCTGGAACAACTGAAACGGTTCGCCTCACTTGGGAATCCAAAACATTTGAACTGAAGCGCGAAAACTCCCTACCCGGAAGCTTGCGTTATAAAAATACCAATACTGGACACGATCTTGTGGTGCTGGGTAATAAGGCAATGCTATTTAATATTAAGTCTGGAACTCGCCTTGCTGATTTCTGCCAAACAGCGGAAATGAAAACTGGCAAGCTCCCACACTTGTTTGCAAATTCAGAGCCCTTTGTACAGAACTAAATGTAATGCTTCGCAATAAAAAAGCCGAGACATTCTCGGCTTTTTTGTTTTTATCTCTCAGTTTTAAAGCTAACTGAATTGAATTAATGAAATAAGGGTTGCTGAGTCGGTGCATCATCTGGTAACTCAGCATGCACAGCATCACCTGATCGATCTGGGAACAGTGGTGCACCGCAGTCATCACAAAGCTCTGGGTCAAAGAGCATTGCATGGCGAAAGACATCCTCAACACCTGCATTACGAAGCGCATCAGCAATTCGCTTCATCGGACTTTCATCATCAGACAAATCATTGAGTGCATCGTTGGCAACGCTCTCGCGATCATACAAAGGCCATATCACTCCGTACACCACTTCAGCAGAGCCTTTTAAGCTAAAAGAAATTCGATACTCATCAGCCTGATCTTCACCAAAGGCCCCCACTACGCAGGACAATCCCGCAGGCATGACTCCGAGCGTACTCTCCAGAAAATTCGCAGCAGCTCGAATACTTAGTGGACGTACTTGTTTATCCGCCAATCGACAGTTAGTGAAATAGGCCTCTGGCAATAGGAGCTCAAACTCGCAACCCGGTAAAAGTGCGGCAATAGGTTCTTGCATTGCATTTTGCCAACCAATTAAGCTCACGCCTCGCTCTTGACGTGTTGGCACCTCAGCTTGCCAACGGAATAAAGGCATTCCAGAAGGAGCAGCAACCGCGGCGATGATAAAGCGTGGATCAGCCAACACTGCAATGGTCTCCGACATATCGCGCAGTTCTAACTTCACTTCACTGGAGGTAATAGCGGCCGTAGCTAGAGCCTCAGTTAGCAAACGCGTTTGGCAATGGGAGTGCGGCATTTGATCAATACTGTAAAGCCAAGGAACAATCGCCAAGCGTGTATCGCTAGCAGTTATTGAGCTCTGCAATGCAGCGGCAGTAGATTCAATCACATTTACCGGTAATACCCCAGAAGGAATCTGATAGCGAGTGTGGGCAACGATGGGTAAAGCCAATAGCAGCACATCCCAATTCTGACCCTCATGCTCCATCACCAAAGATTCAGCTAGAGTCTCAGCACAATCAGCAAGTACCTCGAAGGCCAGCGTATTTATTCGAAATGTTTGATCTAGGGATGCGTCGATCACATTTTGATTTTGACTTTTGAGAAGGCGCATTAAACGAACATTTAAGCGCTCTTCCCAAAACTGGTCTTCAATATGACTGCCAGAGGCCGCCAAAGAAATTGCATCTGCTACTAGGCGTTCCACATCTGGTGAAGCACGTTGTGAGGATTTAGTGCGATGAACAGCCATGGTGCACTCTCCTACTTTCTCTCGGGACGTCTAAATAAGGGTTTTTCTGGTTTAGATTCGGAGGCAACATATTTGTAACCATCCAAATTGAAACCCTTCAAATCTGCGGGATCGGTAATCCGGTTTTCGACAACATAGCGAGCCATCAATCCTCTAGCTCGCTTGGCGTAGAAAGAGATGATTTTGTACTTACCATCTTTACCATCTTGAAATATCGGAGAGATCACAGGGCAATCCAAGTTTTTTGCTTGTAACACCTTGAAATATTCTTCGGATGCTAAGTTGAGAAGTACAGGCTTCTTTTGCTGCTCCAGTAGCTTCTTAAGGGATTCAGTCACACGTTCACCCCAAAAAGCATATAGATCCTTGCCTCGGGCATTCTGAAAGGAAGTGCCCATCTCCAAGCGGTAAGGCTGCATTAAATCTAGGGGGCGGAGAGCACCATATAAGCCTGACAAGATACGAAGATGATCTTGTGCAAAATCCACGGCCTTGGAATTCAGTGTCTTGACGTCAAACCCGTCATAGACATCGCCGTTAAAGGCATAAATAGCCGGCTTGCTATTGGCATCCGTAAATTTCTTAGACCAATCGCGATAGCGGCCCACATTCAATGCAGCCAACTGGTCAGAGAGACCCATCAGATCGGCAACCTCTTGAGGCGAGAGCTTCTTCAAATCAGCTATCAACTTGGCTGATTCCGAGACAAACTCTGGCAAGGTTGGCGCCTTGACCTTGACTGAGGTTTTGTAATCTAGGGATTTCGCGGGTGATAGGACGATCAACATGGCACAATTTGAAGATGAATTTCTACCATTCTAGCGACTACCTTCCATATTTGCCCTAAACCGCCTGCATGGACCAAAACCTCGCCCTCAGCCCAGACTTTCCAAGTCGCCTACCCAAGGTAGGTACAACTGTGTTTACGATCATGTCGGCCCTCGCTGCCAAGCATCAGGCCATTAACTTAGGGCAAGGTTTTCCGGACTTTCCCTGCGATCGAGAGCTCATATCTAAGGTTCATGCAGCCATGCTGGCTGATCACAATCAATATCCACCGATGATGGGGATTGCAGAGTTGCGCCAGGGTGTGTCCCAAAAAATATCCGCGTTATATGGTCGTGACTACGATACCGATACAGAGATCACCATTACAGCCGGTGGCACCCAAGGAATCATGACGGCCATTTTGTGCTGCGTCAGTCCAAGCGATGAGGTGGTCATTATTGAACCCGCTTACGATAGCTATCGCCCATCGATTGATTTAGCGGGAGGTAAAACGGTTGCCGTATCTTTAACTGCCAACCGCGATGACCAAGGAATTGTGAGCTCTTATTCAATACCCTGGGATGATCTGGCAACAGCAATTAATACAAAAACCCGGCTCGTCATAATCAATACACCGCACAATCCAACCGGCATGGTGTGGCAGTCATCCGATCTTGAGCGTCTAGCCAATTTGGTCAGAAATACGAATGCACTGATCTTAAGCGACGAAGTCTATGAGCACATGGTGTTTGATGGACATCAACACATCAGTATTGCAAGTCACCCTGAATTAGCAGCGCGTAGTTTTCTGATATCCAGTTTTGGCAAGACCTATCACGTCACCGGCTGGAAGGTGGGCTATGTAGCCGCGCCTGCAGCGATGATGGCGGAGTTTCGCAAGGTGCATCAGTTCAATGTGTTTACAGTCAATACGCCAATGCAATATGGTCTTGCTAAGTACCTCAAGAATGCAGAACACTACTTAGGATTGCCATTTTTCTATCAAGCTAAGCGGGACTACTTTAGAAAAGGTTTGCAGCAAACTAGGTTCAAGCTACTACCCGCCCCAGCAAGCTATTTTCAGTGCGTCAATTACACCGAGCTCGGAATCTCTCAAACATCTTTAAGCGAAGCAGATTTTTGCTCCTGGTTAACTACTGAGATTGGCGTAGCAGCGATTCCGGTCTCTGCTTTTTACGCCAAGCCAATTGAGTCAGGCGTAATCCGTTTTTGTTTTGCCAAAGAAGAAAAAACGCTTTCAAGTGCATTAGAGCGTTTGCAAACCCTATAGAAAAGGAATTGATTGTGACGATCAGTAAATCGAACAAAGACATCATTGATGTGTATAGCTGGCCAACGCCAAATGGACATAAGGTCCACATCATGCTCGAGGAGTGTGGCTATAAATTAGGCAAAGACTGGATTGCCCATCCCATTGATATTGGAGCTGGTGATCAGTTTAAAAAAGAATTCTTGGCGATGAGCCCAAATAACAAGATTCCAGCCATCACCGACCCCAATGGCCCTGATGGTAAACCCATCCATGTATTTGAATCCGGCGCAATCTTGCTATACCTGGCCGCCAAAACAGGAAAGTTTTTACCTAAATCTACTCGAGGTAAATATGAGGTGTTGCAATGGCTCATGTTCCAAATGGGAGGCCTGGGGCCACTTTTAGGGCAAAACCACCACTTTCGAATTTACGCTCCGGAGAAAATTGATTACGCGATTAATCGCTACACCAATGAAGCTAAGCGACTGTATGGGGTAATCGATCATCAACTGAAAGATAATGCTTATATTGCTGGGAAAAGTTACTCAATTGCGGACATTGCCATCTTTCCTTGGACGCGGAACTGGAAGAACCAAGGTATTGATATCAACGAATATCCTCACTTCAAGCGTTGGTTTGAAATGATTGGTGAACGCCCTGCCGTGAAGCGTGGCGTTGAAGTATTAACTGCATTACGCAAGCCCTTGCACGATGACAAAGCAAGAGAACAATTATTTGGCTCATCACAGTATCAAAAAAGGAAATAGCATGAAGATTCAATCAGTCGGAGTAATTGGGGCAGGTACGATGGGCAACGGTATTGCGCAGGTCTGCGCAGTTGCCGGTCTTGATGTCGTCATGGTTGATATCAGCGATGCCGCTGTTGAGCGCGGCTTAAATCAAATTAGCAAAAGCTTAGATCGCTTGGTGAAAAAAGAAACACTGACCATTGAGAATAAAGATGCCGCACTCAAACGCATCAAAGGTGGAACTTCATACGCTGACTTTAAGGGACTTCAACTAGTGATTGAAGCTGCTACTGAGAACCAGGCTGTCAAAGAAAAGATTCTGAAGCAGGTTGATGAGATCGTTAGCAAAGAAACTATTATTGCCACCAACACCTCCTCACTCTCCATTACTCAGCTTGCTGCCTTAGACTCCAATCCCAGCCGTTTCATCGGCATGCACTTTTTCAATCCGCCACCGATGATGGCATTGGTTGAGGTGATTCGGGGCTTACAAACCTCAGACGCAACTCATGCTGCCATAATTGAAATGGCAAAACGCATTGGTAAAGAGCCCATCACCGTTAAGAACTCTCCCGGATTTGTAGTGAACCGTATTTTGCTACCAATGATTAATGAAGCTTTCTTTGTTTTATACGAAGGACTCGCTAGCCCCGAAGATATCGATGCCGGTATGAAATTGGGCTGCAACCAACCAATTGGCCCACTCGCTTTAGCCGACTTAATTGGTCTTGATACCTGCTTAGCCGTGATGGAAGTCTATTTCGAGAACTTCAGCGATTCTAAGTATCGCCCTTGCCCACTGCTGCGCGAGATGGTTGCCGCTGGCTACCTCGGTCGTAAGTCTGGACGTGGCGTCTTTACCTACGATCAATAATTTTGCAATTTGCGATTCACTATTTACTTTTCACCATTAACCATTAACCCTCCACCAACTCAGATAAAGAAGTTTTTGTGAACCCATTACCCCCTCTAGTCACTAAATTAGGCTATGCCGGTCTAATTCCTTTTGTTGGTCTTGCGCTGATGGTACAGCTAGCGCCAACCCCCTTAAATTATTTAAGCGCAGAGTCACTAGCGGGTTACGGGGCCGTGATCACCGCATTTATGGGCGCTATGCATTGGGGTGCTAATTTACATGTCTTGGGCAAAACACCTCGAGGCGATCGGTGGGCAGATCGTAATGCATGGATCTGGGGTGTCATCCCAGCACTAGTTGCCTGGCTTGCGCTACACATTTATATACCAGTTGGCTTAGTCATTTTGGCTTCAGCATTAATCATTCAACACAATGTTGATAAAGAAACCTATCAATATTATTTTTCTGATGAAGAGGCACTGAATGCATTCATCACCATGCGAAATCGACTTACATTAGTTTCTGCTGGATGCTTAGTTTGGGCGGCCTTAGTTATTTTGTTCGTACAAAATTAAATTAGCGCTGATGGGCAATCTATTTGATCAAGCACCTCCGCTACCATTAGCGGAAGTCTTGCGCCCAAAATCGATTGAGGAAGTGATCGGACAGACACATCTTCTCGCCGCTGGTAAGCCACTAAATCTTGCCTTTGGATCTGGCAAGCCTCACTCGATGATTCTTTGGGGTCCGCCGGGAGTTGGTAAAACTACCTTGGCAAGACTTTCTGCAAAAGCCTTTGATCGAGAATTTATTGCAATTTCAGCTGTGCTTGCTGGAGTAAAAGAAATTCGCGCGGCTATTGAACAAGCTGAGCAGAGTATGTCTCAATATGGCCGACAAACTATCTTGTTTGTTGATGAAATTCATCGATTTAATAAAAGTCAGCAAGATGCCTTATTGCCACATGTTGAATCTGGCTTATTCAACTTCATTGGCGCTACCACTGAAAATCCTTCATTTGAGGTCAATTCAGCCCTACTCTCACGCGCACAAGTCTACGTACTGAAATCATTAAATGCCGTGGAACTGAAGCAGCTGTTTGATCGCGCATGTATTTATGCGATGCCTGATATTCCTTTTGAGCCAGAAGCAATTGATAGCTTAATTTCACATGCAGATGGTGATGCTAGGAGATTGCTCAATCTAGTGGAGCAAGTACGTAATGCTGTCTCAACGCCAAACTCTCAGATTCGGACAATAGATCAGCAGTTTATTGAAAATGCTTTAACAGTCCAGGCACGTCGTTTTGATAAAGGTGGAGACCACTTTTACGATCAAATATCTGCCTTACATAAATCAGTGCGTGGTTCAAATCCTGATGCTGCGCTGTATTGGTTTTGCCGAATGATCGATGGCGGAGCAGACCCTCGATATCTTGCACGCAGAATTATTCGTATGGCCTGGGAAGATATTGGGCTTGCTGATCCCAGAGCAATGCAACTAGCCAATGATGCAGCTCAAACTTTCGAACGGCTTGGCTCGCCCGAAGGTGAATTAGCGCTTGGTCAAGCTGTGGTTTATTTAGCGATCGCCGCTAAAAGTAATGCAAGTTACAACGCTTACAACGCGGCAAAGGCTTATGTTGCAAGTGATCAAAGTAAGCCTGTACCCAACCATTTACGCAATGCCCCAACTAAACTCATGAAAGAGTTAGGTCACGGCAAAGAATACCGTTATGCACACGATGAACCACATGCCTATGCTGCTGGAGAAACTTACTTGCCCGATGGTATGGCAGAGCCTCATTGGTACCAACCAGTTGATCGAGGCTTAGAAAGTCAGATTGCCGAGAAGATGGCTTTCTTACGCAAGTTGGATGCGGAGTCGAAACAGAAATGACCCAAGATCAAGTAGATGGAAAACGGATTGAAGGGACGCTTTACTACGACATCATTTCTCCATTCTCTTATTTTTATATCAAGCAACGCCATCGCCTTGAAAAACGTATCGATATTGAGCCCGTACCCATCTTATTAGGCGGCCTACTCCGCGCAACTGATAACCGTGGTCCTGGTGAGGTGGAAGCCAAACGTCCTCATACCTATCAATATTGCGTATGGCTCGCTGAAAAGTTAGGTCTCCCTTTTCGCTTTCCAGAGCATCACCCCTTTCTCACTGTTGCGGCACAACGTTTGCTAGTTCAGCAAAATGCTCAATGGGACATGGTTGAGCGCGCTTTTGAATATGTTTGGGTAGAAGGTAATGATCCCAATTTATCTTGGCCAGAGTTTTGCCGATACCTTGGCCTAGCAGTTGATACTCCAAAACCAGATGCACCAGAGGTCAAAGCCAAGTTGATTAGCAACACCGAGAGAGCAAAAGCGGATGGGGCATTTGGTGTTCCTACCCTTGTTATCAACGGTCATACTTTTTGGGGGGTCGACACCATCGATTGGGCCTTAGATTATCTAGATCGGCCAAGTATGTTTGAAGAGGCGGCTTATCACTATGCCGGTCAAGTTCCCTCTGGCCTATGAGCAATACAATCAGATTTACTTTATTTTCACTCGATTCTTAAGGATACCCAGTATGCGCAAAATCATTGCTTCCCTATTTTTAGTTACCAGCCTCATTGCTAGTGCTACCAGCTTTGCTGGCCCTAAGGTGGAATTTAAAACCACCATGGGTAATTTTGTTGTTGAGCTTGATTCAGTGAAGGCACCAAAAACAACGGCCAACTTTTTAAACTACGTCAACAGTGGCTTTTATAACGGCACGATTTTTCATCGTGTGATAGATGGCTTCATGATTCAGGGCGGTGGATTTACTCCCGACTTGTCACAAAAACCGACTAATGCGCCTGTGGTTTCAGAAGCACAAAATGGCCTTAAGAATCAAACTTACACCATCGCTATGGCGCGCACTTCCGACCCCGATTCAGCAACGGCACAGTTCTTCATTAATGTTAAAGACAATGAGGGCTTGAATTATCCAAACGCTATGGGTAATGGCTACACCGTTTTTGGCACAGTGATTTCGGGTACACAAACAATCGATGCTATCCGTAAGATCCCAACCATGGTGGCATCAACACCAAGAATGGGTCGTATGGCAGATGTACCGAGCAAGACTGTCACGATTGAATCGGCCGCTGTTTTAAAGTAATTTCCACTGATTTACTTGAACACTGACGATAAATCGCATGATATTGCTTGATGATGCTCAGAGCACCTCATCACAGCCGAGCAGTCGCCTGTATGAGCAAGCAATACAGCTCTGGGCGATCTATCCTCAGTCTAGCCACGCACAGACAATTGCAGCTGTAGATCGATGCCTCCAAGATATTAATAAAGCTTTAGCTCAAGGAGAATATGTTGTCGCTGCGTTTGCTTATGAGTTAGGTCTATATATACACAATATAGATCGATCAGTTGAGCGTGAAAGTAAAGATCATCCATTAATACAGGCATGGTCTTTTAAATCTTACGAAAGATTGAGCAAGGCGGATGTCGATACCTACATGGCAAAAAAGATAACGGCTCTAGAGCCTGAATCTAAAGTTGCAGGAGTGGCTAATCTTGAATTTTCCCTTGATCAAGAGAAGTTCACCGACGATATTCAGGCTATTCAAGAGTACATTCGCAATGGCGACACTTATCAAATTAATCACACCTTTCGAATTACGGGTGAAGTCTATGGAGACCCGCTCTCTCTATATGCACGATTAAGGGAACGACAGCCGGGAAGATTTGGTGCATTTATTGCACAAGACTCGAACTTTATCTTGTCCCAATCACCTGAGTTATTTATTCAGAAGAATGGTAATACTTTAAAAGCCATGCCGATGAAAGGCACTGCCAGTGCATTAAGTGATTCTGCTGAGCACTTATCAGCAGATGCAAAAAATCAAGCAGAAAATGTCATGATCGTTGATTTATTACGCAACGATTTAAGTCGACTTGCCTTGCTGGGAACAGTCAATGTTCCCAAGTTATTTGAAGTCACTCAGTACGGTGATGTCCTGCAAATGACCTCTACCGTTCAAGCCGAGATCAAGCCTGAGATGAAATTAGGTGACGTGCTGAATGCGGTGTTTCCCTGCGGGTCTGTCACGGGCGCTCCCAAAAAACGCAGCATGGAGATCATCCAAGAATTAGAGCCTCAAGAGCGAGACTATTATTGTGGCGCCTTAGGTTGGATTGATCCTAGTGGCGATTTTGCGTTTAGCGTTCCAATCCGTACCCTTGAAATTCATCAGGATGCAAAAACACATGCCTCACCCTTTTCTTTAGGCATAGGTGCTGGTATTACGATTGATTCTGAACCCGAGCAGGAGTGGGAAGAGTGTCAAATTAAAGCGGCATTCTTGAGCAAGTTACCAAGTAACCTGGGACTATTTGAAACTATCTTGGTCAGCAAAGGTCAAGCTCAGAATCTAGAACTTCACCTAGCACGCTTGGTCAATTCTGCGTTAGCACTTGGCATATCCTGCTCTCTACCAGACATGATGAAGGTGATTGAGCTAGGGTGTGAAAACTGCTCAACTGATTCTGAATATCGATTGCGTTTGGATCTCAACCACCTAGGAATCGCAAGCTGTCAAATCACTCCCATCAGCCCACTAGAGGGATCGGTAAAAATCTTTTGGGCTAGAAATATTCTGCCTGATTCAAATCAGGCCACCTTTCACTCTGGCAATGTTCTATTAAGACATAAGGTGAGCATTCGAAATGTCTACGACCAAGCCTGGCGATTGGCAGAGGGTCATGGTGGCTTTGATGCCTTATTTACTAATGAGGAAGGCTATGTCACCGAGGGTGGTAGAAGCAGTGTTTTTATCAAATCTGGGGATAGATGGCTAACACCCCCCGTCTCAGCTGGTCTGTTACCAGGGGTTATGAGATCCATCATATTGAATGATCCCCAATGGAATGCCCATGAGGTCAACCTGACTATTGATGATGTTCAGAATGCAAAAGAGATTATGCTTAGTAATGCTTTACGCGGCCTCATCCCCGCCCATTTCTAGAAAGTCCGCATGAAGTTTTGCTCGCACTGTGCAGCGCCTATCAGCATCAAGATTCCTGCGGATGATTCGCGGGAACGTCATGTCTGTGACTCTTGTGGAAGTATTCATTATTTCAATCCACGTAATGTAGTTGGGAGCATCCCGGTCTTTGGTAATCAAGTTTTATTGTGCCGTCGCGCCATAGAACCTCGTCATGGTTATTGGACTCTGCCTGCTGGATTCATGGAACTTGGTGAAAGCACCAGCACTGGAGCGGCACGTGAAACTCATGAAGAGGCCGGCGCCGTTGTTCAGATTGGTCCACTTTACTCCCTGCTCAATGTGCCACATGCTGAACAGGTGCATCTTTTTTATCTAGCTTCGATGAATTCCCCAAACTTTCAAGCGGGGGAAGAGAGTCTCGAGGTTGCTTTATTTGATGAACGGGATATCCCGTGGGATGAAA
The DNA here is from genome assembly GCF_000973625.1 of Polynucleobacter duraquae. Taxonomy (NCBI): domain Bacteria; kingdom Pseudomonadati; phylum Pseudomonadota; class Betaproteobacteria; order Burkholderiales; family Burkholderiaceae; genus Polynucleobacter; species Polynucleobacter duraquae. The sequence continues at coordinate 1,103,330 of NZ_CP007501.1, forward strand.
TTGCTTTTCCAACGGTAAAGCAAACTCTGGAGTGGTTCTTTGCTGATCGTGCTGCCGGAGTATTTGATGCCGGCAATGAATTTAGCGTTCGTAGCAGAGACATTCTGCCAACTGAAAAAATCTAAGCATCACAAGCTTATGAGTAATATCAGCTGGCTAGGGTCTCAGGATGAATTCCCCAATCCTATTCATCACCCAGATCCTGATCCGAGTGTCCCCGGCTTAATTGCGGTAAGCGAACGGATATATCCAGGACAGTTAGCTCGCGCGTATCAAATGGGAATCTTTCCCTGGTACTCCGATAATCAACCAGTCTTATGGTGGTCACCCAATCCCCGAATGGTATTAAAGCCTGATCACTTTAAATGTCATGACTCGCTGAAGAAATCCATTCGTCATTTTTTATCTGACTCTCGCAGAGAAATCGGGGTTGATGAAAACTTTAGTGCAGTCGTTCGCTCCTGCGCAACTGCGAGCCGCAAGGATCAGGATGGCACTTGGATTACACATGAAATCATGGATGCCTATACCAATCTTCATGAAGAGGGTCATGCGCATAGCATTGCAATCAAGGAAGATGATCGCCTAGTGGGGGGCCTTTATTGCGTCTCCTTTGGCGGTATGGTTTTTGGTGAGTCGATGTTTAGTCACCAAACAGATGCCTCTAAGATTGCTTTAGCTGCTCTTGCTGCCTGGTGCGAGCAAAATCAAGTGGAAATGATCGATTGTCAGCAAGAGACTGCACACCTGAATTCCCTAGGGGCCGCACCGATATCTCGCAGTGAATTTTTAGCCCATCTGCAGCTTGCTTTAAATCAAACTAATATAGAGATTCCCTGGAAATTTGATAAACAGATTCTTCGTCACTGGCTATGACTCAACTAAAAGAGCTTCCTCTCACTGAATTGCAGTTTTATGCAACTGCACCTTATCCCTGTAGCTACCTACCAGGAAAGACTGCACGTTCTCAAGTCGCTACCCCCTCACATTTAATACATGCTGACTTATATGGTGAATTAGTCAATGCGGGGTTTCGTCGCAGTGGTTTATATACTTACCGACCTTATTGTGATGAATGTCATGCCTGTACTGCAACGCGCATTCCAGTGAAGGATTTCTCCCCTAAGCGCAGTCAAAAACGCGCCTGGAAAAAACATGCTGGACTAGATATTCGCGTTCTCAATTTAGGTTACCAAGAGGAGCACTATCAACTCTACCAACGCTATCAACAGGAGCGTCATGCTGGTAGTGAAGTAGATATAGATGATCAAGACCAGTACATGCAGTTTTTATTACAAAGCCGGGTGAACTCCAGAATTGTTGAATTTAGGGATGGTCCTCACGATTCATACCCAGGGCGTTTGCGCATGGTCAGTATGATTGATATCTTAGATCAAGGGATCTCTTCGGTTTATACCTTCTTTGATACCAGCAATGCCTCTGCAAGCTATGGAAGCTTTAGTATCTTGTGGCAAATTCAGCAGGCCTTAGAGCTAGATCTTCCCTATCTCTACCTTGGCTATTACATCGAACAAAGCGAGAAAATGTCCTATAAGGTGAAGTTTCAGCCGATAGAGGGCTTGATCGATGATCGCTGGCAACCCATCATTGGGCCATAATGTCTTCTCATGATTGACAGCTACCCTCTTCTGCGCCCCTGGCTTTTTTCCTTAGATCCAGAGCAAGCTCACAACATCACCCTGAGTAATTTAGATCGTGCTCAGCGTTGGGGTCTATTGCGCCACTTGTGCAATCAACCCGTATCAGATCCGCGTAAGCTTTGCGGTATTACTTTTCCAAACCCAGTGGGTCTCGCTGCTGGTCTAGATAAAGATGGCAAACACATTGATGCGCTAGGCAGCCTAGGCTTTGGGTTTTTAGAAATCGGTACTGTTACCCCAAAACCACAACCCGGCAATCCAAAGCCCCGTATGTTTCGTTTGCCGCAAGCTCAGGCCATCATTAATCGCATGGGCTTTAATAATGATGGCGTTGATGCTTGTGTAAAGCGAGTTCGTAATTCAGCTTATTGGCAGAATGGTGGCATTGTTGGTCTCAATATCGGCAAGAATGCTATAACGCCAATCGAAGATGCTGCAAGCGATTACGTCACGGCTATGGAAGCAGTCTATGAGGTGGCCTCTTACATTACCGTCAATATTTCATCACCCAATACGCAGAATTTACGCGCGTTGCAAGGTGAAGAGATGTTGCGCTCTTTGCTGCAATCACTGCATATTGCGCGTGAAGCTTTAAGTGACCAGTTTGGCGTATGCAAACCCCTCTTTTTAAAAATTGCACCAGATCTTGAGCAACACGATATCAAGCTCATCGCTGACCTCTTGGTGGAATTTAAAATGGATGCCATCATCGCCACCAATACAACCATTACTCGCGATGCTGTTCAGGGGCTTGAATTTGGTCAAGAAGCTGGTGGCCTCTCTGGTGCACCTGTTCGTGATGCCTCCACCGAAGTCATTCGAAGTCTCAAAGAATATTTAGGTGGCGCCATTCCGATTATTGGCGTTGGCGGCATTATGTCCGGCAAAGATGCGCAAGAAAAGATCCTTACCGGTGCCAGCCTGATTCAAATCTACACTGGCTTGATTTATCGGGGTCCAAAACTCATTTCTGAGTGCGCAGCAGCCCTAAAAGGCTAATTAGGCTTAGATAAACGTTTTTTAGGGCTGTAGCTGTATTTCATATTGTGCAATTTGAGCAAAAATCGCTACAATTAACAATATGGCATCGACTAAATCCGAAAAAGTTACAAAAACACCAGGTGAAGCTGGCAAAACAGCGATTCAGGTCATTGAACGCATGATGAACCTGCTCGATGCCCTTGCATTGCACGAAGAGTCCAGCAGTCTAAAAAACCTAGCTGAAGAGACTGACTTACACCCTTCCACAGCTCACCGCATTTTGAATGACTTAGTAGCCTGCCGCCTAGTAGAGCGTGGTGATGGTGGCACGTATCGCCTTGGGCTGAAGTTACTTGAGCTGGGCAACCTCGTTAAAGCCCGTTTATCGGTCCGTGAAGCAGCACAAGCTCCAATGCGAGCACTGCACAAGCTCACTGGTGAAACCATCAACCTTTCTGTTCGGCAAGGCGATGAGATCGTCTACATTGACCGTGCCTATAGCGAACGCTCTGGCATGCAAGTGGTACGCGCTATTGGTGGTCGAGCGCCGCTGCATTTAACGTCTGTTGGCAAACTGTTTCTGGCAAGCGATGACCCGAACCAAGTTCGCGCTTATGTCACGCGCACGGGTTTAGCTGGTCACACCAGAAACAGCATTACCGAGTTGGGAAAATTAGAATCCGAACTCAATCAAGTTCGCCAGTTTGGGCATGCACGCGACAATGAGGAGTTGGAGTTGGGTGTCAGTTGCGTGGCAGCTGAAATTTATGATGACAGCGGCAAGTTAGTGGCAGGACTCTCATTGAGCTCACCTACCGATCGTATTCAGGCGGATTGGCTAAAGCTACTTCAGGATACCGCCTTGCAAATCTCTAAGGGAATGGGATACAAACCCAAGATTAGTGAACCGCATTCTTAAGATATAGCTTTTCTTAAGAATGTAATGCTTACATCAAGCGACGAATTGCCTGAGGCTCACCTAATGGCATGCGCTCATACCAATCACGCACTCTCACTGCATCAGCAAAACGCGATTGCGTCCCAACAGAATCCAAGAAAACCAGTAACAAAGGCGTGTTGTTCACGCGGGCCTGCATCACTAAGCACTTACCTGCTGCATTAATAAATCCGGTTTTTTGTAAGCCGATATTCATATCGCCTGCACGAACCAAGCGATTGGTGTTTAAGAACTTCTGTGGTCGCTTGGCAATCACCATGGTCAAGTCTGGCCAAGTAGAAAATTCACGAATCATTTTATATTGATAGGCAACACTCAACATCCGCGTGAGATCTTCTGCTGAAGCCACGTTTTCACTCTTGAGGCCAGTGGGATCAGCAAAATGAGAATGCGTCATCCCGATCTCTTTTGCTTTACGGTTCATGGCATCAATAAATGCAGAAATACCGCCAGGGTAATTTCGGCCCAGCGTATAGGCTGCACGATTCTCAGAGGACATGAGCGACAACAACAAAGCCTCTTCTCGCGTCAACACCGTCCCCCCTGCAAGGCGGGACGAACGATATATATTGACGTCATCTGCATTAATGACAATCGTTTCATCTAGAGGCAATTTAGAATCTAGCACCACCATTGCCGTCATCAACTTAGTAATCGACGCAATCGGTAAGCTTACTGAAGAATTTTTTTCGAAATACACTTCCTTAGTATCTTGATTAACAACCATGGCTACGCTGGACTGCAAACTTAAATCATCGTGCTGACCACGTAAACCCAGTGCCGTTGCAAATGAAGGTCTTGCTGAGACAGCGGACTCGCCTGGACGAGTAACGGTAGTTCTAACCGTTTTAGGTTTTTTAATTGATTTAACTACTTTTTTGGAATCGGATTTTGCAGGCGTCTTTGCTGCTGCTTTATTGGTCTTTGCAGTTTTGGAATCTGGGTTAGCCGCCATTATCGGAAAGGAGCTAACAGCTCCAAACGAAATTAGGCAAACGAGGGTAACAAGCCAAAAACGATTCAAATACATCCCAAATTGCCTTCCAAAACTTTTAACATACGGAATGATAATTAACTTTTACTGCTCGACTGCAATTTTTAGCAACAGAAGTAAAAATAACCCTTCTATTTAACGCACTTCGTAGAAACTTATTCTGCAATCGTAGCAACAGTAGTTGTTTGACCTCGATTAACCAAAACAACTCCAGTCATTGTGAGCAACAAACCACCTGCCATCATAAAGGTAAAGGGCTCATCAAATAAGAACCACGCCATTGCCGCTGTAGTGGGCGGAGTTAAATAGAGAAGACTCGTCACCTTGGTAGCAGCCCCTTTTCGGATCATCATAAAGAGCAAGCTAATCGAGCCTATTGAGAGCGGAAAAATCGCCCATAGTAGCGCTCCAATAACCGAGGCATTCCAAACCATGACAGCAGACTCAAAGTAATACATACAAACAAAGCACAGTATGGCCGATACGCCAAACTGAATGGATGAGCCCGCCCGCAAGTCAAACACTGGGCAGAATTTCTTTTGATAGAGAGTGCCAAACGTAATTGAGAGTAAGGCAGCAAAAGCCAATACGTAACTCAATGGAGGGATGTGGGCAAAGCCGATTTTTTCCGCTACAACTAAAGCTACCCCAGCAAACCCGAATCCCAAACCGATCCACTGACGCCCCGTAACTTTTTCAGATACCCAAGCGGCAAACCATGCTGTCAGGATGGGCTGTAAGCCTACGATGATTGCTACCAGGCCTGCAGTCATCCCTAGTCGGACTGCAAACCAAACCCCGAGTAGATAGCCAAACTGAAGCAATATGCCAGCAACAGCTATGTGCTTAAATTGCGACCAACTTGGCCAACTGATTCTCCAGACAAGGCTTAGGCATGCCATAGCCATCAATACCCCTGAAAAACGCCAAAATAAGAAGGTGGCAGGCTCAACATAAGGCATTGCCAAGCGCGCAATCAAAAAGCCCGTACTCCAAATCAATACAAATAAGGGGGCAATTAGACTGTCAAGCTTCATTTAATGGATCACTTATTGAAAGTGCGGGATTTTTTAATTAAGCTATGATTTTAGGCTTATTTAATAGGCCACAGCCCAGATCTTGGGGATGCTCCAAAATTAATTCTCAATCCCGATCAATACGGCCCGAATGAATTGACAATGTGCGTAAAAAGGCCATAGTAAGCAAAGCCATGAAATTAACAGGAAAGGTATTGATATGAAATTAACGCCAGAACAAATGGCAGCAGCTCAAAAAGCCAATCTTGAAACTTTGAGTGGACTTACCAATCAAGCGCTTCAAAGCATAGAAAAATTAGTTGAGCTAAATATGCATATCGCCAAACAAAGCTTGGGCGAAAGTATGAGCAGCGCGAAGAAAGCGCTTGAAGTGAAAGATATCCAGCAACTCCTCGCCCATCAGGCTGAAGCAGTCCAGCCAATGGCTGAAAAAATTATGGCTTATAGTCGCCATCTTTATGAGCTAGCTCATGAAACTCAAGTAAGCTTTACCAAGTCCGCTGAAAAAGAGTTTCAAGAAGGTCAGAAAAAAATGAATGCCTTAGTAGAGGACTGGGCCAAGAATGCGCCGGCAGGCTCAGACGCAGCAGTGCATGCTATGAAACAAGCGATCACTTCTGCTGCCAGTGTATTTGAAACTAGTCAGAACGCAGTCAAGCATGCAGTTGAAGTTGCTCAAACTAACCTGAGTAATGCCACTAGCGCGGTTGAGAAGAACATCCAATCAAGCAATAAAACAGCTAGTAAAAAAAGTAGTGAGAAATAATTGCTATGTCATTACTTCATTAATATTATTCTAGAAGTGCATAAAAAAAGCCCCGTTATTTTCGGGGTCTTTTTTAGTAAGGCTAGGAAGACAATTTAATGTGCCTTCTTCTTCACTGGTGGTAAATCAGTACAGTGACCAAGAGCGGCCTCTGCGGCTAAGCCAACCGATTCACCCAGAGTTGGATGTGGATGAATCGTTTTACCAATATCCACAGCATCAGCACCCATCTCAATTGCAAGACAAACTTCACCAATTAAATCGCCGGCATGTGTACCAACGATACCGCCACCAATAATGCGTTTACTTGTAGCATCAAAAATCAGTTTAGTAAAACCTTCATCTCGGCCATTGGCAATTGCTCTACCGCTAGCCGCCCAAGGAAATAATCCTTTTTCATAGGCAATTCCTTTAGCCTTACATTGCTCTTCAGTCAAACCAGCCCAAGCTACCTCAGGGTCGGTGTATGCCACCGATGGAATTTGCTTAGCATCAAAGTAAGATTTTTCACCAGCAGCGACTTCAGCGGCAACGTGGCCCTCATGTACTGCTTTATGAGCAAGCATGGGTTGGCCAACAATATCGCCAATCGCAAAGATGTGATTCACATTAGTGCGCATCTGATTATCGACAGGAACAAAGCCGCGCTCATCTACAACAACGCCTGCAGCCGCTGCATCAATCTTCTTGCCATTCGGGGTACGCCCAACTGCAACCAATACCAAGTCATAAGTCTGCGGCTCGGTAGGGGCGCCCTCGCCTTCGAAGCTCACTGCAATACCATCGGCCTTCACTTCAGCTTTAGAGGCACGAGTCTTCAGCATGATCTTTTCAAAGCGGCCGGCATTGAATTTTTCCCAGACCTTTTCTAAATCACGATCTGCACCTGCCATCAGGCCATCCATCATTTCGGCAATATCAATGCGGGAGCCTAGGGTGCTATAAACAGTAGCCATCTCCAAGCCAATAATCCCGCCGCCAATGACTAACATACGCTTTGGAATACTCTTGAGTAGTAAGGCGCCAGTACTGTCTACGATACGAGAATCTTCTGGCAGGAACGGTAGTTTTACTGGCTGACTTCCCGCTGCGATGATTGCTTTCTGAAAGCGAATCACTTCTTTTTGCCCAGTTAAATCTTGCCCATCACCCTGAGTTAACTCAACCTCTACGTGATTTGCATCCAAGAATCGGCCCAATCCACGCACTACAGTGACTTTGCGAGCTTTTGCCATGCCAGCCAATCCACCCGTTAACTTGGCAATGACTGAATTTTTATAGCCACGTAATTGGTCAATTTCAATCTTGGGAGCGCCATAACTAATCCCATGCTTGGACATCGTTTTCACTTCATCCATTACTGCAGTCGTGTGAAGTAATGCTTTTGAAGGAATACAGCCCACGTTCAGGCAAACGCCACCTAAAGTTGAATAGCGCTCTATCAAAATGGTGCTCATACCCAAATCTGCGCTTCGGAATGCAGCACTGTAACCACCTGGGCCAGCGCCAAGTACCAGTACCTCACACTCATGATCCACTTTGCCGCTGTATTGACCAGCAATCGGAGCGCTAATCACAGGTGCCGCTACTGGAGGAGGCATTGGAGCAGGTGCTGCTGCAGTCGCAGTAACTTGAGGTGCAGTTGCTGCTCCCACTTCAATCTCCGCTACAACACTACCCTTACCAACCTTATCACCAGCTTTTACAGAAATGCTCAGAATAGTTCCGGCGGCGTCAGCTGGAACTTCCATTGTGGCTTTGTCAGATTCTAGAACGAGCAGGGGCTGCTCCTTTTCAATGACATCACCAACTTTAATGAGCACTTCAATCACTGGCACATCTGAATAATCGCCAATATCGGGTACGAGAATAATTTGCTTAGCCATATCTTTTCCTTATAGCGCTGCGCGGCGGAAGTCGGACATCAACTGAGCGATATAGACGTTAAAACGAGTAGCCAAAGCGCCATCAATCACACGATGGTCAGCACTTAATGACAGTGGGCAAATCAAGCGTGGCACAAATTGCTTACCATCCCAAACTGGCTTCATCGCAGCCTTGCTGACACCTAAAATTGCCACCTCAGGCGCATTCACAATGGGTGAGAAATAAGTACCGCCAATACCCCCCAAAGAGGAGATAGTGAAACTGGCACCTTGCATTTGATCTGGCTTTAGTTTGCCATCACGCGCAAGTGCAGCTAACTCGGAGGTTTCGCGAGCAAGCTCAAAGATACCTTTTTTATCTGCATCACGAATCACTGGCACCACTAATCCGTTTGGCGTATCAGCGGCAAATGCAATATTGAAGTACTTCTTCAACACCAAATCATCGCCATCGATAGAGCTATTGAACTCAGGATACTTTTTGAGAGCAGCAACAGCAGCTTTCATTAAGAAAGCGAGCATTGTGATTTTGAGACCCTGCTTTTCATTCTCTTTATTGGTCAGCACTCTAAATGCCTCAAGGTCAGTGATATCAGCATCCTCGTGATATGTCACTGCAGGAATCATGACCCAGTTACGACCTAGATTAGCGGCGGTTAGCTTCTTAATACGATTTAATGGCTGACGCTCTGTCTCACCAAATTTAGAGAAATCCACTTTTGGCCAAGGAATGAGATTCAGGCCACCTAAGCTTCCACCAGATGCAGTTGATGCGTTGCCGGCACCTCCACTCATTGCAGCTTTAACAAAAGCCTGCACATCTTCTTGAGTAATTCTGCCTTTTGGACCAGAACCTTTGACTTGATGGACCGTGACACCAAGTTCGCGAGCAAACTTACGGACTGACGGACTTGCGTGACTAGCTGTTGGGTCTACCTCAACTGGGGCATTGCTCACAGCAGGTGGCGCTGGTGCACGCACAATTGGCAGCTCTACTTTGGAAGTTGGCGCCGCAACAGGTTCGGCTTTTGCCGCTACGGGAGCGGCAGCGGTTTGTGCAGCAGCTGGAACTGCAGCTGCACCACTCTCCTCAAGTACCAAAACAATGGCACCCTCTGAAATAGAGTCACCCACTTTGACCTTGACCTCTTTCACAAGACCGGAGTGAGATGAGGGAACATCCATAGTAGCTTTGTCTGACTCCAGAACAACAATAGATTGCTCTTTCTCAACACGATCACCGGCTTTTACCAATACCTCGATCACGGGCACATCTTTGTAATCCCCAATATCTGGGACTTTAATATCAATTAGTTGGCTCATAGTATTCGTCTCTTATCAAACCGTCATTGGGTTTGGCTTGGTGGTATCGATGCCGTACTTCTGAATTGCTTCGGCTAGCTTTTGGCGATCCAACTGGCCAGCATCGACCAAAGAGCGCAAGGCGGTAAGAACGACCCAGCGACGATCTACTTCAAAGAAATCGCGTAATTTTTCACGAGTATCAGAACGTCCGAAACCATCTGTTCCCAGAACCTCAAAACGGCGACCTAGATGCTGAATAGCTGGACGAATTTGTTCAGCAAACAGACGCACATAGTCAGTAGCAGCAATGATTGGGCCTGCAGTATCTTTCAGGCACTGCTCTACATGAGATAAAGCAGGTGCTGCAGTTGGATTGAGCAGATTATTGCGATGAACCGTATTCCAATTACGACCTAGCTCAGTAAAGCTTGGGCAACCCCACAAATCAGAGGCGACACCCCAATCTTTATGCAAGATTTCAGCAGCTTCAATGACTTCGCGGAAAATCGTTCCTGAGCCTAAGAGTTGTACGCGCAATTTCGCATTGGCATCGCCAAGCGACTTAAGTTTGTACATACCCTTAATGATGTCTTGCTCCGCACCTTTTGGCATCGCTGGATGAGAATAGTTCTCATTCATCAAGGTAATGTAGTAGTACACATCTTCTTGTTCAGCCAGCATGCGACGCATACCATCTTGAATAACTACGGCTACCTCAAATGAGAATGAAGGGTCGTAGCTAATGCAGTTGGGAATTGCAGAGCTCCACACCTGACTATGGCCATCTTCGTGCTGAAGACCTTCACCATTCAATGTAGTTCTACCGGCAGTACCGCCCAATAAGAATCCACGACTACGCATATCACCAGCGGCCCAACAGAGGTCACCAATGCGCTGGAAACCAAACATGGAGTAGAAGATGTAAAAAGGTAACATCGGTACGCCATGGGTTGAGTATGAAGTGGCGGCGGCAATCCAGTCGCACATACCACCCGCCTCATTAATACCTTCTTGCAAGATCTGACCAGTCTTATCCTCTTTATAGAACATCAATTGATCATGATCTTCTGGAGTGTAGAGCTGGCCTAACTGATTCCAAATACCTAATTGACGGAACATGCCTTCCATGCCAAAAGTACGTGACTCGTCCGGAACAATTGGAACAACTCGCTTGCCTAAAGCTTTATCGCGCACAATCGTATTGAGAATGCGAACAAATGCCATGGTTGTGGAAATCTCGCGACCATCGGTAGTTGCTTCTAATAATGGTGCGAATACGTCAAGCGCAGGAACCGGTAGGCTCTCGGCCTTCATGCGACGCTGTGGCAAGTAACCGCCCAACTCTTGACGGCGCGCTTTCATATACTCAAGCTCTGGACTTCCTTCAGCAAATTTCACTAAAGGCATTTCATCTAGATGCTCATCTTTGACGGGGATCTCAAAACGATCACGGAAACAGCGAACATCATCCGCATTCATCTTCTTGGCTTGGTGCGCAATGTTCATCGCCTCACCTGAGCTACCCATACCGTAACCTTTAATGGTGTGAGCCAAAATAACGGTTGGCTGGTCCTTATGATTTACTGCGCAATGAAAAGCTGCAAATACTTTATGGGGATCATGACCACCACGATTAAGCTGCCAAATCTCATCATCACTCCAGTCACTCACAAGTGCTTTTAACTCGGGTGTATTAAAGACGATTTCGCGCACATAGGAGCCGCTCTTGGCTTTCATGGTCTGGTATTCACCATCAACGATCTGACCAAGACGTTGCATCAAGATACCTTTTTTATCGCGAGCAAACAATGCATCCCAGTGACCGCCCCAAACAACCTTAATTACATTCCAACCAGCGCCACGGAACTCACCTTCGAGCTCTTGAATAATCTTGCCGTTACCGCGTACAGGCCCATCAAGACGTTGTAAATTGCAGTTCACTACAAAAATCAGGTTATCGAGTTTTTCACGACCGGCCATACCAATGGCGCCGAGTGATTCTGGTTCATCAGTTTCACCATCGCCGAGGAAAGCCCAAACTTTTCTACCTTCAGCTTTAATGAATCCACGATCCTGCATGTAGCGCATAAAGCGCGCTTGATAAATAGCCATGATGGGGCCAAGACCCATCGATACTGTTGGGAACTGCCAGAAATCCGGCATCAACCAAGGGTGTGGATAACTCGAGATACCTTTGCCGCCAACTTCTTGACGGAAGTTATTGAGCTGCTCATCTGACAAACGACCAAGCATGTAGGCACGGGCATAAATTCCAGGAGCAGAATGCCCTTGAACGAATATCAGATCGCCACCATGCTCTGGAGATGGGGCATGCCAGAAATGGTTAAAGCCTACGTCATATAGAGTTGCAGCGGACTGGAAAGAAGAAATATGACCGCCAACGTTGGTATCTTTATTAGCGCGCAACACCATCGCCATTGCGTTCCAACGTGTGTAAGAACGGATGCGGTGCTCGACATTTTGATCGCCTGGTAGTCGTGCCTGCTGCTCCACCGGAATTGTGTTGATGTAAGGAGTTTCAGCATGAAAGGGTTGATTAACTCCATTGACTCGAGCATGAGAAATTTGCTGATCAATTAGATAGGCAGCACGCTCTGGACCCTCATTCCGAATCACGCCATCAAGGGCCTGTAACCACTCTTGGGTTTCACCTGGATCCGCATCTTGTTTTCCTGCGCTACCCAAAATTTGTTCTGGAACCGCTGCCATAAACTGCCTCCATTATTTATATCGATTTTATTGATTCACTCTATAGCCAATATTCTAGGAAGGTCTATGGGTGTAAACAAGCAATTTTCCACATAATGATAATATTTCTCACTATATGATATTTTGTTGCATTGCAATTAGACTATTGCAGGAATCAAAAAGAAGAATAGAAGCGCTTGCTGTAGGGCAAAATAGGCTGATTACATGAAAAAAATAGCGTTATCCTTTTGGCAACTCAAACCCGTACAGTGGATCCGGCGGATACGGGGATTTAAGATTGTCTATACACCGCTCATAGCCATTGTTCTCTTCACTATAGTGATGGGCATCATTATGGGCACCTTGCAATTGCAAGAAAAAGGTCAGCAAGAAGCGGCACTATTTAGAGAGCTCTCATTTGCAAAGCAACGTATTCAATTGCGTTTTGCTAACAATACCGATGTTCTTCAGTCCCTTGGACGTGACTATGTGAGTGGTGGCGAATCCATCAAGTCAAAAGAAAACTTCATCATTCAGGCTGAAAATTTATTACAGAGTAACCATGAGATTGCACAAATCGTTTGGATAGATAAAGTCGGTCAACGTCAATGGCGAATTCCACTAGATAACTTAAGAACAGGGTGGTTCAATAAGAATGTAAATGCTGAGACCATCAATCAAGGCCTAAGAAAAACTCTTGAGCTCAGCACATCAACAGGCAGACCTGCTTTTAGTCAGTTCATGACACTTGAAGTTCCTAGCGACGAAGTCATCTCAAAAGAAATTCGTAACGTATTTTGGCAAACAGTTCCTCAGATTTCTGGTAATGAAATTAATGGCATGGTGGCAGTTTTGTACACCACGCAAGGCTTACTTGAAATGATTCCTGGTGAGCTCAAGGGACAGTATCGCTTCACACTAATTACAGACAATGAAAGAATCTTAGCCATCTCATCCGATAAAAATATACCGAGACGCGCTTTTAGCAATCAAACTAGTCTGGATATTGGTGTGCTGAGTCCAAACCTCAGCTTACGCATCGACACCTACCCACCAGCTACGAATTTGACATTCAGGATGTTAATTGGTGTTGTACTTGGTTTGAGCGCCTTTGTGATTTGGAGCTTATGGTCTGTTCTTAAACAGATGCAGGTTAGACAAGAAGCTGAAGCAAATCTTCGGGCAGAAACTAATTTTCGTAGTGCGATGGAAAATTCCACTCCAGTGGGAATCCGCGCACACGATATGAATAAAGTAATCACTTATGTAAATCCAGCATTTTGTGAGATGACGGGGTGGTCTGCTGAAGAGCTCATTGGAATGAGCCCCCCATTTGCTTTCTGGCCTGAAGGTGAGAAAAATGAGCTGACTGAAAAAATGGATAAGGCCCTCAAAATAGCCTTGAGCCAACGAAGAAAAATTGGAATTGAGGGATCGATTCTCCACAGGGATGGGTCTATCATTCAGACGCGCACATTTATTGCGCCCCTCGTAGATGAAAAGGGCCAACAAACTGGCTGGGTAACTTCATTAATTGATATCTCCGAACCTAAGAAAATTCGAGAAGAATTAGCAGCCTCACAAGAGCGATTCGTTGCTGTTTTGGAAGGTCTCGATGCAGCAGTTTCAGTAGTATCCAATGAGAATGGTGAACTACTATTTACGAATCGCTTCTATCGTGAGCGCTTTGGCAATACTGCCAAGGGACACTTTGAATTAGCTGGAAGCGATATCAACGAAAACATCATGCAGAGTCTGTCTGAAGGCTCTAGTGATAAGACGGCTGAAGGTGCTTCACTTTCATCACCCTACCAAGAAACTGAATCAGAAGAAATTCAATTGCTAGATGAGGCATCGGGAATTTCAAAATGGTATGAAGTTCGCAGACGTTTTGTCCCGTGGGTAGATGGTCATTTGGCACAATTATTAATTGCCACAGATATTACGCCGCGGGTCGAAGCTGATGACTTAGCTCGACAACAAGAAGAGCGGATGCAATTTACTAGCCGCTTAACTACCATGGGCGAAATGGCCTCATCCCTGGCCCATGAATTAAATCAGCCGCTTGCTGCCATTTCGAACTATTGCATGGGTGTAGCAAAGCGCTTACAAGGGCATCTTGACCCTGCCTTACAAAAAGATATTCTTCCTGCACTGGAAAAAGCGTCTGATCAGGCTCATCGGGCAGGTACGATCATTCAACGCATTAAAGGCTTTGTAAAACGCAGCGAACCACAAAGAAAGTCTAGCGACATTACTGGAATCATTAATGATGCCGTTGGATTGGTGGAAATTGAAGCCCATCGCCATCGCCTCAGCATCAACGCTGAAGTTGCTGAAAATCTCCCTGCAGTCGACCTAGATCCGGTCTTAATTCTGCAGGTCTTGGTCAATCTCCTGAAAAACTCCCTAGACAGCATGAGAGAGGTCTACCCCCTCTCCTCGCGCTGGTCGGCTCCTCCCGTGCAGATTTCAGCAGATTTAGAAACCAGCACCTTCCCTGCCATGTTACGCATCCAAGTAAGGGATACAGGTGCCGGAATCCCTGAATCAGTGATTGAACGCATGTTTGAGCCTTTTTTTAGCACTAAAAGTGATGGTATGGGTATGGGCCTGAATATTTGTCGATCTGTGATTGAGTCCCATCAGGGTCGTCTTTGGGCAACCAATCTGATGGATGCAGAACATACGAAGATATCGGGCTGCACCTTTACAATACTGTTACCTTTAGAGTCTCCGGGCTCTAAGGATAGTGTTTAATTTTTGTATTTTTTTGGTTTATCTGCGAGAGCTAATATGAATATCGGTGCTGCCACCAAACCCAATCAAGCTGAAGTAGTTTATGTTGTAGATGACGATGAGGCAGTTCGTGACTCCCTCACCTGGCTACTCGAAAGTAATGGCTATGTTGTTCGCTGTCATGCCAGTGCTGAGCGTTTCTTACAGTCACTCCAAAGTACTGATAAATCAACCATCTCTTGCGCCATCCTGGATGTCCGCATGTCCGGCATGTCCGGCCTTGAATTGCAAGAGCGTCTCATTAGTGAAAATCTACCCATGCCAGTTGCTTTCATTACTGGTCACGGCGATGTATCGATGGCAGTCTCTACTATGAAGCGTGGTGCGGTGGACTTTATCGAAAAACCATTTAAAGAAAATGATCTCTGCGGATTAGTAGATCGGATGCTTGGAAAAGCGCGGATTGACTACTCCCAAGCAAGCCAGCGTAAGACCAACCAAGGTCTCTTGAGTAAACTCACTGGGCGTGAACGCCAAGTGCTCGAGCGAATCGTAGCCGGTCGCTTGAATAAACAAATCGCAGATGATCTGAGTATCTCGATCAAAACTGTAGAGGCTCATCGCGCGAATATTATGGAAAAACTCAACGTGAATACCGTTGCAGATCTTTTACGCCTCGCCCTTTCTGATCCACAACCTAATTAATTGTTTATGCCTGCACAGTTACTTGATGGCGTCGCCCTATCCAAAAAATTACGCACTGAAATTGCTGCCCGTGGGGCAATCGTTACCGCCAAAGGTGTTAGACCAGGTCTAGCGGTTATCGTTGTTGGCGAAAATCCTGCTAGCCAGGTTTATGTCAGAAATAAAGTTAAAGCCTGTGAAGACGTTGGTTTTCACTCTGTGCTTGAGCGCTACTCCGCAGAATTAGGCGAAGAAGAATTACTGGCTCGTATTGCTACTTTGAATGCTGATCCAGCGATTCAGGGCATCTTAGTTCAACTGCCACTGCCTGAGCACATCGCTGCTGAACGTGTACTAGAAGCAATCGCCCCTGAAAAAGATGTAGACGGCTTTCACGTAGCTAATGCTGGTGCCTTGATGGTAGGCCAGCCAGAATTCAAGCCATGCACTCCTTATGGTTGCATGAAGATTCTGGAGAGTATTGAATATCCTATCCGTGGTGCACGCGCAGTTATCGTGGGCGCCTCTAATATTGTTGGCAAGCCAATGGCCATGCTCTTACTACAAGCAGGCGCAACAGTCACTATTTGCAATAGCAAGACTCGTGACTTAGCGCATCACACTAAGGACGCTGATATTTTGGTAGTTGCTACT
Organism: Polynucleobacter duraquae; assembly: GCF_000973625.1. Classification (NCBI taxonomy): domain Bacteria; kingdom Pseudomonadati; phylum Pseudomonadota; class Betaproteobacteria; order Burkholderiales; family Burkholderiaceae; genus Polynucleobacter; species Polynucleobacter duraquae. The sequence continues at coordinate 1,119,704 of NZ_CP007501.1, forward strand.
GGTAAGCCAAAAATGGTTACCGGCGATATGGTCAAACATGGCGCCGTAGTCATTGACGTGGGCATTAATCGCATGCCCGATGGAAAACTCTGTGGTGACGTTGATTTTGATGCCGTTCAATATGTTGCCGGCTGGATTACTCCTGTACCCGGAGGTGTTGGGCCTATGACTATCACCATGCTTCTGATGAACACATTAGAGGCCGCAGAAAAGGCAGCAAAGCCCTCTTAATAGACATCTTCACTTGAGGTCTTTTTAAGGGTCTGATTGGCAAAAGTTCTTATCGTCCATTAAGCTATAGGGATGACTAAATCCATCACATCAAAGCCCTCTCCCGAACTTCAGAAAAATCCACTCATTGCATTCGGAAGAGGCATTTGTGCCTACTCCGAGGTAAAGCCATCTGATATTGCGCCAGCAATCGACTTCTTGCTGCAACAGGCGCAACATGCAGTAGATCATGCAGTAGATCAGAGCACTCCTGCAAACTGGAATGATTTAGTAGAGCCCCTCGAGGATGCAACCGAATCTTTAAGTAGATCTTGGGGAGTGATTTCTCATCTCAAAAGCGTTGCAGATACTCCTGAGCTCAGAGTAGCTTATGGCGAGATGATGCCTAAAGTAAGCGCATTTTTTTCTAGCCTAGGCCAAAATTTAGCGCTCTATCAAAAGTTCAAAGCACTCAGTCAGGATCCTGGCTTTACCAAACTGAATTACGCACAGAAAAAAGTCATTGAAAATTCACTCAGAGATTTCCGCCTCGGTGGAGCAGAGCTAAGCGATGCTGATAAGCCGCGGTTTGCTCAAATTCAGGATGAGCAAGCATTATTAGGTAAAGCGTTTTCTGAGCATGTTTTAGATGCCACCGATAGCTTTGTCTATGTCATTGCTGATCAATCTGAACTGAAGGGCTTGCCAGAGGACCCTATCGCTGCAGCTGCAGATACAGCACAACAAAAAGGGCTTGAGGGCTGGGCTTTTACTCTGCACTTCCCCTCTTACTACCCAATCATGCAGTACTCCGAGAGTCGGTCACTGCGACGCCTCATGTATGAGGCCTACGTCACACGAGCCTCTGAACTAGCTCCTCAATACGCTCAGGGCAAAGTCGATTGGGACAACGCGCAAAACATGCTTGAGCAACTCAAGCTGCGTGACGAAGAAGCACACATGCTAGGTTTTAAAAACTATGCAGCTCTGAGTTTGGCGCCCAAAATGGCGAGCAGTGTTGAAGAGGTCGATAGTTTTTTAACAAATTTTGCTGAAAAATCTAAACCTTTTGCACTGAAAGATTGGCAAGAACTTTCTTTATTCGCCAAAACTGAATTGTCTATTGTTGATGGATTAGAGCCATGGGATATTGCTTTTGCTTCTGAGAGATTGAAGCAGGAACGCTATGCGTTTTCTGAAAATGAATTAAAACAGTATTTCCCTTTACCTAAAGTTTTAGAAGGCTTGTTTGGCGTAATTCAAACTTTATTTGGAGTCAAGATTGAAAAGTCTGATCTGCCAACTTGGCACGCAGATGTTCAATCCTTCTCGGTTAAAAATACTGAAAACAAGATCGTTGCTTATTTCTATCTAGACCCATACGCTCGTCCTGGTAAACGCGGTGGAGCCTGGATGGATGATGCCCGCGGTCGCCGTGAATTGCCTAATGGAGAGATTCAGATTCCGGTTGCCTATCTAGTTTGCAACTTTGCAGCCCCGGTAAAGGTAAATGGAGTATTGCTCCAACCAACAATTACTCACGACGATGTCATTACCCTCTTCCATGAGAGCGGGCATGGCTTACATCACCTATTAACGCAAGTAAGTGCATTAGGCGTATCTGGTATCAACGGTGTCGAGTGGGATGCAGTTGAGTTACCAAGTCAATTCATGGAAAACTTTTGCTGGGAATGGGAAGTTTTAGAGAAAATGACAGCACATGCTGAAACCGGTAAGCCACTACCCAAAGAGTTATTCAATAAGATGCTCGCTGCTAAGAATTTTCAAAACGGCTATATGACCTTGCGCCAAGTTGTGATGTCGCTAACTGATTGGCGTCTGCATGCCCGTTTTGATGCTAAAAATGCTCAGGATCATGCGGTACTTGATCTGTCTAGAAGTATTGCGGAACAGTTCAATGTCATTCCTCAGCCAGCAATCTCCCGCTGGATCAATACCTTTAGCCATATTTTTGCTGGCGGATATGCGGCTGGTTATTACAGCTATAAATGGGCTGAAGTACTTTCCGCTGACGTCTACTCTGCTTTTGAAGAGGCTGCAAAACTCACTGGTAGCGTCCTCGATGCTGAAACTGGCAAGCGCTATCGTACAGAGATTTTAGAAGTGGGTGGCAGTCGCCCTGCCGCCGAGTCCTTTAAAGCATTTAGAGGAAGAGAGCCCAGTATTGATGCTCTATTAAGACATGGTGGTTTAGCTTTAGCAAATTAAACTTAATTAGTGATTAACATAAAAACCAACTACGGGTGGTTTTTTCAAGTGATGGGCTTGTCTATGGGCGTATATTCGGCTTTGATCTGCATGCCTATAGGTTTGACTTAGAGCATGAGTCTAAAACTGAAGGATCTTAGATAATGTCACTAAGTACTGTTATAAGAATAAGTCTTGCTAAGAATCTTTACATTTTTATGGGAATTAATGTGCAAAAAATAAAATGTTTATTAGTTACTCTATGTTGCAGCCTGTCCTTAACCACGATGGCCGATCCATCGAGTGTCAAAGTTAATGATTCATATACACCAAGCTTCGGTCAACCTGGGAAAGATGTTATTTGGATTCCAACGGGTACTGAGCTTGTGAGTTTGATGCTCAAAACAGCGAATGTCACCAATAAAGATTTAGTTTATGACTTGGGTGCTGGCGATGGCAAGATTGCAATCGCAGCTGCAAAAGAATTTGGGGCAAGAGCGGTCGGTATTGAATTTAATCCAAACATGGCTGCATTTGCACAACGGAATGCTAATCAATCTGGCGTGGGTCAGTTAGTCACAATCATTAATGGGGACATTTTTGTCGAGGACTTCAGTCAAGCTACTGTAGTCACCCTGTATTTACTGCCTGATCTCAATATGCAATTACGACCTACTATTCTCAAGATGAAGCCCGGTACGCGTATCGTCTCTCATGCCTTTACCATGGGAGACTGGGAAGCCGATAAGGTAATTGAGTTAGATGACAAAGCATACTATTGGGTAGTTCCAGCTGATGCCATGGGTGAATGGTCATTGGAGGGTCTTGAAATCAAAAATGTCACCCTCACCCTTGCTCAACAATTTCAAAAAATTGGTGGGAATATAAAAATTGGTAATCAGTCTCAGCCAATTCTGGATTCTCGCCTCGAGGGCAAACAACTTAGCTTTGCTTATATTGATCTGAACAAAAATTACATCACCGTTAAGGGTGATATCAGTGGCTCGGAGTTCAAAGGCGAGTACAAAAATATCTTCTCTCAAGGCCCCGTTTCAGGTAAGCGTCGTTAAGACTTCGGCATGACAAAAGGTGTCGTTCCACAACAATTATTAAGTCCAACTGGGGCAATCGCAATCATTGTTGGCATTGTGATCGGTGCTGGCATTTTTAAAACGCCATCCATGGTGGCCGGTATTACAGGCGATGTTGGTTGGGCACTCACAATCTGGATTGCAGGCTCTTTGATCTCCATCATGGGGGCACTTTGTTATGCAGAATTAGCTACTGCCTTCCCTCATGCCGGCGGTGACTATCATTTCCTAACGCGCGCTTACGGAAAGAATGTTTCATTCTTATATGGCTGGGCAAAAGCGATGGTCATCAATACGGGCTCCATTGCTTTATTGGCATTTGTATTCGGTGACTACATGACCAAGGTTTTACCAATCGGAGCCAACTCGACTATTTATTGGGCAGCACTGATCGTAGTTGTGCTCACCCTGATCAATCTCATTGGCATCCATACCTCGGCAGGAATACAAAGCTTCTTAACGATTTTAGAAGTGTGTGGTCTTTTGGCAATCATCGTCGCAGGTTTTGGTATTTTTACCGCTCCCTTGCCTATAGTCGAAAACCCTCCTTTATTTTCTAGTAACCCACAACTGGGTATGCTGGGATTGGGAATGGTATTTGTTTTATTGACTTTTGGGGGCTGGAATGAATCCGCCTATATTTCTGCAGAACTCAAAGGCACTAGTAAGACTGTCGTGACTGTGATTGTGGCTAGTCTTGCAGTCATCACCGTGATTTATTTATTAGTGAATCTAGCATTGATTAATGGTCTTGGCTTAAAAGTATTGGCTAGCAGTAAAGCAGCGCCCGCTGAGTTATTAGGCCTTGCTTTTGGTCCATTGGGTGAAAATTTACTCGCCCTCTTTGTGGCAATTGCCGCCCTTACCAGTATTAATGCCACCATGATTGTGGGAGCTAGAGCCAATTACGCTATGGGCGAAGACTGGCAAGGTTTAAGAAAAATGAGTCGATGGGAATCATCTCGTGGATCGCCAAGTATTGCGCATTTAGTACAAGGACTGATTAGCCTTGCTTTGGTGGGTTTTGGAGCCCTACAGAGTGATGGCTTTGAGGCAATGGTGGAGTTCACGGCACCTGTTTTTTGGATCTTCTTATTCTTGGTTGGACTTAGCTTATTTATCTTGCGCTTTAAAGATCCTTCAGTGCGTCCATTTAAGGTGCCACTTTATCCAATCACCCCACTGATCTTCTGTGCCTCTTGTGGGTATCTTGCTTATTCCAGCATCATGTATGCGCATAGCAAAGGAGCTGTTGCGATTTCTGCATACGTGATGATGGCTGGCTTAGTGGCGCTTATGTATCTAAGATTGAAAAAGTCTACTAATAATTAGATCGCTCAATTGGCCGGCCCAACATCATTGCCATGTGTGAGTTAAGTCTTTTTGATTTCTGCGATGACTGGAGCGTGATCTGAAGGCTGTTCCCAGGTGCGCGGCTCTTTATCGATCACACTGGAGTTGCACTTTTCTTTGAGCGCATCACTCAGAAGAATGTGGTCAATACGCATACCGGCGTTTCTGCGGAAGCCCATCATACGGTAATCCCACCAGCTAAAGGATTTGGGCGCTTGCTCAAACATTCGGAAAGAGTCTGTTAGGCCCAATTCCAGTAACTGCTGAAAAGCTTTGCGTTCTTCTGGAGAAACTAGATTTTGCCCGATCCATTTTGAGGGATCGTGCACATCAATATCACTTGGTGCGATATTGAAATCACCCAAAAGGGCTAAGCGGCTATTCTGGGTTAATTCTTCTCTTAACCAATTTTCAAGCGCTTTGAGCCAGCCTAGTTTGTAAACAAACTTGTCACTATCGGGCGACTGCCCATTAGGGAAGTATGCTGATACTAGGCGAATAGGTTGCATTCCCTTAAAGCACACCGTGGCAGCTAAGATGCGTTGTTGCTCATCTGCATTAGCCGGAATATTCCTCACTGGCTTTAGAAAGGTAGTGTCATGGTCAGTGGCAATAGGCGCTAATGCAGCTTTGCGAACAATAATGGCCACACCGTTATAGGTTTTTTGCCCAGCAGCAATACTGATATATCCGGCTTCTTCAAGCTCTTGATGTGGATACTTATCATCAGTTAGCTTAAGCTCCTGAAGACAGAGTGCATCAATAGGTGTTTTTGCCCGCTCATGATCTTGTAACCACTTGAGTACTTGGGGCAAGCGCACCTTCAGGGAATTCACATTCCAGGCGGCAATTCTGATTGAATCAGTCATTAATTCCTAGCTCCTGCAACTTCCGAGTAATGGTATTGCGGCCAATACCCAGTCTTTGAGCTGCTTCTACACGCCTACCACGCGTAACTTCTAGCGCAGCTTGAAGCACTGCCTTTTCAAATTTAGAGCACAGCACGTCATATACTCCCGGATCTCCATCCTGCAACATTTTGACTGCAAGGCGACCTAATCCGACCTCCCAATCGACAGAGTTAGTTTTAACGGCAAGCTGCGCATGAGAACTAGACTCACCCTGCAAGAGAGCCGGTTGCTCATTAGCTTCCGCCAAAATATCAGCAGGTAAATCGCTGACTCCAATAACATTAGACGGCGTCATTACTGTTAACCAGTGACAGAGATTTTCCAATTGACGCACATTGCCAGGAAATGGCATGACACTAATTTCTTTTAAAACTTCATCCGATAGATTTTTAGCCTCAACGCCCAAGGACTTTGCACAGGACAGCATGAAATGCCGTGCCAAAACGGGAATGTCCTCTGCACGCTCACGCAATGCTGGCATACGTAACCGAATGACATTTAAGCGGTGTAATAAATCTTCCCGGAAGGCGCCTGCAGCCACTCGGGCTTCTAAGTTTTGGTGGGTCGATGCAATGATGCGTACATTTGCTTTAATCGGATCTTGACCGCCAACACGGTAAAAATGACCATCGGTTAGAGCGCGCAATAACCGTGTTTGTAGCTCAAATGGAATTTCACCAATCTCATCCAAGAATAAGGTGCCGCCATCAGCCTGCTCAAAACGGCCACGGCGTAAAGTCAAGGCTCCAGGGAAAGCACCGCGCTCGTGGCCAAACAACTCTGACTCCAATAAGTCCTTGGGAACCGCTGCGGTACTAAAGACAACAAAGGGGCCTTTCGCGCGGGGACTATGCTTGTGCAATGCTTGCGCAACCAATTCTTTACCAGTACCAGACTCGCCGGTAATTAATACTGTTGAATGGGACTGAGCTAGACGTCCGATCGCTCTAAAGACCTCTTGCACTGCCGGAGCTTGGCCAATAATTTCTGTGGAGTCTTGCCTCCAACCATTCATCTCTTTATTGCCAGATTGATTGCGCTCACTCTGCTCCATAGCGCGACGGATCAGCTCAACCGCTTTATCAATATCAAATGGTTTAGTAAGGTATTCAAATGCACCGCCCTGAAAAGACGAGACCGCTGAGTCTAAGTCAGAATAAGCAGTCATGATGATGACCGGAAGAAGTGGATGGGTTTCCTTTACATTTTGCAAAAGGTCCAAACCATTGCCCCGTGGCATACGAATATCTGAAATCAATATCTGTGGCGTATCTTTCTCCAATGCATCAAGCACATCATTGGGATTAGAAAAACTCTTGTGAGGAATATTCTCACGAGTAAGCGCCTTTTCCAGGACCCAACGAATAGATTGATCATCATCCACGATCCAAACGGGTTTCATATTACTTTCTCCTGCCTACGGTAAGGAATTTGAATTTGGAAATCAGTCCGTCCAGGACGGCTGTCGCAAGCGATAAATCCTTGATGCTGCTGCACAAAAGTTTGAGCCAAGGTGAGACCAAGACCACTGCCCCCATCCCTACCAGATACCAATGGAAAGAAAATGCGCTCGCGAATATCTTCTGGAATGCCAGGTCCGTTATCAATCACATGTAAGTCCATCGCCATCTTGTAGCGTTGCTTAGAAATGGTTACCGAGCGAGCTACTCTGGTCTTCAATTCAATTTGAGCTGTACCTTGAGCAATTTCTTCAGTAAGCGCTTGGGCTGCATTGTGGGCAATATTTAAGACGGCCTGTATCAACTGCTCACGATCACCTAATACCTCAGGAAGGCTAGTGTCATAGTTACGAATAATTCGCAGTCCCTTAGGAAACTCAGCCAATACCAGGCTGCGAACTCGCTCTAGAGCCTCATGAACATTAAATGACTCCATAGCATGGGCCTTACGATGCGGCGCAAGTAGTCGATCAACTAGGTTCTGTAGACGATCAGATTCTTTAATGATGACTTGGGTATATTCACGCAAGCCCTTTTCTGGAAGCTCGAACTCGAGCAATTGGGCGGCGCCACGAATGCCGCCCAAAGGATTTTTAATTTCATGCGCCAAGTTACTCATTAACTGTTTATTTGCTTCAACTTGCTGTGTTACGCGCTCATCACGCTCACTACGTAACTGCTGATCGATTGGGAACCACTCCATCATGATGAGGCTTGGATCTTCAAGGCTCGCCACCACTACATGCGCAGGAATAGATTCTTGATGAATACTACCGGGCAATGAATGCAGCATCATTTCCTGACGTTTTGCAGAGAAGTGCCCTGCCTTGACCTCTTCAATCATGTGATTGAGAGACTCATTCGAGCCGAATAAATCGCGCACAGATTGACCCTCAAGTGATTTACGAGAAAGATCTAGCGCAGACTCTGCCGCAGGATTCACATAAACCAATTGTTGGTTGTCCGCCTCAAATACCACGATGGCATTGGGCATCTGATCAAGCAATGTCGGAAAAAAAGGAGCAGCCGAAGCTGCCCCTTTGAACGAATTGCGCAACAGACCTGCGCTCAACATTTCTCCTTCGCTTACAGGGAGTAGTACATATCGAATTCGATTGGATGAGTCGTCATACGGAAACGTGTGACATCTTCCATCTTCAAAGCGATATAGGCGTCGATCATAGAGTCTGTAAAGACACCACCACGAGTTAAGAACTCACGGTCTTTGTTCAAAGCTTCTAATGCCTCTTCCAAGCTTGCACAAACGGTTGGGATCTTTGCATCTTCTTCTGGTGGCAAGTCATACAAGTTCTTGTCAGCAGCTTCACCTGGATGAATCTTGTTCTGAACACCATCCAAACCTGCCATCATCAATGCTGAGAAGCAGAGGTATGGGTTAGCCAGTGGATCAGGGAAACGAGTTTCGATACGACGACCCTTAGGGCTTGAAACGTGTGGAATACGAATTGAAGCAGAACGGTTACGTGCAGAGTACGCCAACTTCACTGGAGCCTCAAAGCCTGGAACTAAACGCTTGTATGAGTTTGTACCTGGGTTGGTGATCGCATTCAATGCCTTAGCGTGCTTAATAATGCCGCCGATGTAGAACAATGCGAACTCTGACAAACCTGCATAGCCGTTACCAGCAAATAAGTTCTCGCCGTTCTTCCAAATGGATTGGTGAACGTGCATACCAGAACCGTTGTCGCCAACGATAGGCTTAGGCATAAATGTGGCTGTCTTACCGTATGCATGGGCAACGTTTTGAATCACATACTTCTGCCAGATAGTCCAGTCAGCACGTTGCACCAATGTGCTGAACTTGGTACCTAATTCATTTTGACCTTGGCCAGCAACTTCATGGTGATGCACTTCAACTGGAATACCCAAAGATTCAAGGATCAAACACATTTCAGAGCGCATGTCGTGGAATGTATCTACCGGAGCAACTGGGAAATAACCACCCTTTTTACCTGGACGATGTCCAGTGTTGCCGCCTTCGATTTCAGCGCCTGAAGACCATGGAGCCTCTTCAGAATCTACCTTCACAAAGCAACCCTGCATGTCAGCACCCCAACGGACGCCGTCAAAAATAAAGAATTCTGGCTCTGGACCAAAGTACGCTGTATCACCCAAACCAGTGCTCTTCAAATAGGACTCAGCACGTTTAGCGATCGAACGTGGATCACGGTCGTAACCTTTGCCATCCGAAGGCTCGATCACATCACATGTGATTACCAATGTTGGCTCTTCATAAAATGGGTCAATGTAGCAAGCTGTTGGATCTGGCATCAATAACATATCAGATGCTTCAATACCTTTCCAACCAGCAATAGATGAACCGTCAAATGCGTGACCGCTCTCAAATTTGTCTTCGTCAAAATGGGAAATAGGTACTGTTGTGTGCTGCTCTTTACCCTTTGTATCTACAAAGCGGAAATCAACGAAAGTACATTCTTTCTCTTTAACCAACTTCATCACATCAGCGACGGTCTTCGTCATGCAAATCTCCTCTATTAACTGAATTCGGAACACAAACTTAAGGTGTACACCCTTGTTTATTCCAGGCATCAAATATGCCCTTGGGATGTATCTAATTTACTGAAGCAAACAAACGGGAATAGTCATTATTGCACTAGTTAAGTGCTGAAATACCCCTGAAAAGCCTTAAAATCACTATATTTGCACCAAATTAGTGCTCAGCCAGATTTTGAAATATCGTGAATCGCATAACCCAAAGCCTCGGTGCCAGTGCGCAAAGCAATCCAAGCGCACTCTAGGAGAATAGCGTTGCCCTTGATACCCAATTCAATATGGCGCTCAGCGTAAACACCCCCTCTAGAAGAGTCGCCAACGGATGGGAGACTAAAAACCTTTACCCCCGGAAAAGAAGCCTCAATGCGCTCCATTAAGGGCGTTAAGACGGATTCAATCCCTTTTGGAACAATAAAACTTTGCTCTGCCCAGTTTTCACGATGAAATAAATTCTGATAATAGGTGTCTAGGCACCAAGCCATCATGGGCGCAGCCATGACGGGAAAGCCAGGAACAAAATAGTGCTCGCGAATCGAAAAACCCGGAATTTGGTTATAGGGATTGGGGATGATGTCGCTACCAATTGGAAACTCCCCCATCTTAAAACGATGCTGGTTTTCAGCTGTATTCAGATCAGCCTTCATCGGATCACCCTCTGCCATGATCTGAATTCGTCCTGCAATGAGCTCTTGTGCAGTCGGATGCAGTTTTGTTTTTGTGCCTAAGGCTAAAGCGGCGCATTGTCTCGTGTGGTCATCGGGCGTTGCTCCAATGCCGCCAGTACTAAAAACTACATCACCACTAGTGAAGCTGTCTTTCAGAGTAGCGGTAATTTGCTCTGGATCATCTGCAACATATTTTGCCCAAGATAAGCTAAGGCCGCGCTCATTTAACAGCTCAATCAATTTACTCAGATGCTTGTCTTGACGACGACCAGACAAAATTTCATCGCCAATCACAATTAAACCGAAACGACGAAAATCTGAACCAGAGTCCTCGACACTCAGCTTTTTTATGACCTCAACCATGGTTCGGCAACTCCATATCAATAACACGTGCTTCAATATTCACAGATTGATCCAACTCATTACTACGCAATTCTTTTAAGGCCTCAAGCAAATAGTGTGTAAACCAGAGCGCAGCAAAGACAAAGATTAAAGAATAGATCCACAGAGCAACAAAACTGACGATGGGAAATAAGACTAAAGCTAAAGCTGAGGTTGCCCAGAAAAAAGTGGGCACCGCTCCCAACATCCCAGAAATAATTCCCATAGTTAATAGTGGCCAACGATGTTGATGTAACAGAGCATCCCGCTCCTCTGCAGTAGCATGTAGAGCCAACACATCGTAAGACATTAAGCGCATAGTCAACCAGCCCCAAAGTAATGGGGGTAAAACAGCAACCAATGGCGGTATCCACCACACTGGCAAAGTGAGCATCGCTAAGGCTAAGCAGATCAAAGTAGACCAAAGAGTGTAGACAAAACTGCCAAATACACTGCCGCCCTTTTTCTTCGCAATGTCCTTGTAAGCATATTGTCGTGTGACTACCTTGACGATAGTAGGCACAGTTGTTACAGCGATGAATACCAATAAACTAATTGAAATTAAGGGGATCAGTAGCATTACAAAGAAGAGCGGTGCTATCCAGGCACGAGCACTCTCGAAACCGGCCCAAATTAAACCATCAGCAATCCAGCTAGTGAAAATAGAGGCAGTCAGGAAAGTACTCAGCATCTCCAATGCTGGCGTCCAAGTTAGCCAAATTAAGGTGCCCCATAAGACCGAGACAATCAAAAATGGTCGCAAGCTCAGCCACAGCATTTTGGGATGCATTGCGCCAACCAAAGCTAAGCCAAAAGACTTAAAAACTTGCTGCATGCTATCCATAGATTTCCATTACTACCGTGTGAACCACTAGCGTCTATTTTGCTTTGGGTAAGATTTCTCGTATCGAGTTCATGAGACTCTGCCACTGATGCTGCAATAAATTGGGCGACAAAACTAAGTCCCTAACTCCAGTGGGATGAACCTCTTTTGAAAAGATAGCAGTATTGAACATCATGTCCCACCAAGGAAACAAGACACCAAAGTTACAACCACCTAAAACACCTGGCTTACCTTTAGCCTCATGACCGTAGCCTACCGCATGATGCAACCGGTGATACATCGGAGAAATTAACAGGTATTTAAAGGGGCCAAGGTGAATCTTCAAATTAGCATGTTGCCAACTTTGAATCAACTGACTCAATACCACTAATAAAATAAATTGCGCGGGTGAAACGCCGAACAGTAAGGCAAAGAAGGAAAATACAAACGCATGCATGATGTCATCGACAATGTGATTGCGATCATCAGACCAAGCAGTCATCACCGTTTGACTATGATGCAAGGCATGTAATTGCCACCACCAATTGAAAACATGGGAAGCGCGGTGATATAAATACTCCACAAAATCAAGCAATACAAAGTAAATACAAAAACTCACCAAGGGTATTGATGTCACTGACGGCCACCAAGACTCTACATTCAGCCTACCAAAACGAAAGTCATGTAAGACTGAATCAATCTGAAAGAAAAATCCAGATAAGGCAATAAAAATCAGGCCATGAAAAATACCTAGGCGATGAAATAAAGTGTAAAAAATATCCGCTTTGGAACTCTTTGCAAATCGCTCTTGCGTCTCTGCAGGGGAAAATCTTTCCCAAACTCTGAGAATCACAGCGATTAGGAAAATCTGGATACATCCAAATAAGAACCAGTCGATACCGTCAAATACATCTTCGGCCATCGACATCAAATCAAATTGATACAGAATCGGTCCAACCACATAGGTAAACAAGAATTCTTGAACGCTAGCGTAGGCTGAAGCGATGGCGGCTATCACAGGGTTTGAGTCCATATACTCAATTGTGACTTATTTATCCCGTTTTGGCAGGGTTGCAAAACAAAACCCCCGAGCCTTCAAGTTCAATATCAGTTGCTCTAATACTGCTGGAGCCCAAGGATCCTTGCGCGACCAAATACCTAAGTGAGCCATAGTGATATCGCCATCTTGAAGTTGGCTACTGGCCTTATCCAACAGCATTTTGTTGGGATGCGTCTGTGAACTGAGCTCATCACCCAAAAATCCTGCAGGACTCCAGCCAATATGCTGGTAAGAACATTGATCACCCATCCTGATCGAACGGGGCGATGTTTTTCCGCCGGGGGCACGCCAGATTTTTTGAAGACTAGTACCAGTTAACTCTTTAAAGCGCTCGTCCACTCGTCGGATTTCTCGGCAATAAGATGCTTCGTTGTAGAGTGTGGCCACTCCAGCCTTTGGTCCAAATTGTGGCTTTGCAAAGATCTCTCCGGCTGGGCCATCCTTCACAAAGTACAAATGGTCATAGGTATGGCTACCAAAATGATGGCCTTCACGAACACGATCTTGCCAATATGATTTCCAAGAATCGTCTAAAGAAAAATCACCACGGCTGGTTTTTTCATTTGCTAGAAAAAAGGTAGCTTTAACATTTTGACGATTCAAGATATCGGCAATCGTTTGCGCTACAGACATATTGCCTGTATCAAATGTAAGGTAAATCGTTTTTTTTACAATTCGCCTCTTGTGCGAAGCTAAGCGAATAGCATGTCGCCAAACAAATAAATGCTGTCAGTCGAGCGAGTGTCGTAATCAAATGCATCTACTGAAGCTATTCCCAGCTAGCCCGCGGTGTAAAGAAAACACCATGAGGAGATCTACCAACAGGAATTACCGAGACTAACTTCATCGAAGGAATATCAATTACTCCTACCTTTTTAGAGAAGCGGAGAGTGACCCACATGGTTTTTCCATCAGGGGTAATTTCCATGTCATCCGGGCCTGCCGGTAGCCCAATAATATCGCCCGTTTTTTCTAGAGTCTGCATATTAATCAGACTGATGCTTGATGCAATTCGATTGGTTACGAACACATGCTTTTTATCGCCTAAGGGGCGGAAGTTGTGAGCGCCCTTTCCAGTAACAATTCGCTTTACCTCTTTACGATTTTTCCAATCAATCACTTGAACGTAGTCCTCACCCGTAATGCCAATGAGTAGGTATTGATCACCGGGCGTCATCCAGACTCCTGCTGGCACTTTACCCGTAGTCATTTTCCACATGACAGTCTGGGTATCCAAATCAATTGCCGCAAGTTCATTGGAATCTTGCAAGGTAACAAATGCGATTTTGCTGTCTGCTGTAAATGCGACATGACTTGGCGTCTTACCCAACTTGATTGCTTTAGCCAACTTCAGATCTGCCCCTTGCGCATGGTAGACGTCCACCCTGTCTAAGCGATTGCCGTTTGCAACAAACCACTTATGGTTTGGCGAGTAACCAATTTGGTAAGGATCAATGATGTCCGGAATTCTGCCAGTTAACTCACCCGTAGTGGGATTCATCAATACAACATCATTACCCGCGGCATTGGCAATCAGTAAAGTCTTTTGATCAGGAGTCATCATTAAGTGATGAGGCTCTTTTCCAACCGCTACCGTCTTAATCACTTTGCGGGTAGGCATATCGATCAGACTGACAGTGGCCTCGCCAGAATTTAAGACTACGGCCAACTTAGGCTCAGGTGAACTTACACCTTGAGCATAAACAACATTGGTGAGCCCTACTAGGGCAAATACAGACAGGATCGAAATACTGCCAAATTTGGCTTTACTAATGTAGGTATGCATGAACGATATTGTAAGCAATTGATTCGTCTAACGCAGGTCTTTGAGCAGAATCATTTGACCTATCGCAAGCTAGCTAAGACTTTTTCTAGGCGCTTTAAGGACATTGGGCTTGGGGTCTTTAACTCCTGAGCATATAAAGCCACCCTCAATTCCTCCAGTTGCCAGCGAAAATCCGCTAAAGCCTGATCTTCACTGATGGCATATGCCGCAGAGCCATGGCTAGCCTGAAGGAGTTTTTGCCATGGCCTAGCAACCGACTCCCAATCTTTTTGACACTGCGCATCCCGGCTAGGGTTAGCGCGCAATTTATCAATTCGCATGGCAATGGCCTTGAGATAGCGAGGGAAATGCACCAACTGGCCATATGGCGTATCTGAAATAAATTTAGCGAATATGAGACCCTGGACTTGATTCTGAATATCTACATGAGCAGTAGCTGAGGCAGCCTTTGCTTGGGATAACTTCTTTTGAAGGTCTGCATAAGCCTGCAAAGCCGCTAAGGCATGTTTTGCAATCTCCTGCGCAATCAGAGCCAAGCGGGGCTTACCTGCTTGCAAACGCTCTGCAAATTGCTCGGCATTCACGGGTAATGGATCACTCATAAATGCCCGCTCTAAGGCGAGATTCAGAATTTGCTCAGTTAAGTCATCAACTGATCCAATGTTGATAAACAGTAATCCCAGCTCCCGAATTCCAGGGAGTTGTTTGTGCAAGGCTTTGAGTGTGTCTTTATTTGATAGCGCAAATAATCTGCGCAATCCCTGCCAATGATGTTTTCTAGCTTCCAGCAAATCATCGAACACTTCAAGATCGCATGCTTCAGTACGATCTACCAAGGCAGGATATCCAAATAAGGTGCTATTGCCCTTCTGAATTTCTAGAGTCTCCGGTAACTCTCCAAAGTCCCAACTTCTATAACCGCCCTGTTCTACGGTCTTTACATTAGATGCATTACCGCTTTGATTAATTTTGCCGACAGGCGCCGAGTTATTAACTGGGGCACTACTACCAAGCTCATCGTGGACTGCTTGTTGCGCTATGGCTTGAAAGGCTGTGCGGGCAGTCTCTCCATACTCAGCGCGTAATCGAGATAAATTACGCTCTAACTCCAGTTGGCGGCCGTGCTCATCCACTAGGCGGAAATTCATTGAAGAATGTAAGGGCAAAGATTCAGGTCTAAAATCAGTCCGCTTAATTTCTAAGCCACGTTCTTTACGAATATCAGTAATGAGGCTATCTAAAAAGTCACCTACTCCGAACTGCTTGCTTGAGAGCATCCTTTCTAAAAAAGATTTTGCATAGTCGGGTAGTGGAACACAGTGGCGACGTAATTTTTGAGGTAGTGATTTGAGTAATAAACTAATTTTTTCTTCACACATGCCTGGAACTAACCAATCACATCGACGACCATCAACCTGATTCAATAGAGTCAAGGGCACAACCAGCGTTACTCCATCTTTGGGACTTCCAGGCTCAAAGTGATAAGTCAAACTCAGTTCGCTACCACCAACCATCATCTTTTTAGGATAGCGATCTACCGTAATACCGGCTGCCTCATGACGCATTAAATCTGCTTTAGACAAACGCAAAAGAGTGTCGGGAGACTCCTCAGTAATTTCTTTACTCGCCAATGTCTTGCGTAACCAGGCTTTCATACTCTCCCTGCTCAAAACATCTTCAGGAATGCGTGAATCATAAAAAGCAAAAAGGAGATCATCATCTACCAACACATCGGGACGTCGTGAGCGATGCTCTAAAGCCTCAATCTCTTTTATCAGTCTGCGGTTGTGCCAAAAGAATTCAAAAGTGCCGGGATATTTTTTTCTAGCATCAGCCTCGGTCTCCCGCATCAATGCCGGGGTATCCATGCGGCCAAACATCTCTTCTTGAACTAAGGCCTGGGTAATAAATAAATTACGCGCATCTGTTGGGTTGTGTGGCTCATAACGCACGCGACGACCGTGATAAATCGGCAGACCATATAAAGTGCCGCGCTCAAAGGCCATCACTTCGCCTTGACGGCTATCCCAGAAGGGCTCACTCAACGATTTAATCAGGCGGTGAGCCGCAACCTTCTCAACCCACCCTGGCTCGATTTTGGCAATTGTGCGAGCATACATACGATTGGTTTCTTGAAGCTCGCCTGCCAAAATCCAAGCGCCGGCTTTTTTGCCAATCGTTGAACCCGGCCAAATAAAGGGACGAATACCGCGGGCACCCATATAGCTTCCAGTCTTGCTGCCACGCTCCTGAGATTTTTCATCCTCCTCTTTTTTAGCCACATATCCTAAGAGGCCAGTTAATAGCGAAAGATGAACTTGTTCATAAGTAGCGGCGGACGGATTTTCTTTCCAGCCCTTTTCAGCCAACATCGTATGAAGCTGACTATGGACATCGCGCCATTCACGTAAGCGTCTAGGTGATAGGAATTTACTACGGCATAGATTTTCTAATTGTCGATTGCTGTGCTTGTGCTTCAAGGCATCTTGATGCCAATCCCAAAGCTTAACGAAACTTAGAAACTCGGAGCGCTCATCTGCAAACTGCAAATGCGCTTGGTCAGCGGCAGCTGCTTGATCCATAGGTCGATCACGTGGATCTTGTGTAGCCAAAGCGGAGGCAATGATGGTGACCTCACGCAATGCATTGTGCTCCTTGGCAGCCAATAGCATTCGACCAATCCGAGGATCTAATGGCAGATCTGCTAACTGCTTACCAATGGGGGTTAGCTTGAATCTGCTGTTGCTATCTGTCTCACTACTAATGGTGGCATCGTCATAGACAATAGCGCCCAACTCATCTAAGAGCTGGACACCATCAGCAATCGCGCGACCCAAAGGTTTATCGATAAATGGAAATTCTTGAATACGGGGTAAGCGCAAAGAGCTCATGCGAAGCAATACTGCCGCTAGTGAGCTACGCAAAATTTCTGGATCAGTAAATTTAGGGCGACTTAAATAATCTTGCTCGCTATAGAGACGAATGCAAATTCCATCTGATACACGACCGCAACGACCTGCCCTCTGATTGGCGGCCGCCTGGGAAATTGACTCGATCTGTAGTTGCTCTACTTTATTGCGATAAGAATAGCGTTTGACGCGCGCTAATCCGCTATCCACCACATAACGAATATTGGGAACGGTTAATGAGGTCTCGGCAACGTTAGTCGTCAAAATAATACGTCGGCCATTGCCGGGACTAAATACACGCTCTTGTTCGGCAACCGATTGCCGAGCAAAAAGACTCAAAATCTCCGGATGAAAACGCTGCTGAAGAATATGGTCTTTTCTGAGAGCTTCAGCACAATCCCGAATCTCCCGCTCTCCGGGCAGGAAGACCAGTACATCACCTGCACCCGATACACCCTCACGCCATACTTTTGCAATTGATTCTGTTACAGCGTCGGAAAGCTCCTTAGCTTCTTTGGATTCTTTTTTTCCGTCAGGCTTAGCATCAGGTTCCAGCGGCTCATAACGTTGCTCAACTGGGAAAAGTCGCCCACTCACCTCAATCACCGGAGCAGACTTGCCATTTATTGCGAAATGATCCGAAAAACGCTTGGCATCAATGGTCGCTGAGGTAATGATCAACTTCAGGTCTGGGCGCTTGGGTAGTAACTGGCGTAAATAACCCAATAGAAAATCAATATTGAGGCTACGTTCATGAGCCTCATCAATAATGAGAGTGTCATAGGCACGCAACTGAGGATCTCGCTGCGTTTCTGCGAGCAAGATACCGTCGGTCATTAACTTGATTGAAGCGCCCTGACTGGTCTTATCAGCAAAGCGTACTTGGTAGCCCACGTCTTGACCTATTGGAGTACCCAGCTCCTGGGCAATACGCTTTGCAGTGGCTGTAGCAGCGATGCGGCGAGGTTGCGTGTGACCAATAAGGCGACCGCCGTTCATAGTGCCCCTGCCAAGATCTAAACAGATTTTGGGTAATTGGGTTGTTTTGCCCGATCCAGTCTCTCCACAAACAATCACAACCTGATGTGAGCTCAAGGCATCCTTGATGATTTGACGCTGGCCTGATACCGGCAACTCCTCCGGAAAGCGAATCTCTAGCTGTCGAAGGGTGTTGGAAGCAGGCACACTCATGGAGCTTGCTTTGGGTTTTTGTTGGTTTAATGGCTCTTGCACCCTATAATTTTCTCACTATGCCAACAAATGCACCGAATCCCAGCTCAAATGCCGAAGAATCCAGCTCTAACTTTCCTTTTGTAGGATGGTTGCGTGACGTTGCGCCCTATATCCACAGCTTCCGTGAGAAGACCTTTGTCATTGCCTTTGCTGGTGAGCTAGCTCAAGAAATTGGCCTAGAAAATCTGATTGAAGATATCGCCATGCTGCACGCCATGGGCATGCGCATTGTTCTGGTTCATGGCATACGCCCTCAAATTGAAGAGCAGTTAATGCTCCGCAATATTAAGAGTCAATTTGGTCAAAGCGCAATGCATAGCTATCGGATTACCGATGCTGCTGCCCTAGAATGCGTCAAAGAAGCTGCTGGTGAATTACGCTTGGATATCGAGGCAGCATTTAGCCGGGGATTACCCAACACTCCGATGGCAGGCTCACGAATCTCTGTGATCTCGGGTAACTTTATTACAGCAATGCCTGTAGGCGTTGTTGAGGGAATTGATTACATCCATACTGGCTTAGTGCGTAAAGTGGATTCCACCTCTATTAAGCTCTCACTCGACAGCAATAAGATCGTGCTGCTCTCACCATTGGGATTCTCGCCAACTGGTCAAGTATTTAATCTCGCTTTTGAGGATGTAGCTGCATCTACTGCTGCAGCACTCAAAGCAGATAAATTGATCTTCTTAAGTCCTTATGCAGGCTTGAAAGATGAGGAAGATGACTTCATCACTGAACTCTCAATGCCCCAACTTCAAGAATACGTAGCCCAACATCCAGAGCTTGACCTAGGCATGAAAAGTTTGTTGAATATTTCTGGCAGAGCTATTCGTGCTGGCGTAAGTCGGGTGCACTTTCTGCCTTGCAACCAAGATGGTGCGCTGCTGGAAGAGCTCTTTACTCATGAT
This sequence comes from Polynucleobacter duraquae, assembly GCF_000973625.1. Classification (NCBI taxonomy): domain Bacteria; kingdom Pseudomonadati; phylum Pseudomonadota; class Betaproteobacteria; order Burkholderiales; family Burkholderiaceae; genus Polynucleobacter; species Polynucleobacter duraquae. The sequence goes on from NZ_CP007501.1 coordinate 1,139,237, forward strand.
GGTATTGGCATGATGCTGGCCTCATCTGATATTGAGAATTTGCGTGAAGCTAATCAAGATGACGTTGGTGGCATTCTGCAGCTTACTAGCCCGCTGGAAGAAGAAGGCATTTTGGCTGCACGAGGTCAAGATGTCATTGAGCGTGATATTCAACGCTTCTCTGTGATTGAGCATGACCGCGTTCTCTTTGGATGCGCAGCCCTCTTCCCATTCCCGAATGGCGTAGGTGAACTTGCTTGTCTCGCAGTAGATCCTGATGTTCAAGGCTCAGGCGATGGAGAGCGTTTGCTTAAGCGGGTTGAAATGAGAGCAAAGCGGGAAGGCATCAAGAAGCTTTTCGTCTTGACGACCAGAACAGAACATTGGTTTTTGAAGCGCGGCTTTAAGCGCGCCTCGGTAGACGATCTTCCAGAAGAAAGAAAGCAAATTTACAACTGGGATCGCAAATCGATGGTGTTGACCAAAGATCTGTAACAAATTATTCGTTTTATATTTTCTCTTTAGTACACCGTATTTGAAAGGCAACACAAATGGCACGCATGGTTCAATGCATCAAACTCAACAAAGAAGCTGAAGGCATGGACTTCGCTCCACTACCAGGCGAACTCGGCAAGAAAGTTTGGAATCAAGTCTCTAAAGAGGCTTGGGCTGCTTGGTTAAAGCACCAAACCATGCTCATTAATGAGAATCGCCTCAATATGGCCGACCCTCGCGCTCGTCAGTACCTCCTCAAGCAAGTTGAAAAATACTTCTTTGAAGGCGGTGCAGATATGGCACAGGGTTACGTACCACCAGCGGAGTAATGATTTCTGAATATTGCTTGACGAGTTAAATTCAGAGGCATAGGATGGAATCGTAGTCAGTCAGTTCTTGTGATCGACTACATTGGCGAAAGCCACTACTCGTAAGCATATCTATGTGCTTATGGGCATCGGGAACATTAAATCTTCCCTTTGCCCGCGTCATGAATCATCATGACAAACAAACCCGATGGATCAGCTTGCTGCCCCGTCGGGTTTTTTAATTAAAAGGTAATCCTACTTACGCCAGAGGCATTGCTCACCAATAAAATATCCGCCTTCTCTTTTGCGAATAAACCAACAGTGATTACGCCAGCGATTTGATTGATTTGCTCTTCAAGAGTGATGGGATTGGCGATCTTTAAACCGGCGATATTCAAAATCCATCCGCCGTTATCTGTTACAAAGGGCTGACTTGCTGTTTGACCTAAATCTGTACGAGTCTCTTTGCTCATTCTGAGTGTGACTGTACCGCCCAACTTATTTAGCTCTTGAGTAACAATTCCTTTTGATAAGGGGATGATTTCTACAGGCAATGCAAAGTTACCCAATACCGGAACTTGCTTTGAGGCATCACAGATACAGATAAATTGTGTGGCCATGGAAGCAATAATTTTTTCGCGGGTCAAAGCGCCGCCACCCCCTTTAATCATGTAGCCAGCAGGATCGATTTCATCAGCGCCGTCCACATAGGCAGGCAGATGATCCACCTCATTGGGATCCAAGACCTTAAAACCGTGCTTTAACAGGCGCTCTGTCGTGGCATTAGAGCTAGATACTGTTCCCAAGAAATGATCTTTATGTGGCGCTAAGGCATCAATAAAGTAATTGGCGGTAGAGCCCGTCCCAATGCCCAAGATCTGACCTGCGGGGAGCCTTAACACCTCATCCCGAGCCGCCTCACCTACTAATTGCTTTAGTTGATCTTGATTCATGATCTTGCCCGATATCCCTTATCTGAACTGGAACAGCCTGATTTATCCATCTATCATATGATATTCAAACTGTTCCACCTGATTAATACATCGAGAGTATTGCAAATAGCCATGACATCACCTGCAAGCGCACTGAGCCAACTCAAACAATTCACTACCGTCGTGGCCGATACTGGCGACTTTGAGCGTATGCGGGAATACCAACCGCAAGACGCCACTACCAACCCATCTCTGATCCTGAAGGCTGCCCAGCAAGCCAACTATCAGGCCTTGGTAAATCAAGTCAAGTCAGCGCACCCTGGCATCAAACCCGTCGATTTAGTTGACCATATCCTGGTGGCTTTTGGTCTGGAAATTTTAAAGATTGTCCCCGGCAGAGTGTCGACTGAAGTTGATGCACGCCTTTCTTTTGATACTCAGGCAACCATTCAGAAGGCTAAGCACCTCATCTCGCTATATGAATCACACGGGATTGAGCGTAAACGGGTCTTGATTAAGCTAGCTGGTACATGGGAAGGAATTGAGGCAGCCAAAGCTTTAGAGTCAGAGGGCATTCACTGCAATATGACGCTCCTTTTTTCTTTGGTGCAAGCGGCAGCTTGCGGTGCAGTCAATGCGAAATTGATCTCTCCTTTTGTGGGGCGAATTACCGACTGGCATAAAACAAAACTTGGCAGCAATTGGAGTGATGAACAACATGGCGGAGCAAATGATCCCGGCGTTACATCGGTCAAGCGCATCTTCCACTATTACAAGCACTTTGGGATTAGCACCGAAATCATGGGGGCTAGCTTTCGCAATACGAGTCAGATATTAGAGCTAGCCGGGTGCGACTTACTCACTATTAGTCCAGAGCTATTGGGTGATCTACAGAAAAGTACTGCTGTGGTCGAGAAAAAGCTAAATGCCAGCAATGCTGCTAGCGCACTTGCCAGCGAACAGATCATCGCACTTAAGCTAGATGAGTCAAACTTTAGATTGCAGTTAAATAATGATGCAATGGCTACTGAAAAACTAGCCGAAGGGATTAGGAATTTCTGTATCGATACCGAGAAACTAGAAGCGCTCTTAAGTAACTAATTCTGTCAATTGCTAGACTAAGGAGTCAAGATGATTATTCATTGCCCGCATTGCAATAAAGGAAATCGTATTCCTGCTGAAAAGCTCAATCAAACGCCTATCTGCGGAGCCTGTCAACAAGAACTCCTATCGCTCCCAATTAACGCTACAGCAGCTAACTTTAGTGAACTTATAACTCAATCTGTCATGCCAGTAATAGTCGATTTCTGGGCGCCATGGTGTGGGCCCTGCAAGATGTTTGGTCCGACCTTTCAGTCAAGTGCCATTACTCATGCAAATCAAGTTTTATTTGTGAAAGTCAATACTGAGGCAGAGCAGGCACTCGGATCGCAATGGAATATCCGCTCAATACCGACCCTAGCAGGATTTAAAGGTGGTAAAGAGGTGCACCGTGTTAGTGGTGCTCTGCCACCAGCCCAACTAGAGCAATTTGTAAAGCAGTTGACTATTTAGACTCTTTGGATAGACGCTGTCTTAGTGCTTCATACAAGCAGACGCCACTGGCAACGGATACATTCAGACTCTCTACAACACCCTTCATCGGGATGCGTACCAACTCATCACAAGTCTCGCGGGTTAAGCGGCGCATGCCCTCACCCTCCGCACCCATAACAATACCTATGGGACCAGTCAAATCTAAGTCGTAAATCGATTTTTCAGCTTCATCATCGGTACCGATTAGCCAAACACCTGCTTCCTGCATTTCTTTCATGCTTCGAACTAGATTGGTAACAGTAATAACGGGCATCACCTCAGAAGCACCACTCGAAACCTTACTCACAGTAGCATTAATTGAGGCCGAACGATCTTTAGGAATCACTACCGCATCTACTCCAGCACCATCAGCGACACGCAAACATGCACCAAAGTTGTGGGGGTCGGTTACACCATCCAAGACTAAAAACATCACCTTACTTTGATTGCTTTGCGCATCTTCTACTACCTCGGTAATGGTCCGCGCAATGGTCATCTTCTCAGCTAGTGCCACTACACCCTGGTGGCGATCATGTCCCGCCAACTTATGAAGACGCTCGGCATCGGCAGCATGTAGTCTTTCACCTAGAATTTCTTCAGCCTGCTTGAGAAAATCACCCATACGGCGATCACGCCGACTAGGATCAAAATAAACTGACTTCAGACTTGCTGCATCCACTCGTAAGCGCGCTTGAACCGCATGAAAACCAACTAATATTTGCTTCATCTTTACTTATCTCGATCTAGTATTGATACTTATTTACGACGCGCTTTAGTACTGCGAACAGGTGGTTTGGTACCAGCAGGCTTGCCGGCAGGTCTTGTGGGCTTACCAGACTTCGCAACTTTACTTGCGGTGCGCCCAGCTTGATTCTTGGATTGATTTGCACCAAGGTTACCAGCAGATTTAGCAGCATTGACGTTCACACCAGCATGCTTCTGCGGCTCTTTACTTCCAGGGCGGCCTTTTTTAGGTGCAGCTTTTTTATTGGGTCTACCGGTATCGCTAGCCAATATGATTTGACGACGATTGGTAGTGCCGCCTGGCTCTAAGCCAACTGATTTCACCAGGCTAAATTCAATCTTACGCGCATCTAGATCGACTCGACTGACTAAAACGTGTACCCGATCACCTAAGCGATAACGAATACCCGTTCTCTCGCCACGCAATTCTTGACGGGCTTCATCGTGCTGGAAGTAATCACCGCCCAGTTCAGTCACATGGATCATGCCCTCTACAAAGAGATTTTCTAATTGTATGAACAAACCAAATGTAGCTACCCCAGTAACCGTACCAGCATATTCTTGCCCCAAATGATCGCGCATGTAATAGCACTTGAGCCAAGCCTCTACATCACGGGATGCTTCATCAGCACGGCGCTCATTCGATGAGCAATGCACACCCAATTGACCCCAAATAGGCATTGCCGCATTAGCGCCCTTAGGCAATTTAGGCAATCGCGTACCGTTAGCTGCAGCCTCCTTTGCATCGCTATGAGATTTCTTAGCATTCACAGCATTTTCGCGACCTTTACCTTTGCGCGGCAGAGTGAGATTTAAGGGAACTGTTGGGGGCAATACTGGCGTGTAAGGTTTCTTAGCAAGAATTGCTTTGATGACACGATGCGTTAAGAGATCAGGGTATCGACGAATCGGACTTGTGAAATGCGAATATGCGGGATACGCAAGACCAAAGTGACCTTCGTTATCTGGCTGGTACATGGCTTGCTGCATAGAACGTAAAACAACCGACTGCAACATATTGGCATCGGGACGCTCTTTGATTTCACGCATGAGCTTGGCATAGTCTTTTGGTTTCGGCTTTTCGCCGCCGCCCAAAGATAAGCCAGAGGTACGTAAAACCTGGCGCAAAGTCATCAATCTTTCTTCGGAAGGCTCACCGTGTACACGGTAGAGACTGAGATGCTTATTTTTATCAATGAAATCAGCAGCGCAGACATTTGCTGTCAACATACATTCTTCAATCAAGCGATGCGCGTCGTTACGCAAACGAGGTTCAATACGCAAAATCTTGCCTAACTCATTACTGATGATTTGAGTTTCGGTTGTTTCAAACTCGATAGCGCCACGTTTTTGGCGTGCGTCTAGCAATATTTTGTACAGGGAATAAAGATTGGTCAGCAGAGGCCTGAACTGAGCAAAACGAGTTGCCTCAGGACCTTTGCTATTAGAGAGAATCTCCCAAACCGTATCGTATGTAAAGCGCTGCGCAGAATGCATGACAGCGGGATAAAACTGGTAAGCCAAAACAACGCCACTTTGATCCACTACCGAGTCACAGACCATGCACAAACGATCAACATCAGGATTCAACGAGCAAAGACCATTAGAGATCTTCTCCGGCAGCATCGGTATTACCCGTCTTGGGAAATACACTGAGGTTGCACGCAGAAGTCCCTCATCATCCAAAGGATGTCCTGGCTTGACATAATGAGATACATCAGCAATCGCGACAATTAGGCGCCAGGCCTTAATCTTGCCGAACATAAGCGGCTCGCAATATACCGCATCATCAAAGTCACGCGCATCAGCACCATCAATAGTAACCAAAGGAACATCGCGCAAATCCACGCGACCTTCCAGATCCGATTGCCTAACAGTGTCGGGCAAGGCCTCTGCTTCTTTTTTTGCTGCTGCTGAAAATTCGTGGGGCACGCCATATTTACGAACGGCGATTTCGATTTCCATACCAGGATCATCAATTTCACCCAAAACTTCGATAACACGACCAACGGCTTGACGGTAGCTATCTGGATAGTCAATGATCTCGACACTGACGACCTGACCTAATTTGGCGTTACCCTGACCTTTTGGTGGAATCAAAATATCGTGACCAATACGCTTGTCTTCCGGCGCAACAATCAACACGCCATTCTCATTTAAGAGACGTCCGATAACTACTTTATTAGCATGCAAAATGACATCGACGATCTGACCTTCTGGACGACCGCGCCGATCTGTTCCTAATACTCTGACATTAACCCTATCTGCATGCATGACGCGGGACATTTCTCTTTCAGAAAGAAAAATATCTTCACCACCGTCATCTGGGATGACAAATCCAAATCCATCTCGGTGACCCTGGACTGTACCCAAACGGTCAGCCTCTCGTGGCACCAAGTTTTTTGCTTTACGCATTTAATTCCTTCGGCAATACATGCCTTATATTTCAATGAAAATTCTGAATTAGCCTACTGTATCAAACCATCAAGTCTGAAGGGTGAAAGGCCAAAACAAGTGAAGAGGTGGGCCAGAAGGCGCATACCTTTATAATAACGGCATGCCCAGGTGGCGAAATTGGTAGACGCACCAGCTTCAGGTGCTGGCGATCGTAAGGTTGTGGGGGTTCGAGTCCCTTCCTGGGCACCAAACAAGGTTTAACAGGGCTCTGCGCCTGAAAATACAAGACCATTTTAAAGAAAACTGGCCATTTCTACATAAAAATACATAAAGTCTATATGGGGACGTCTTTCATAAATACAAGCCCCATTTAGGCTTCCACATTCAGGCATGTATTAATACGCAAATATTAATCACTCCATAACTTGCCTGCAGTCGCCCAATCTGATTTCTTAACGTCCCGATAAATAACATCCACTGATTCAGCGCTGCATCCCATAATTTTCACCGCAGCTTCCGTAATTGCCTTAGCGTACTCGCGCTTGACCTCATCGCTGCGACCCTCAAATATTTGAATTTGAATTAATGGCATAGATATCTCCTATTCACTATTTTTTAATAAACCTAGATAAGCTGGCCACTCCATCTGACCTTCCTCATCACCATCACTGCATAATTGCTCGTAAGTCATCCTGCAAATTGCCGGATCGGGAATTATTAATCCTTCTGCCGCACCCGCCAGTATTTGAATTTTGCAGGCCTTATCTAATACATCCATCAAATAAAACGCCTGTTGAATACTGACACCACAGATGATGCTGCCGTGATTTTCTAACAATAAAGCCTTTTTATCTCCAAGAGCAGATATGAGTCCCGCTTGCTCAGACGCTGATAAGGCCAGCCCTTGATAGTGATGCCTTTCAATATCGCTATAGAACCGTAAGGCATGCTGTGACAGTGGTAATAAACCTTGCTTTTGTGCAGAGATCGCAATGACGGAATCAACGTGCAAATGCAGTACACATGCTGCATCTGACCTGGCCGTATGTACTGCCCCATGAATAGCAAAACCAGATTTGTTCACTGGCCCTATGCCCGAGATAATTTCTCCATCAAGGTTCACCTTGACTAAATTTTCTGGGGCTACTTCATCAAAGCGCAAACCAAATTGATTGATGAGATAGGCACCCTCTTCATTTGGAACAGAAGCTGAAATATGGGTATAGATACCATCGTCCCACCCCTTCATCGCAGCGAGACGATATGCTGCAGCTAAATTGATTCGAACTTCTTCTTCAGTCTCGTTGCGATACTTGAACTTGACGTCATCAATGGCGTTATGGGGATGTAATTTATCCGTCATAAAACATATTCTCGCTGTTGTCCTGGCGTCATATTAAAAAGCTAGAGCCCCATAGATCGATGCAAAATCTTGGGTTTCATTTCTTCCCAAAGACCTTCAAACTCTTCCGCCCTATCTTCGGACAGCTCAATCGGCGCAAACAGTCCACTAAAGAAGATTGTCTTTTTGGGAGCCAGAATCTTTTCAAACTCAGTTAATCCAACCGGCTTATCATCAACATCCCGCGTTAATTGGGCGGAGCACACAATTGCTTGTGCGTCGTCCTGATCAATTACTGCAAACTCAATGAGTTGTTGAGACTTCTCTAGGATCACTAAAGTTCCACGCGCATAACAAACTGCCTCATGCTCTTGCACGATATAAGACAAAAATTGATTTTCTTCTTCCGCATTCATACGCAAGTCGTCAATAAAAAAGAGGTATTGACTCCCTTCTCCATTGACTAAGGTAAAGACTTTAGGAATCACCCCATGCCCTAAGGCAAGATTACGGTAATAAGAAGAAAGTTCAACAGCGATGTTTTCGGCAAAAAGATGCATAGGATAAATCTGTAAATAAGGCGCTTATAGAGTGAGCTGAGTTTTTAAGAAATGCATCGTGCGCTCCCACGCCAAATCAGCAGCAGCTGGGTTGTATTGCAATGGTGGCAGACCTCTAGCATCTGACTTTGGATTAGCAAAAGCATGCTTGGCGTCATAGCGCTCGAAATCATAAGTCACTCCAGCTGCTTTCAACTTTTCTTCCAGTTGATCTACTCCAGCAATCAAGAAAAAATCATCATGCAGCGCCCAGTGTGCCAACATCGGCTTTTTGATAGCTACTGCATCAACATACTCCAGCGGAGGGTAGCCATACCAAACCACCGTGCCATCGCATTCCGGAACAAGGCCGGCCGACAGAACTGTGAGCGCCCCACCCATACAAAAACCGGTGACAGCAACTTTAGAGCTACCCGTTGCCTTGAGATACTGAACAGCACCGCGGATATCTTGACTGGCAGCATCACCAAAATTCAGATCATTCATGAGGTGCTCTGCTTCATTTGCTTCCAAAGCGAGCTTACCTCGATAAAGATCCGGGACTAGAGCACGATATCCTGCTTTTGCTAAACGGTTAGCAACATTTTTAATCTCATCATCAAGGCCCCACCACTCTTGAATCACCACCACACCCGGAGCATTAGTCGGATTGGCCGGCTCAATTAAATAGGCCTCTACTGAATTACCATCTGGTCTCTTAAATGAAATCATCACAATCTTTCTTTTTAAATAAATTCGGTTTAATACGCTTGTTTATCCTTGTGAATATAGCCCGCCTAGCAGAAAGTAAGCAAGCTGCGTAATCAGGGTGGGTTTTTATAGGCAGAAGCTGCAATTGCTAAGAATAAGGTGTATCATTAGGGTTAACCCTTAAGGAGCTCACCATGGCACATTCAAACTCAGTTCAATTTCAACAAACATCCGCTATTAGCTTTAAGCCTTTTTTAGCAATTAAAGACTTCTTTGTCTTATTGGCGACTGCTTTTAGTGAAGCGAAAGTGATGGAGCAAAAATCACGTAGAACTAGTGGAAATTGGTAATTTATTGCTGATTTAGCACTGTTTTAGGCCATTTTTGGTCATTTATTAAAAAATTAGCCTCTGCATTTTGGAGGCTTTTTCTTTATCAAAAGCGTCCCTAGCGCAAAATGTAATAGCCATACACACAGCGTGACCCACCCCGAGAAGGATTGTGGGTATCTTGGATAACCCCATCAATGACAGCAGTTAGGTGCTTAGAAACTTTCACAATTAATCTGCCCGAGGGTAGCTCATTTGCCAGTAAGTGCACTTTACAGCCAGCCCCAACCTGCATTGTAGGAACCCACTCAAACCCATGGGACAGAATGTAATCATGAAATACATTGCGATGATTGCCGTTACGGGGTGAGGCACCCTTAGCATTGAGCCGTCTAGCCAACTTATCATTTCTTTGATCGGCATAGGCTGCATTAGCAGCACGAAGATCTTTGTAAACCTGCAAATAAGGTAAATGGGCAGCAATAGCAATCGCCCGAACGACACAGTCACCAGCCCCACCTTTGAAACCTGCAAGCGCTCTACCTCCATCATTCACTTGAAAGCCTAGCTCTTGGCCACGAGCATGAGATGGTCTGGTGAAAAGGTTTAAGAAACTAAACATAGAGTGCTTGAATGATTAGGTAAGCTCTGACAAAAAGAAAAAAAATGGACTTGCCTTTCGACAAATCCATTCTCATTGGCTACTCACTTCAGATTACTTTGCTTGTGCCTGCTTAACCTTCAAACGCCACGCATGCAGCAATGGCTCGGTATACCCGTTTGGCTGCTCAAGACCCTTAAAGATCAGATCACTTGCAGCTTGAAAGGCATATGAATCCTTATAGTTTGGCATCATTGGCTTGTAGAGGGGATCATCAGCATTTTGACCATCAACAATGCTGGCCATTCTTTGCATAGCTTCCTCAACTTCTGCCTTAGTTACATACTTATGTAGTAACCAATTAGCAATGTGCTGACTAGAAATACGCAATGTTGCGCGATCTTCCATTAAGCCTACGTTATAAATATCAGGCACCTTAGAGCAACCAACACCTTGGTCAATCCAGCGAACTACATAACCCAAAATACCTTGGCAATTATTATTCAGGGATTCGCGAATCTCCTCTTTAGTCCAATCAGGATAGAGCGCAATTGGTACAGTCAGGAGATCATCGGTTAAAGCCTCATATTCAGCTGCAGTATCTTGTTTCTCCATCTCTTCTTGGATCTTGGCCACATCGACCTGATGATAATGAATTGCGTGCAAAGTAGCGGCAGTAGGTGATGGCACCCAAGCGGTATTGGCTCCAGCTTGAGGATGTGCAGCTTTTTGCTCAACCATCTCTTTCATGAGATCTGGCGCAGGCCACATGCCCTTACCAATCTGTGCGCGACCACGTAGACCGCAATCTAAGCCTGCCAACACATTACGGCGCTCATATGCTCCAAACCATTTGGCAATCTTCATCCTACCTTTGCGAACCATGGCGCCACCATACATACCGGTATGCATCTCATCACCAGTGCGGTCTAAGAAGCCAGTATTAATAAAGGCCACGCGAGCACCAGCTGCAGCAATAGCAGCTTTAATGTTGACGCTCATACGGCGCTCTTCATCCATGATGCCCAACTTGACTGTGTTCTCTGGCAAGCCAAGTAATTTCTCAACCCGACCAAAGAGCTCGCCAGCAAACGCTACTTCTTCTGCGCTGTGCATTTTTGGCTTCACAATATAGACAGAGCCTTTACGAGTATTACCAATAGTTTGAGTCGCTGGGCGATTGATGTCATATAGAGCAATTAATACCGTCACGACTGCATCTAAGATGCCTTCGTAGATTTCTTTACCATCGCCAGTAATGATGGCTGGGTTAGTCATCAAGTGACCAACGTTACGGAGAAACAAGAGTGATCGCCCATGCAAAGTAACAATGCCGTCTTTAGCATTGACTGCGCCAATACCTGCAGTGTAATTACGATCTGCATTGAGTTTACGAGTAAAGGTCTTGCCACCTTTGCTCACTTCTTCAACCAAGGTACCCTTGAGAATGCCTAACCAATTCTCATAAGCAAGCACTTTGTCATCGCCATCAACAACTGCTACTGAGTCTTCTAGGTCCAAAATGGTTGAGAGCGCAGCTTCAAGCACCACGTCGTTTACTCCAGCTGGATCAGAAGCGCCAATGGTTTTAGTCTTATCAATTTGGATATCAATATGAATGCCATGATTGCGCAATAAAACAGATGATGGCGCAGAGGCATCGCCCTGGTAACCAACAAACTGCTTATCATCCGTCAAGCCCGTTGTGCTACCGTCTTTTAGTTTCACAGACAGTTTTTTGTCAACAACGCTATAGGCAACTACATCGTCATAAGAGGCTTTAGCCAAAGGAGCAGCTTGATCTAAAAACTGACGTGCGTAGGCAACTACCTTAGCACCACGAATTGGGTTGTAAGCTCCCGCTTTAGTAGCGCCATCTTCTTCAGAGATCACGTCTGTGCCGTACAGAGCATCATACAAAGAGCCCCAACGCGCATTTGCCGCATTTAATGCATAGCGTGCATTGAGCACCGGAACAACCAGCTGAGGACCGGCTTGGAGAGCCAGCTCATCATCCACATTCTGAGTAGTCGCCAAAACTTTAGCAGGCACATCATCGATATAACCAATTTCTTTCAGATACTTGCGATAAGCAGGCATATCTTTGATTGGTCCAGGATTAGCTTGATGCCATTTATCTAAATCCAATTGCAAGCGATCGCGCTTGGCTAGCAATGCTTCATTTTTTGGGCTCAGATCTTTAACGATCTCGTCAAAACCTTTCCAAAAGTCTGCGCTTTTGATGCCCGTGCCAGGCAAGACTTTATCTTCGATAAAACGGTAAAGCGGTGTAGCTACTTGAAGGCTATTACATTGTGTACGTGCTGTCATTTCTAAATCCCAAAGCAAATGTGTAAATTAAATATAAAAAGTTGAAAAAGGAAGTGCTTTATTAACCTTTGAATGGATGTTGCAGAAGAATCGTTTCATCGCGCTCAGGTCCTGTTGAGACCATGGCGATCGGCTTCCCTGCAACTTCTTCGATGCGATGCAGGAACTTCTGTGCCTCTATTGGGAGTTTGTCCCATTCACGAATACCAAAAGTAGTTCCCTTCCAACCCGAGAAATCCTCATAAATTGGTTCACAACGCGCAACAGCTTCGGCGCCGCGCGGCAATACATCCAATGTTTGACCGTCAAGCTTATAGCCCACGCAAAGACGAATCGTCTCAAAGCCATCTAGTACATCAAGCTTAGTAATACACAAACCAGATAAGCCATTGATCTGAATAGAACGCTTCAGTGCAGCAGCATCTAGCCAACCAGTGCGACGCGGACGGCCGGTAACAGAGCCAAACTCTTTACCCACTTCAGCTAAACGAATGCCAACTGGATCTTGCTTGGCTGGGTTATCAAAGTCGTATAACTCACTCGGGAACGGGCCAGCACCGACGCGTGTGCAATAGGCCTTAGTAATACCCAAGATATATTGCAATGAATCTGGACCAACTCCAGATCCCGCAGCTGCATTACCAGCCACGCAGTTACTGGAAGTCACGTATGGATAGGTGCCATGATCAATATCGAGCAAAGTGCCTTGTGCACCTTCAAATAATAAATTTTGACCAGCTTGCTCTGCTGCATATAAAGCGCTAGAGACATCGACCACCATCGGCTTGATGCGTTCCGCATAAGACATAGCCTCTTCTAAAGTCTTTTGGAAATCGACTGGCTCAGCCCCATAGTAGTTTGTGAGCATGAAGTTGTGATATTCCAAGTTTTCACGCAATTGCGCAGCAAACTTTTCTGGATAAAACAAATCTTGAACACGCAAAGCACGTCGAGCAACTTTATCTTCATAAGCCGGTCCGATACCACGACCCGTGGTTCCAATCTTGGCATCACCCCGTTTTTTCTCACGAGCATGATCAATGGCTACGTGATACGGCAAGATTAAAGTGGTTGCTTCAGAAATCTTTAAACGGGACTGCACATCTAAGCCTGCAGCCTCTAACTCACCAATTTCTTTAAAGAGCGCTTCAGGAGAAAGTACAACACCATTCCCAATGTAGCAAATCACGTTCTTATGCATGATTCCGGAGGGAATCAAACGCAAAATTGTTTTTTTATCGCCAATAATCAGCGTATGACCTGCATTATGCCCACCCTGAAAACGCACAACTGCTTGAGCATGGTCAGTTAACCAATCCACCACTTTGCCCTTACCCTCGTCGCCCCACTGGGTGCCAATGACAACGACGTTACGACCACGAGCTTGTTGCTTTAAAGACATAATGAAATCCAAAAGATAATTACAGAATTAGTGTGTTGTTAATAAAGCCGATTACTTCTTTTTTACCACCCATGCACTATCTTGCCTTACTAACTCACGATCACAAAGATATTCGGCGGTTTCTACATCATCACCGCCAAGCGCTTGGATGACTACTTCACCAGCAACGCGTAACTCGGCAATCTTGCTAGCCAAGCCGGCCTCCAAAGTCCAAGGCGCTACGATGGCAGGTTTTCTTTGCGCTAAAGGCGCAAGATTAGCCAAGGTCAACAAATCCATTGAAAAGCCAGTCGCAGGACGGGAGCGTCCAAATGCCTGACCAACGTGATCGTATCTGCCGCCTCTCGCAATTGGCTGTGGCAACTGATCAACATAAGCCGCAAACATCACACCGCTGTGATATTGGTATCCGCGCAAATCCGCCAGATCGATACTGAGCTCAACATTGACTTTGAATGCATTGGTTGCTGCAGCTAAATTTTCTAATTGCGCCAAGGCCTCGTCAATCAAGGGATGTTTCGGCAAAGACTTTCTAGCGTCAGCCAATACTTGCGCACAGGGGCCGTTTAATTCAGTAAGAGCCATGAGGGCTTGCGCAGACTTGGTCGGTAAGCATTGAGACCAAATCGCCAAGCGTGGGCGATCTTTACTTTGCAACAAGCTATACAGAGCCTCAACTTCACCCTTATCTTTAACTTGCCCATCTAGAATGCCTTCAAGCACGCCCGCATGCGAAAGATCAAGGTAGACCTTATTCAGTCCAGCCACACGCAAAGTTTCTAGCAGTAAAGAAACTGCCTCGAAATCCGCTTCCCATGTAGCGCATCCATATATCTCTGCACCCAGTTGTAATTCCTCGCGAGCAGAACTCCCTACCGGAGTACGAGCATGAGCAACAGAGCCCGCATAGCAAAGGCGGGTTACACCTTTACGATTGAGTAAGTGCGCATCAATGCGAGCAACTTGCGGAGTCATGTCAGCACGCAGGCCCAATGTACGACCAGACAACTGATCAACCAATTTAAATGTTTGTAAATTCAGATCTGAACCAGTGCCAGTCAGCAAAGAATCTAGGAACTCCAATATAGGCGGAGCAACTAGTTCATAGCCATAGGATTGATACAAATCCAAAATGGCGCGACGCAGTGTTTCAACCTTGCGAGCCTCGGCTGGCAAAACATCAGCAATATATTCAGGAAGTAACCAGCGATTCATGATTTGCAACATTCACTCTTAATTTTTTTTGTTCATGAATTTGAAGAACTCGCTATTAGGCTCAACCACCATCACATCCCGCTTATCCTTGAAGGAACTACGGTAGGCCTGGAGACTCTGATAGAACTGAGCGAACTGAGGATCACGTCCAAATGCATCTGCATATAAAGCGGTTGCTTTAGCATCACCAGAACCTTTAATTTTCTGCGCTTCACGATAGGCTTCAGCTAAAATCGTGTCACGTTGTCGCTCTGCATTAGCTCGAATCTTGTCTGACTCTGCGGCACCGGTGGAGCGCAACTCATTAGCAACACGTTTACGCTCTGCTTCCATTCGTCGGTAGACGGAGTCGCTGATTTCAGCCAAGAGATCTACGCGCTTGAGGCGAACGTCGACTATTTCAACACCGATATCAGATGCATCATCAGCTACCTTTTTACGAATACCCTGCATCACTTGTTCACGTTGGTCAGAAATGATCTCTCTGACTGTGCGTTTAGTGAACTCTTCGTTCAAGGCAGATCGCACTAACTGAGTTAAGCGATCCTGTGCCAAGCGTTCATCACCTTTAAAACTAACAAAGAACTTGCGGGGATCAACAATGCGCCACTTCACATAAGAATCTACCAAGAGATTTTTCTTCTCAGAAGTAATAAAGCGCTCCGCTTCCGGAGTATCAATCGTCAAAATACGACGATCAAAAAAGCGTACGTTTTCAAAAGGCGCTGGGAGCTTAGCTTGCAAGCCAGGCTGCTCAATCACACGCACAATTTGACCGAATGAAAACACCACTGCGTAGTTACGCTGATCGACTACAAAAATACTGGAAGTCAGTACATAGAAAAGGCCGATCAGACCAGCTATAGCGGCTAAGAGACGATTGGCATTCATTATCTTGCATCCCCTCTATCACGGTTTCTCAGGCCGTCACGTTTTTCGGAAGCGCCAACGCCAGAGGTATTGCTTGGGCTTGGGCTAGTTGCATTGTTGCTAAATGGTGCTGCTGGATTGCCCGTCGCACCACCCACGGTTACAGACCCAGTAGGCGTTGTAGCTGGTGCCTGACCAGTAGCGACTTGTGTGCTTTCTGCACTGACTTGAGCAATGATTTTATCCAGAGGCAGATATAGCATGCTGTTGCTCTTTGTAGTGTCTACCAAAACTTTAGACACGTTGTTATACATCTCTCGCATACTATCAATGTACATACGGTCACGCGTCACGCCAGGTGCTTTTGCATACTCAGTCTGAACTTGCTTGAAGCGATTTGCATCACCCTCTGCGGTTGCAACTACTCTAGCCTTATATCCTTCAGCCTCTTGAATGAGTCGATCAGCAGTACCCTTTGCACGTGGAATGATGTCGTTCGCATATGCCTGACCTTCACTCTTCAGACGCTCCTGATCTTGGCCGGCCTTAACAGCATCATCAAATGAAGCTTGAACTTGCTCAGGCGGCTGAACGTTTTGAACAGTCACGCTGGTCACATAAATACCGGTTTTGTAGCTATCCAGAATTTTCTGTATTGAGGCAGCTAAATCAATCGCAATCTTTTCGCGACCTTCATATAAAACGGTGTCCATCTTGCTACGCGCCACAATTTCACGCACTGCAGTTTCTGCAGCTTGAACCACGGTGGTATCGGGATCGCGATTATTAAACAAATAGTCAGTTGGATCTTTTAAGCGGTACTGAACTGCAAAACGCACATCAATGATGTTTTCGTCTTCAGTGAGCATGGAAGTGTCTTTTTGGTTAGTTGCTTTAATCAAAATAGAACGGCCAACCTCGACAGAGCGCACTCCGGAGACGTTCACGATTTGCTCAGTCTGAACAGGCCAAGGCATGCGCCAGTTAATACCAGGACCTGCAGTGTAAGCATACTTACCAAAAGTGGTAACCACGCCCGACTGGCCTTCTTGAATGATGTAGAAACCACTAAAAATCCACAGCACTACTACGCCGCCTGCAGCCATGATCACTGTGAATTTGGAACCAAAGGGGTTAGTGAAATTAAAGTTGGGTACATTAAAACCACCGCCGCCGTTACCGTTGCCGCCGCCGTTACCGCCACCATTGCCACGTTGTGATGGTGGAGGAATATCAGCACTGTTTGGCTTATTCGCTGTTGTGCCTGATGTAGAGCCTGGCTTTTTCTTGCCGCCAAAGATTCCGCTTAGGCGGTCATTAAAGTCACGCCATAACTCATCTAAGTCTGGCGGGCCGTTTGGTCGCGCAGGCTGATTCTGAGGTTGAGTTTCAACAGGCTTATCCGATCCCGGGTTAGCAGGGTCTCCTTTTGGAGCCTGATTAGAACCTTGACCCTCTTTAGCATCTTTAGATCCGCTTCCAGGTTGACTATTACCCCAGCCTGGATCATTGATCGAAAACAGTTCGAGAAATTTACGCATCGTTTGGTGAGTACTTACGGTTAGGAATCGGATTAAATTCGGAAGTTTCTGGTCGTTCTGGTAAAGGAGCTAAAAACTCGTCGGGGTTCATTTGAACTTTGGCGCGATTCTGCTCGATCCTTATTCTATCAGTCATTTGAGAGCATTCAGCAAGGGCTGAGCGCAATAAATCAAGGCCTAAGCCAGTTCTGGCAGAGAGGAAAACCTGACTCGGAATCCCCTCCGAATCGCGAGTCAGGACAGCCCCTTCCGTAAAGGTCTGGGGCATCTGGTCAATCTTGTTCATGATCTCGATACGGGGGATGTCATCGGCCCCAATTTCCCGTAAAACAGCCTCTACTTCGGCCTTTTGCTCCCTTGCGACCGGGCTACAGGCGTCAATCACATGCAAAATCAGATCTGCATGAATAGTTTCATCCAAGGTGGCCCTAAACGCCTCCACCAGTTGGTGAGGTAACTCACGGATGAAACCTACGGTATCGGAAACCACTATTGAACCCACACCGTCTAAATGGACTTTACGGGAGGTTGTATCCAGGGTTGCAAATAACTGATCTGCCGCATAAGTCCCTGCTTTTGTAAGGGCATTAAACAAGGTGGATTTACCGGCGTTGGTGTAACCCACCAGCGAAACCGAAAAGACATCCTTGCGATTACGGGCTCTTCTTTGGGTTCTTTGCTGGCGCTGAAGCTTCTCCAACTCCAGCTCTAGACGCTTCGCCTTGGTCGCCAGCATCCGTCGGTCTAACTCCATCTGAGTTTCACCAGGACCACCACGCACACCAATACCACCCCGTTGACGCTCTAAGTGACTCCAGGCACGTACCAGTCTAGACATGCGGTAGCGAACCTGAGCTAGCTCAACCTGCGTTTTACCAATATGACTTTGCGCTCTTTGGCTAAAGATGTCCAAAATGAGACCCGTACGGTCCATGACATGAAAGCCAATATGGCGTTCTAAATTGCGTTGCTGAGTTGGGGATAAAGGATGGTTAAAGATGACCAATTCGGCACCCTCCTCTTCCATCGCTTTTTTAACTTCGTTCGCTTTGCCTGAGCCAATAAATAGAGCGGGATCGGTTTTACCCTTGCGGGCAATCACACTAGTAATAGGTATCGAGCCGGCACTCTGTGCGAGCAGGCTGAGTTCAGCCATGCTGTCCGCAAAATCTTCGCGGCCTGTATCGACTCCAACCAGAACGGCACGCGCCGCATCTACACCCGTTTTAAACAGAGCTAGCTTCTTCCGTGCGGAACTCCACTGCACGAGCAGGAACAATCGTAGAAATAGCGTGCTTGTAAACCATCTGAGTTACGGTGTTACGTAAGAGGACTACGTATTGATCAAACGATTCAATATTACCTTGCAACTTAATGCCATTAACCAGATAGATGGAGACAGGCACATGCTCTTTGCGCAGGGCATTGAGGAATGGATCCTGAAGTAATTGGGTTTTGCTGTTGTTCATACTGCTCCTTGATGGTTTTTATTTGCTGCTATTTTGGGAGTCTTGCTTTTTTTATCTTCTATTCAACTACTAGGTGTTACTAAAACTACTACCTGTCTCCAACATAAGGGGTCTGATATTCAAAAAACAAGTCCCCCCACTTAAAACACAATTAAAACTGTAGCGCTATTTTTACTTTTTTACTTCTTTTTACCTTTTTTACCCTTGTCAGCATCAACATAGGGGTTTTTAGCGGTATTCATCTGAATCCGTAATGGGGTGCCTATTAACTTAAAGACTTCTCTAAAGCGACCTTCTAGATAACGCTTGTAACTATCAGTTACACCACTCAAGGATGTTCCATGAATCACCACAATGGGGGGATTCATACCACCTTGGTGGGCATAGCGCAATTTTGGACGACCCATGCCCACACGCTTAGGCTGCTGGTGCTCAATAGCATCTTGCAAAATGCGGGTGAGTTTAGGGGTTGGTAATTTCGCCATGGCTGCGGCATAAGCGAGATCAACGTCCTTAAATAACTCTTTGAGACCAGTACCCTTCTTGGCAGAAATCGGATGTACGTTTGCAAAATCGAGGAAGCGTAATTTTTGAGCGATCTCTAAACGCGCACGCTCTTTGACGTAAGAATCAAGACCGTCCCACTTGTTCACGGCCACTACCAATGCACGTCCTGCCTCAACAATAAATCCAGCAATATGAGCGTCTTGCTCAGAAATATCTTGCTGGGCATCGAGCATCAGAATGACGACATTGCAATCTGCAATCGCCTGTAATGTTTTCACCACTGAGAACTTCTCAATCGCTTCAAATACTTTTCCACGACGGCGCAGACCCGCGGTATCTACCAGAATATACGGCTTACCATTGCGCTCAAAGGGCACTTCAATTGCATCGCGCGTTGTGCCTGGCATATCAAATGCGATCACACGCTCTTCACCGATCAATTTATTGATCAGAGTGGATTTACCAACGTTAGGACGACCCACTACCGCAATCTTCATTGGACGATTAGGATCGTTTTCTTGTTCTTCTGGTTCTGGCTCTGGTATGCCTAAAGAATCCAAAGCATCATCAATCAAACCACGAACACCATCACCGTGCGCCGATGAAATCGGAAATGGCTCACCTAAGCCCAGCTCATGAAAGTCTGCGGTAACCACACCAGACTGCATACCTTCAGTCTTGTTCACTGCTAGGATGATCGGTCTACCCGTCTTGCGCAAGAAATCCGCAATCACACGGTCTTGTGGGGCCATACCCAAACGGCCATCCACCAAGAAAATAATAATGTCTGATTCCGCAACAGCTTGCTTGGTTTGCTTGGCCATCTCGGCCACAATGCCGGTCTTCGCTACAGGCTCAAATCCGCCAGTGTCTACGCAAATAAATGCGCGCTCGCCGATGCGGCCTTTACCGTAGTGACGGTCGCGGGTTAGACCTGAAAAGTCTGCGACCAATGCATCACGTGAACGTGTAAGCCGATTAAACAGTGTCGATTTGCCAACGTTAGGACGACCGACAATAGTAATTACTGGATTCATTTTGGACTGTACGCCGCTAGTTTTCCACCTTGAGACTGAACCAAGATGAGGCCGTTCACCGCAATCGGTGCAGCTGTGATGGGACTACTGTCATGACGAATGCGTGCCACCATTTCACCATTCGCTTGTGAGAGTGCATGCACATAACCTTGCGCATCACCAACGAGTAATACCTTACCAACCGCCATCGGCTCACCAACATCTCTAAATGTTAGCTGAGTATTTTCCCAAGCTTGTGAACCATCTTTCACCGCAAATGCAGTGACATGCGATTTTTCGTTTGAGGAGAAAACCAAATCAGGGCTTTGCGCTGTACCGGTATAGCTTGAATAATCTTTGAACCACAATAAATTACCTGTGCGCGCTTGACCACAACCTACGCGACCCTGATAAGAGACGGCGCAAATAATTTCGCCTTCCATACTTGGCTTAGCAGTCACATCATTGAGGCGCTCAATTTCAGAGAATCCTTTTGGAAACGAAACAGGAGTCTCCCAAACAAGACCCCCATTCGCAATCGCAATCATCCCAAAGCGACCCCCGGCAAACCCAGTCACAATCACCTCATTACCGATGGCAAGCATGCCGTAACCAACGCGCAATGACAGAGCGGATTGTTGACGTTGATAAGTCCACTTACGTACACCGGTCTGAGCATCAAAACCAACAAAGCGATTATCCAAGGTGCGAATGATGACTATACCGCCAGCAACCACTGGCTCTGATAGGACTTCACTGCCAACACTGACATTCCAAATAGGCTTACCAATATCGTCATAAGCATAGACAGTGCCTTTGGTGGTGACTACTGCCGTCGTGCGACCATCTGATCCAGGTCCAATCGATAGGCGGTCTGGTACAGATACTTCCCATACTTTTTGACCAGTACGTAAATCAATCTTGGCAAGATTACCGCGATGAGAGGCGGCATAAACAGCATCGCCCGCTACCGCAGGATGAAAATTAAATGGCTCAGATGAACCTACGCTAGTTGTCCATACGGGAGCAAAATCAAATTGATTGCTAACGGGAACTAGCTCAGCAGGCTTGCGCACACGCGAGCCGCCTGAACAAGCTACTAGGGCCACTACCACCGAGCCTAGTACTAAAGCTGTACTTGCTAGTTTTGCTACGCGTTTGCAATCCATCATCACTGAGCTACTCCTCCGACGGCATCTAATTTAACCTTCAAGAGACGACGCGCCTCTTCAGGGAATTCTTTTGAATCATTTAACTGCTTCCATGCAGCCTCATAGCTCTTGCGTGCATCAGCCGTATTCTTTTGCGCTAGATACCAATCGCCGCGACGCTCTGACCACAAAGCCTCAAAACCTGAAACAGGCTTCTCCTTCAATATGGCATCCGCTTCTGCAAAATCCTTTTCAGTGCCTAGCTCAATTAATTGAGCTGTTAAGCGCAACTTAGCTAAGGCTAGATATCCTTGGTCAGATGCGTTCTTGGTAGCCCAGCGCAAATAATCGATTGCTTTGGCTGAGTCACCTGCATCAGCGGCAATCTTCGCAGCTACTAAACTAGACATTGCAGCATAGGGCGTACTAGAGAACTGTTTTTGCAAATCATCAGCGGCGAGTAAAGTTTGATCTTTATCGCCCTTGTTGATCGCAGTAACCATGGTCTCGTATAACTGGGATGCAGCCGCAGCTTGGCTAGTACGCCACCATTGATATCCGTTATACCCCGCATAGGCAAATAAAGCAGCCGTGACCACACCAGTGATCAGATTGCGATACTTTTGCCAAAACGCTTTAAGTTGATCTAATTGTTCTTGTTCTTCTAGGTCTAAAGGCATGTCAATCCAAGCAAATAAATACAGTATTAATAGTGAATGTCTTAATTCTATTCGGTGGCGCCAACTATGGCGTCAATTACTGCTTCTACAACGCTGTCCAGGGCTACCGCTTTCTGCTCACCAGTACTACGCAAATCTTTGAGTTGAGCCTCGTTTTTAGCTAATTCATCCGGTCCAATGATGACAGCATAGGCTGCCCCACTCGCATCCGCCTTCTTCATTTGTGACTTAAAGCTAGCAGCCTGGCCATCAGGAGGGCAAAAGAGGATGGCATCAATACCCGCATTACGTAAGCGCTCAGCAATGATCATGGCGGAAGTTAAAGTCTCACCCCCTTGGTGAATAACAAAAGCATCGCATTGAGCCGGCGCTTCCGGCAAAGATCCAGAAACCTTCATCAGCTCCAAGACACGTTCCATACCCATTGCCCAACCGCAAGCTGGGGCAGCTTTACCACCCATACGCTCAATCAAAGGGTCATAGCGACCACCACCGGCAATCGTGCCTTGCGCTCCTAACTCTTCGGTAATCCACTCAAACACAGTCAGGTTGTAATAATCTAAGCCACGCACTAAACGGGGGTTGATCTTGCAAGGAATATTATTAGCCTTGAGTAATGTTTGCACCGCCTCAAAATGCTTGAGTGATTCTTCGCCTAAGAAATCCAATAACTTGGGTGCGCCTTCAATCAACTCTTGCATTGCCGGATTCTTAGAATCCAAGATGCGTAATGGGTTCGTTAACAAACGACGCTGTGAATCTTCATCGAGTTGATCTTTGCTTTTCTCGAAGTACGTTACCAAGGCAGCGCGATGTTCTGCGCGCTCAGGAGCTTGCCCTAAAGAATTAATCTCTAAACGTACACCCTTCAGTCCGAGCTCATCCCACAGGCGTTGACCCATCAAAATGATTTCTGCATCGATATCTGGGCCAGCAAAGCCCATCGCTTCAATACCAAATTGATGGAACTGACGATAGCGGCCACGTTGTGGACGCTCATGGCGGAACATGGGTCCGGTATACCAAAGACGCTTTGGCCCTTCGTACAGTAAATTGTTTTCAACCACGGCGCGCACGACAGCAGCAGTGCCTTCTGGACGCAATGTGAGTTGCTCACCATTCAGGCGATCCTCAAACGAATACATCTCTTTTTCAACAATATCGGTTACTTCACCAATCCCGCGCTGAAACACTGCAGTCGCTTCAACAATGGGCGTGCGTAAAAATTCATAACCGTAAGCACGCGTGAGATCACGCAGAACATGCTCTAAATGTGTCCACTGCGCAGCATCTGCTGGCAAGAGATCATTCATGCCACGTACGCCATTAATTTTCTGAATCTTTTGCGCTTTAGCTGGGTTTGCCTGTTCAGTCATGATGTGCTTTGCTCAGTTTCTTTTTTATTATTGTTGTATGTTGTTGCTATAGCTTTGGCTCTGGTTTTTGGCTTACTGTTACTTCGGAGCGTAATTCTTCTGAACGTACTCATCGACAATGACCTGAAACTCTTGAGCAATATTTTCGCCACGCAAAGTTTTGACTTTGATGCCATCCACAAATACCGGTGCGGCAGGAGTCTCGCCAGTGCCTGGCAATGAAATACCAATATTGGCGTGCTTACTCTCTCCGGGGCCATTGACAATACAACCCATCACAGCGACATTCATCGCCTCAACACCTGGATGGGTCTTTTTCCACACCGGCATTTGCTGACGCAGATAAGACTGTATGTTGGCAGCTAATTCCTGAAAGGTGGTGCTGGTTGTTCTGCCACAGCCCGGACAAGCAATCACCATGGGTGTGAAATTACGCAATCCCATGGTTTGCAAAATCTCTTGAGCCACAATGATTTCATTCTCTCGTGGCGCACCTGGGTCAGGTGTTAAAGAAACTCGAATGGTGTCGCCAATACCCTCTTGCAACAAGATACCCAATGCTGCAGTGGAGGAAACAATACCTTTGCTTCCCATGCCTGCTTCGGTTAATCCCAAATGTAACGGGTAATCTGAGCGATTAGAAAGATCGCGATAGACCGCTACCAAATCTTGGACGTTGCTCACTTTGCAAGACAAAATAATTTGGTTTGGATTCATACCAAACTCCACCGCTTTTTCAGCAGACTGTAAGGCTGACTGAATCAAAGCCTCAATCATGACTTCTTGCGCAGTCTTGGGAACTGGCAGCGCTGCATTAGCATCCATGATGCTAGCCAGCAAGTCTTGATCCAAGCTACCCCAGTTCACGCCAATCCGAATCGGCTTATCGTATGTACAGGCCGCTTCAATCATTTGCGCAAATTGCGGATCACGTTTAGCACCCTTACCTACATTGCCGGGATTGATTCGATACTTTGATAAAGCCTTGGCACACTCGGGGTAGTCTTTTAATAGGGTATGACCGTTGTAGTGAAAGTCACCGATCAATGGCACCAAGACATCCATCTTGTCTAACTGCTCACGAATATACGGAACTGCGGCAGCTGCAGCTGGTGTATCGACAGTAATGCGCACCATCTCCGAACCAGCACGAGCTAACTCTTTAATCTGTATAGCAGTACCGACTGCATCAGCAGTATCGGTATTAGTCATCGATTGGACACGCACTGGCGCGTTACCACCAATCGTAATGATGTTGGTTTTCCAAGCAACCGTTGCTTGACGTGTTTCCCGCTTTGGCGATGGACCTAATGGCAGCTTTGGGGAATTGTTAGAGGTATCACTCATAGGACTCTTTTTATGAAATTAGTCGTCTAATCTTTTAAGCCATTGAACTGGGCGTTCAGCTTGGTACTCTTGCTCTTCTTCTTCATCATCAAGACTGTCAATATCGTCATCTTGATCCAAATGAATCTGCTGGTCATGCACGGCACGCTCGCGCACTCTAGTACGGTCAACCACATCACCCGCTAATTGACCGCAAGCTGCAGCAATATCATCGCCACGGGTTTTGCGAACAGTAGCTACCATGCCTGCATCCAATAAAATGCTGGCGAAGGCATGAACACGCTGCGCTGATGAGCGTTTTAATCCAGACTCTGGGAAAGGATTAAATGGAATCAAATTAATTTTGCACTTGATGTTGGCTAATAAACGCACTAGTTCTTTAGCTTGGATGTCCGAGTCATTGACACCATCGAGCATGCAGTATTCAAAGGTTAAAAAATCTCTTGGGGCAAAAGGTAAATACCGTTCGCACGCAGCAAGTAATTCTCTTAAGGGATATTTTTGATTAAGTGGAACGAGTTGATCACGTAGCTTGTCATTCGGCGCATGTAGCGACACCGCCAAGGCAACTGGGCAATCTTGTGCTAAGCGATCCATCATCGGTACCACGCCAGAGGTAGAGAGAGTCACACGACGGCGTGATAAACCATAGGCTCTGTCATCAAGCATCAAACGTAAAGCCGTCACCACGTTGTCATAGTTGAGCAAAGGCTCACCCATACCCATCAAGACCACATTCGAGATCACACGACCCGTATGCTCCCAGCCTGGCGTGGGGTATTTCTCAATACGGCGAACTGCATTTGGATCAGTGCGGAGCAAGTGCTCAGCAAACCAGAGTTGGCCAATGATTTCACCAGCGGTGAGATTGCGGGAGAAGCCTTGATGCCCGGTTGAGCAAAAACGGCAATTGACTGCGCAACCAGCCTGAGATGAAATGCACAAGGTGCCACGATCATCTTCAGGAATAAATACAGACTCCACGGCATTGCCAGCGCCAACATCGAGTAACCACTTGCGGGTGCCATCGGCTGCATGCTCATCTTTAATGATGGGAAGTGAAAGAACTTCTGCCTTATCGAGCAATGTCGCTCTAAAGCTTTTTGCTAGATCACTCATGTCGTTGATGTTGGATACACCGCGTTGGTGGATCCACTGCATGAGTTGCTTGGCCCTAAAGGGCTTTTCATTCAACCCCGCGACATACGCTGCCATTTGGTCAGCGTCAAAATCTAAGAGATTTACGCGCGGGGAGGTCAATGCGCCTACTTATGTATTAAATAGGTTGTTCGTGAGCAATCGTGAATTAACGATTGAAAACGTTCATGCCAGCGAAGAAGAATGCAACTTCGACAGCAGCAGTTTCAGGAGCATCAGAGCCATGAACCGCGTTTGCATCAATGCTGTCAGCAAAGTCAGCACGGATAGTGCCTTTGTCCGCCTTCTTAGGATCGGTAGCGCCCATCAAGTCACGGTTCTTAGCAATCGCGCCTTCGCCTTCCAATACCTGAATCATTACAGGACCGGAAATCATGAAGCTCACCAAATCTTTAAAGAAAGGGCGTGCTGCATGAACAGCGTAGAACTGCTCAGCTTCAGCTTGTGACAAATGCGCCATTCTGGACGCAACAATCTTCAAACCAGCTGACTCGAAACGGTCATAGATCTTGCCGATCACGTTTTTTGCTACTGCGTCAGGTTTGATAATAGAAAGGGTGCGTTCGATAGCCATGTAAAACTCCAATAGTGATTTCAAAGATTTTGCCAAATTGGCACTGAATTAGGCTTAGAAAGAACTTCTTTCCCGCTCACTACAGCGCCCTAGGAATTCAGCGACCCCCAAATTATACATCGGCTGACCGTATTTACCCTGATCTGAGCGTGGCTAAGCCCTTGAATTTACAGGGCATAACCCTATGATTTGTAGTCTTTTTACAGGGGGGCTTGAAATTACCCTATTTTGTCTATACTTACTGTCAACAGTCCCTTGTGGGCTTATGTTTTTACTTTGAAAAAAGGAGTCAATATGAGCGATCTAAACTCTTACGGCTTTGGGCAAACTGGCTCGATTAGCACCCCTCAAGTACGCAACCGCGTACTGCGCAACACTTACGCCCTTTTGGCGCTTTCGATGGTTCCTACTGTCATTGGCGCATGGCTCGGCGTTGCTTTTGGGCTTAACTTCATGGCGGGTAGTCCTTTTCTAGGCTTCATCGTCTTTATGGCAATCGCTTTTGGCTTCTTCTGGGCGATTGAGAAAAACAAAGACACTGGAGCAGGCGTTCTGTTGCTGCTGGGTTTCACCTTCTTTATGGGCATCATGATGTCCGGCTTAGTGGGTTACACCTTAAATAGCTACAGCAATGGCGCTACCTTGATCATGCTGGCCTTTGGTGGCACTGCGGCAATTTTTGCTGTGATGGCAACCATTGCTACTGTGAGTAAGAGCGACTTCTCAGGCATGGGTAAATGGTTGATGGTAGGTGTACTGCTCTTGATCGTGGCTTCATTAGCCAACATCTGGTTGCAACTACCTGCTTTGATGCTCACTGTGATGGTTCTCGCAATTGCGATCTTCTCAGCTTTCATTTTGGTTGACGTACAGCGCATCATCAACGGTGGCGAGACAAACTACGTCATGGCTACTTTAGCTATCTACCTAGATGTCTATAACGTCTTCACCAACTTGCTCGCACTCTTGGGCATTATGGGTGGCAATAAAGAGTAAGCATTAGTTAAGCTGCAATAGAAAAGGCACCTGTGGGTGCCTTTTTCTTTACCTAAACTCTTTACCCTAATTACTTATGCTAAATTCACGCGCAATCAAAGACTGCTGGGGAAATAAATCAAGCCAAACAGCAGATATTAAGGCAGTCAAGAAAATGCTAAAAACGTTGGAGGAATCATGAAAGCCGTTAAAGAGATAAAGAAAACCAAGATCGATGAACTGCCTAACTTTGATATGGCGCGCTATTTAAATAGTGATAAAGCCATAACGGAATACCTGAACCAGGTGCTTGAAGAAGGCGATGATGCATTATTAGCGGAGGCTCTTGGTGATATTGCTAGAGCCAAAGGTATGGCCCAAATTGCCCAAACCACAGGCATTACCCGTGAGGCACTTTATAAGGCGCTAAGACCAAATGCTAAGCCCCGTTTTGATACCATTAACAAGGTTATTGGGGCTTTAGGCATCAAATTAGTTGCACAAAGAATTTAAATTTCTCTGGCCGCCCTTTTTCCTCAACCCCTCTTTCCGCCTCCATATCCTTAGTCACTAGCAAGATCAAAGACTGCAACAGATTCCACATGGGAGGTATGGGGGAACATATTCACAATGCCTGCACTCTTGAGAATGTAGCCTGCTTGATGGCACAAAATATCTGTATCTCTAGCTAGGGTTTTGGGATTACAGGAGACATAGACAATACGTTGCGGCGGGAGATCGCTACCTTGCTCATGCAATAGGGCTAAGGCTTGGCATATTTCCATAGCACCTTCGCGCGGCGGATCCATTAACCAGCGCTCAGCTTTACCCCATGATGCAATTGTTTCGGCTGTCACTTCAAACAGGTTGCTTTGCATAAAGCCCACCTTGTCTGCGAGCAGATTGTGCTCCGCATTGGCTTTCGCTCTGGTTGTTAGGGTTTCTAAGCCTTCAATACCTAAGACGGCGTTTGCTCGTCTTGCCAGCGGCAAGGTGAAATTGCCAATGCCGCAGAATAAGTCGAGCACTCGATCGCTTGCCTGTACATCTAAGAGGCGAATCGCCCTACTGACCAATGCACGATTCATCATGTGATTGACTTGCGTGAAATCCGCCGGTTTGAAGGGCATCTCGATTTCAAATTCAGGCAGGCGGTAACAAAGCTTGCCCGTTGATGGATAGAACGGCGCAACGGTTTCGATACCTTTGGGCTGCAACCAGACCCAGACCTGATGCTGATCAGCAAAGTCTTTGAGTAACTGTTCATCTGCTGGCGTTAAGGGCAGAAGATTTCTGAATACCAAGGCGGTGACAGGCTTTGTTTTTTTAGGATCATCTGAATTAGGATTCTCAGGCTCGCCTACAGCGATTTCAATTTGGGGCATGCGATCCACAATGGATAAACCATTGACCAACTGACGCATTGCTGGCAACAAATCGGAAACATGCTTTGGCAAAATCTCGCAAGCAGTCATATCAGCGACATAGCCACTCTTGCCTTCATGAAATCCAATCAGCACAGTACCTTTTTTAATGGAGCGATTGACAGCACTTAAGCGTGCGCGATGGCGATACTCCCAAGCGGGGCCACCCATCGGACGAAGAATCTCTTCAGGAGCTACTTTGGCGATATGTTTTAAGTCATCTTCTAGTACGCGCTGCTTCATTGCTACCTGCGCTCGAATATCTAAGTGCTGCATAGTGCAACCACCACACACTCCAAACGCTTTGCACTTGGGCTCAGCTCTAAATACCGCAGGCTTGAGAATGTCGAGAACTTTAGCTTTACTGAAGCGGGCTTTGTCACGCGTAATGACATAAGTCACTAGCTCAGTTGGCAAAGCGCCTTGAATAAAGATGACTTTGCCACTTTGACCTTGGGCGGCATCCTCTTCGTTGGGCGCCAAGCGTGCAATGCCTTGCGCATCTAGATCAAGAGAATCAACTCGTACTGGCTCAGTCACCACAATGTGGACTGGCTTTTCTCCTCTACGCATCCGGAGTGAAGCCTAAGAGATATTCTTGCCACTGCTCACCATGTGGCTCTTTAGACTCTTTTTCTAAATACGCTTTAACGAAAGTAATTTCTTCTTTGTATTCTTCTAATGAAAAACCACCACGCAGAAGTTGAAAGCGGCAATACATCAGATAGGTATTGACCACATCAGTTTCGCAATAACGACGGATCTCATCAATTCTGCCGTCTTGATAGGCAGGCCATACTTGGCTACCATCCATTCCCATCTTGCCTGGGAAACCACAGAGTTTTGCTAAGCCATCTAAAGGTGCATTAGCGCGACCATTGAATTTCGCCAAGAGGTCCATCAGATCTAGATGGCGCATGTGATAACGACTAATGTAGTTGTTCCACTTAAATTCACGGCTATCGTTTTCTTGGCTCTCGCCCATCTCCCAATAGCGCGGTGCTTGCACATGGTTTGCTAATGCACGGTAGTGCAGCACGGGCAGATCAAAACCGCTACCGTTCCATGAGACCAATTGAGGGGTATATTTTTCAACTAGCTCAAAGAAGGTCTGGATTAACACCTTCTCATCATCTTGCGCACTGCCTAGCGTGCCCACTTTAATTTGTGGAGAGCCATCTTTACTGGTTCTACGAATGACACAGGAGATAGCGCAGATCCGTTGCAAATACAGTGGGAGAAATTCGCTACCGGTTTTCTCGGCACGCTCTGCCATGGCTTTACTTGCCACTTCACTGTCTGATAGCGTATCCGGATAGTCATTGAGACGACGCAGTCCTACTACATCGGGAATAGTTTCAATATCAAAGACGAGAACGGTTGCCATACTCAGATTGCTAACAATGGATTGAAAGCAATTACTGCAAGTATGGCGTTGGATTTACCGGCTTGCCATTCACGCGGAGTTCGAAGTGGAGCTTAACTGAAGTCGCATCGGTGTCACCCATCTCAGCAATCTTCTGCCCCTTCTTGACCGAATCACCTTCTTTTACAGCAAGCGTGCGGTTGTGGGCATAGGCGGTGAGATAAGTATTGTCATGCTTGATGATGACCAGGTTGCCGTAGCCACGCAAACTATTACCGGCGTAAACCACCTTACCTTCAGAGGCTGCTGTTATAGGCTCACCCAACTTACCGGCAATATCAATGCCTTTGGTCTTTTCACTGAAATCATCCGTAACCTTACCTTTGGCTGGCCAAGATAAACGAATACCCGGCTCTGCAACGATTTCTTTAGGGGGCTCTTTGGCGGCATCTACTTTTGGTGCATCGGTTTTGGGAATATCGCCAGCTGTTTTAGGAATGGGCTTAACAGTCAATTTGCTGCTAGCTGGTGGCCTTACTAGAATGAGGTCATCAACTTCAATTAAGTTTGGGTTAGATAAATTATTCCACTGCGCTATGTCCCGCGGGGATTGCCCATTATCTAAGGCAATTCGAGCCAAGGTATCACCCCGCTTGACGCGATAGTAGCCAGGAGGCGTAGCCTCACTAGTTGCATTGCTGCTACCACCACTGCGGTCTACTACCGTGGCAGGTTTTGCTCTGGGCGTGGTTGAGCAGCCCACATTCAGCACTAAAGAAGCCATTGCGAGTAGCAATAGCAGGTATTTGGATGACATATTCATAAGGATTTTCATACTACCCCTGATTGTAAGGGGACAAAAAAGACCTCGTCTAGAACGGTTCTTTGATAGCGCTGGGAGCTCATCCGCTCCACCATAATCAATTGCTGCTCTTTCTCATTCTTGGCAACTGGGGCTACAAGACGTCCGCCAATAGCCAATTGCTCTAACAAGGCATCTGGAATACCCAAACCGGCTGCTGCCAGAATAATGGCATCAAAGGGAGCAGCCTGAGGCAAGCCTAGGATGCCGTCGCCGTAGATCAGGCGCAGATTTTTAATGCGAAAAGGACGTAGCTTCTCTCTCGCCATATCGTGCAATGGACGAATACGTTCAATCGAATAGACCTCATCAGACAACAGGCTGAGAACAGCGGCTTGGTAACCACAGCCAGTACCGATTTCTAGTACTTTTCCCAAAGATTGTTTAGGTTTATGCAAAAGCTCAATCATGCGTGCCACTACTGATGGCTTGGAAATCGTTTGTGAGTGGCCGATTGGTAAAGCGGTATCTTCGTAAGCTTGGGGATGCATCCCGGCATCCATAAAAGCATGGCGCGGAACAGTGGCAATAGCCTCTAAGGTTTTGCCGTGCTTAATCCCAGCTGCGAGTACTTTGGCTGCTAAGGCTTGCCGATGGCCGGCATTACGCTCTGCCGCTGACTTCAACCGCGTGTCCAGCCATTAGCGCGCATTGCAGCCAAACGGGCATGATGCGTTAGATCTAATTGCATGGGCGTGATTGAGATACACCCCTCATCAATGGCATGAAAATCGGTACCTTCAGAACTATCTTTTGCATGTCCTGCCGCACCAATCCAATAAATATCATCGCCACGTGGACTCTTTTGTACTACCACTGGCTGTGAATGGTGGCGATTACCTAAACGCGTCACACGCCAGCGATTCAGATCAGCATAGGGACGATTCGGAATATTGACGTTCAGCAAAGTAGCAGCGCCATCGGTGTGAGTCAATTTGGATGCCAGCGTTTGTGCAACGATATCGTGCGCTGCTTTTGCGGCATCTTCAATCCGGTTCCAGCCTTTATCAATTTGTGAGAAGGCAATTCCGGGAACGCCAAACATCACGCCTTCCACTGCAGCAGCCACAGTGCCTGAGTACAGAGTATCTTCACCCATATTCTCGCCTTGATTAATGCCAGAGACTACTAAGTCAGGTTTCTCATCTAAAAAACCCGTCATGGCGATGTGAACGCAATCGGTTGGAGTGCCATTAATAAATAGGAAACCATCACGTTCACCACCTGCTACCCGATGAATCGAGAGTGGTCGTGAGAGAGTTAAAGAGTTTGAGGCGCCACTATGATTTTGCTCTGGGGCAATGACTGTCACGCGACCTAATGGACGAATAGCGTTCACTAGTGCCAGAAGACCAGGCGCAAGATAGCCATCATCATTCGAAATCAGAATGTGCGGCTGTTTTGTGTTTTCACTCATGAATATCAATACCTTCTTAGCAGCCCTAAGCTTTTGCCATTTGGGTTAATGCGCGACCTCTAAACCATCCATATATTACTGGTAATACCAAGAGGGTCAAAATAGTCGTCGTCACCATGCCACCCACAATCACCAGAGCTAAAGGACGCTGGGCCTCAGAGCCAATCGAGTGAGATAAAGCGGCCGGCAATAACCCTAATCCAGACAGTGCCGCTGTCATCAGTACCGGGCGAACTCGCAAAGAGGCGCCTTCCACCATCACATCCTTCATCTCGCCATGCTCGGTAGCGGCCGTTTTATTAATAAAGGAGATCAGAATCACCCCATCCTGAATCGCAATACCAAATAAGGATAGGAATCCAAAGAAGGCTGAAATGCTTAAGGTCTCGCCTGCCAGGTGCAATGCGATCACACCTCCAATAGCAGCAAAGGGAACGTTAATCATCACAATCACTGCGTCACGGAAATTACCAAAAGCACTCACCAGCAATAAGAAGATGCCCAGCAAGGCCAAAGGCACGATCAGCATCAACTTCTTCTGCGCCTGCTTCATTTGATTAAATTGACCATCCCAGCTAATGGAATAGTTGGGTGGCAAGGTAATGTTTTTTTCTACTAAGAATTGCGCATCTTCTACAGCACTACCTAAGTCGCGGTTACGTACGCTGAACTTAATTGCAATGTAACGCTTACCTGCTTCACGATAGATGAAGAATGGGCCATCCGTTAGCTGAACCGTAGCAACCATTGATAAAGGAATCGACGCCCCATTGGGCGCATCAACTAGGAGGTGACCAATATCGGCAACGTCATTACGACTACCTTCATTTAAGCGAATTGCAATGCCAAACGTCTTTTCATCTTCAAGCAGGTTTGTCACTGCAGCGCCACCAATTGCATTGGCAACGACCGTCTGAATATCATTCACGTTAATGCCATAACGTGCAGCGCGCTCCCGATCAATCTGAATATTTAAAGTCGGCTGACCTAATTCCTTCAGAATGCCTTCATCCGCTACACCGCGTACTTTTTTGAGTTGATTAATCACCTCATGGGCTTTTTGATCTAAGACCTCCAAATCTGGTCCATAGATTTTGACGGAGTTCTCACCCTTCACTCCTGATAGCGCTTCATTCACATTGTCTTGAATGTATTGAGAGAAGCTATAAGTGATGCCAGGAATCTTATTGAGCTCTAGCTCTAAATGGGCAATTAAATCCTTTTTGCTAGACCCGTTTGGCATTTTCTCTGGGCTCTTTAAATAGAGGCCATATTCTTGGTTAAATACGCCAGTAGAATCCGTACCATCATCAGGCCGACCAATTTGAGCAGCAACCTTTTCAATCTCCGGCTGCTTTAAGAAAGTCTCGCGCAGTTGATTGGCGATTTTGACGGAATAATCTAAGTCCACTGTATTTGGCAAAGTGACGCGTAGCCAAATATTGTTCTCTTCTAGAGTTGGCAAGAAGGCTGTACCTAGGCGAGTCACGCTTAATAAAGTCAGACCCAGAACAAATACCGCAACAGAGACTACTGTTAATGGACGGTCCATCCATTTTCTCAAGAGCGGTTTATAGCCACTGAGAAGCTTGGTCATAAATCCTGGTGGCTTGTGTTGCAAGTTCTCGCCAAATACCAATGAGATCATGGCAGGCAAGAAGGTTAGACTCAGAATCATGGCGGCAATCAATGCAAAGCCCATGGTGAAAGCCATGGGCTTAAAGATGATGCCCTCTACTCCCCCCATAAAGAACAATGGTGAGTAGGCAACGATGATGATTCCTGTGGAATAGATCATGGCACGCTGTACTTCACTCGTCGCCAAGATGATGCTTTGATTGAGTCTCTTGCCACCCTCTTCAAGGTGACGCATGACGTTCTCAGTCAGAATCACCGCCGAGTCGACGATGACACCGAAGTCAATCGCTCCTAATGAAATCAGATTGGCTGGCACGCTCCACAAATGCATCTGAATAAACGACACGCAGAGTGCTAATGGGATGACGGCTGCTACTACTGCTGCGGCACGTAAGTTACCCAAAAAGAAAAAGAGCACTGCTAGCACCAATGAGATACCAAAGAACAAGGTGTGCTTAACAGTACCGATCGTGATATCTAGCAAGACTTGGCGATCATAGAACGGCACTACCTCAATTCCGGGTGGGAGTACTTGCTTGTTGATGTTCTCAACCGTATTGCGAACTCGGGCTAATACTTCGGTGGCATTTTCACCGCGGCGCAAGTAGACGATACCTTCAACTGAGTCAGGGTTGTCATTGAACTGGAACATGCCCAAACGCGGAGCATTACCAATCTCCACTCTGGCAACATCACCGATTCGAATTGGAACACCATCATGAATAGAAACAACCACCCGCTTAATATCATCAATATTTTTTAGGAGGCCTACACCGCGAACCACAAACTGCTGCTCGCCACTAGGCAAGAGTCCACCACCCGTATTGCTATTGGCATTGGTTAGGGCAGCAATCAACTCATTCACACTAACGCCTTTGGATTGAAGACTTTCTGGACTCACGATGACCTGGTATTGGCGAACCCTACCGCCGAATGAGGAGACATCAGCTACACCAGGAGTCTGCTTAAGCTCCTTGTAGATCTCGTAGTTCTGCAACGTCTTTAATTGTGTAGATGAGGCGTAATCGGACTTCACCTCGTAACGCATGATCTCGCCAGTGGCATCAGAGTCTGGACTAATGCTAGATGTAACTCCAGGTGGAAAACTCACATTAGCTAAGCTAGAAATAAAAGTTTGGCGCGCTTTAAAAGGATCGGTTGTATCGTTGAACTTAAGCGTAACCACGGACAAGCCAAATAAAGAAACCGAACGGAAGGCTTGTAAACCAGGAATACCTGCCAAGGCATTTTCTACAGGGATAGTGACTTGCTGCTCTACTTCGGTAGTGCTTCTGCCTGGCCATTGAGAAATCGCCTGAATGGTTAGTGGCGCAACTCCTGGGTATGGCTGAATTGGTAATTTAGAAAGACTGAACATCCCCAAACCGAGGAGCACGACTGAGCCAACGATGACCAGCACGCGTTTCTCAAGTACGCCTCGAATAAAGGAGGTAAATGCGCTCACTTAGTCTTCCTGCTTAGCAAATCGATCATTTAATAAGACAGCGCCTTCAGCCAAGATACGCGCACCAGGCTCTACGCCTTCAGTAATCGCAAAGGTCTTACTGTTCAGATCATAGCCTTTAACAGGAAGACGGCGATAGACTTCATCTCCGACTTTCACAATCACATAACGCATTTCCCGAATCCGTACCACTGCTGTTTGCGGAACGACAATGGCGTCGGCCATACCGGTAGTCAGTTTTGCCGATGCATACATATCAGGACGCAGAAGATCATCGTGATTCTCAATCTCCGCACGCACCAATAAGGCACGGGTTTGTGGATCAATTGTGGGAGCAATGTAGTTTGCATAGGCGACAAATTCTTTATCAGGATATGCCTCAACGCGTAAAACGATTTTTTGTCCTGGTTTAATCAAGCGCAAGTCCTGCTCAAACACATTACCCAAGAACCAGAGCTGTTTTGGATCAGCCAAAGTAGCAATGACATCGCCAGAGTTCACGGTGGCACCTGGCTCAACGCTACGCTTGACCACAACCCCTTTTAAGGGGGAGCGCATCACTAAGTTAGTTTGAGTTTTACCAGTGACTTCAATTGCATTAATGTCGCCATCACCAGCACCGAGATTGCGCATCCGATTTGCGGCCGCTTGCTGGGTGATGCGAGCGTCACCCAGCAGGTCACTCATCGTCTTACTGGATTCCAACACTCTTGCAGTCTTAGAGGAGAGTAAATACTCTTGCTGGGCGGAAAGGAATTCAGGGCTATAGAGCTCAACTATTGGAGAGCCCACATTGACTTGTGCACCATCAAAAGCAAAGATACGCTCTACACGACCGGGTGCACGCGCAGATAACACCTTAGATTTTTCTGCATTAAAGGCTAGACGACCAGTCACTTTAATATCTACCGGCACCTGTACTTTTTCTGCAGTTTGGAAAACATACACTACTGGATTGAGTTTTACGCCAGCTAACTTCAGCTCGAGAATGCCACTCTTCTCTACTTTCAATGCTTTGTCAGAGACTTCGATTTTGACGTTGCGATTGACGGTAGTAATGCGACCCAAGACGATACCCATAGAAAGAATAGCGAATGCAACAGCAGCTAAACGAACGCGACTACGGTTTTGAGGGCTCAAGTTCCAATACAAGCCGGCAACACTAGCAAAAGCTAGCTGCAATCGATGACCCCCAAAGCGCAAGACCTTATCGGTGATGGGCTTTGCCTTGTCAGCCAACTGCTTTAGAAAAGAAAGAATTTGGTCTTTCAACACTGCTCCTTAAAAAGGTTCTTTGCCAGATGTCACTAGCAACACTGCTTGCGCTTGCAATAAATTACTTTCCGCTAGCGCTAATTGAACTTCGAGATTGCGCAATTGTGTTTGCGCTGTCAGCAGGTCATTAAATCCCTGACCATTATTTGAGTACTGAGTTAAACCAACCTTGTAAGCAGCATCTGCTTGAGGAACTTGGCGCTCCTTTAGAAATTGGGTTTGATTCTTGGCTTGCTCGTAGCTTGCAAAGGCGCTATTCACAGCCAACGCAATTTGTTGACGATTGGAAATATTGCCTGCCTCAGCAGCCGCTTGATTGCGCTGCGCCTGCTCTACCCCATATTTTTCTTTGGTAAAGAAATATAGTGGGATGATGAGATCAAGCTCTAGCTGATAAAACATCGCGCCGTTGTTAGCTGAGAATGGGCCGCGCGGAGTAAAAGAGGAGCCTATTACTTGGAAGTCTGGCAAGTAAGCCTTCTTGGCTAAATCCACACCCTTACGAGCAGCCTCTAACTGCAAGGCGGAGCTCTTTAAGGATGGATGGCTAGTTTCCGCATAGTCTTCTAGTTCTAGCAAAGTGGGCACGCTATTCATAGCGCGACGTACATCACCGCGCAAGATCAACTTCTCTCTCGAGTGACGACCGACTAATGTATTGATATTGTTTAAGGCAACCGATAGTTGACGTTCGACATTAAATTGATCAGCTTGCGCTGAACTCTGTGCCACTTGCGCGTTGAGATATTCAACATAAGCAGCAGCATTATTAGAGTAACGTGCTTTGGCTACGTTCTTAATCATCTCCAAACGCATGACCGATTCTTTGAGAACCTGCAGTTGTTTCTGCGATGCTAAGGCGGTGTAATACAAAGTTGATAGTTGAGCGCCTAGCTGCAAGTAGGTAGATTCGCTTTGCGCTAAGAGTGCCTCAGCGTTCGTATTAGCAATATCGGATGCCAAACTCTTCTTGCCTGGAAACTGAAATGGCTGGGCTATTGAGATTGCATTGTTACTACTGATCCCATTAGGATTCTGTGGCGTTGGTGTATTTGCCCCACCCAATGCAAATGGGGAATTGACTGGCATGCCTGACCAG
Organism: Polynucleobacter duraquae; assembly: GCF_000973625.1. Classification (NCBI taxonomy): domain Bacteria; kingdom Pseudomonadati; phylum Pseudomonadota; class Betaproteobacteria; order Burkholderiales; family Burkholderiaceae; genus Polynucleobacter; species Polynucleobacter duraquae. Next base: position 1,177,347 of record NZ_CP007501.1, read on the forward strand.
ACCAAACCTACTTGCGGATTAGCTGGCGCGTTAATCTGTGGCACGGTTGCCTTGGCAGATAAATAGGACTCACGCAATGAAGATAACTGTGGGTTGTTGAGTTTGAGCTCATTCCACAATTGACGCAAATCCATATCTGTTGGACCAGATGGTGCACCCTTGGTATAAATCTTGGGGGTATCACTCTTAGTAACTGGTGCAAATAGAGATGCAGCATTCGCAGGATTGGCCGACTGATTGCTAACAACTGGGGGTGCGGACAAGAGATCCTGGGCTTCATTTGCCTGCACAGTAACAGTGGCAGGGATCGATGAATTAACAGGTGAAGTTTGTGCAAAAACAGAGGCTACAAAAAACAGTGAAGCATAAGCAAGCCACTTTGCAGGGTTTGCGCTTGCAACAATCAGTTTGTTAGTTGTCATCCGGCCGTGAATCAAATCGGCTGCCTCTAAATCTGTACTAATGCTGTTCATTTAGCCCTGAATGTGGATTTCCCTACATTTCAAGGGGTTTTAATGATTATAGGGCGCCAGGCGCAAATGTCCACGAAATACGAATTCTTATCTTATTGATTCTAAAGACAATAGTGAATTTATCCCTGCTTGGAATGCCTAGAATTCAGCATGAACCCTGAAAGACAGGATATTTACCGGCCCACGCGCAGAGTTATAGGCCGGATTGATGATGTGCTGGAAGTTCACACCCGCAAGCACGTTCTTGATCACAGTAGCGTTGTAATAGACCTCACCAATTCGCTCGGGTGAATAAGAAATCGTCTGACTAGGACTGGCGTAGTCACCAATGAAATAAGACACGCCTCCTGCTTGCAAGTAGCCACGGCGATAACTGGATAAACCGTTTTGCATCATCGAAATACCAACGCTATCACTGGGGCGCTGCCAACTTGTGCCATTCATGCCCATACCTACGGATATGGAATTGTCTGCTTCAGTAAACGACATGGTCTCGGTCTTACCATCGGATGTGAACGCACGGCCATAGATACCAAGGTCTTTGGTCAAGGCCTGCTCACCATGTATACCAATACCTGTCTTAATTTGATTGCTATTGCGTACATTGTTAATCGCTTGCGTACCCTGACGTGCTCCTGGATTTTGATCAATATAGTTCGTAGCATCCTCAAAGCGCGCCAAAATCATTTTGTTGCGGTAGGCTAAGACGCTGACCTTGCCTGGCAGATCAGCAATGTTATGTTGGCGCTCTACTTCTACTTGATCACCATAGGCATTAAAGATTTGCCAATTGAGATCACGACCATTCGGTGACTTAGGAGCGAGCATGCGCGAGGCTCGCATCACCCAGTTATCTAAATACCACTCACCAGCCAAGCCCCAGCTATAGCCTCGGGCATCAGCTGCATAGTCATAAGCTAGATAGGTCATATTGCCCCAGTTCATAAACTGGATGCGGGGATCTTTGGCATAACGGCTATCGTCAAAGATATCGAGCGTTGAGAACTGACCACCGGTAAGCACTACGCGATTACTACTCACTGTTTGGGTAATGTGATTAGCCTGATCCTCAATCACAAGCTTATCGCCCTCTTGATTGATGGTGTGACGTGCAAAGGCTCTTGCAGAATAAAACTTCGCTTGTGTGCCAGAAGCTTTACTACCTTCACCATTGGTAAATCCACCCAGTCCTACTAAGCCTGAAAAGGGCACACCCGAAACTACTTCTGGATTGAAATAGATATCGGTATCAGGAGCAATACGTGCGCCCATGAATAAGGTTCCAGACCAGCTGTAACTCATGGAGTTCTGAGCTTTCAAGCTGTTCTGACCAGAATAAGATGAATTGAAATTCTTATAACGCTGATTAATATAAGTTGTTTGGCCGTGGATATTGACTGGCAAACCAAAGAGTTCTCCTTCTGTAGGAAAGCTCTCAATGGGTGAGGCAAACGTTGCGATTTGGTCTGAACCAGATCCGGCCTTCTGGGCGAGCGCAGTCGTACTGAACAAGAAAGCAAATAAGCAAGGTAGAAGAAGGTAGGATTTGCGGGTCATTCAGAATTTCACATTACTTAGTATCGACGACCAATGAATAACTAAAAGCCAGATCAACCAGGGTAAACACAAGACAGCTCGGATAGGCACGGCGTGAGATTGAAGCTCAACAGGGGTGCAGGCCAAATTATCCTCAAAAAGAGGTAATTTACCTAGAATTTATGTCGGCTTAGTGACCATTAGAGTCCCGGGGATTGGGCATTGAGGATATCTAACAATCTTTTGCCTGTTAACTGGGAGTTGTTTTCTGCAAGTTTTCCTAAGCGAGTCCAATGCTCAATTTGTTGAAATGGCAATCAACCCTCTAACCTTCCCACTCTCCTAGCATGCATCACTAGATTCTGAGACAACCCAATCACTTTGGGCATTTAAATAGACAAAACATTTGTCATGAAAATCTTGCGATCGATGCTTTCAATCATCATATCTATGGGTATTGCCTTAACCCCGCCTCTTCGCATTTCTCTCATGGATCTATCAGCCAGCTTTAGATCATATTGATCCTCCATTCGCCTGCGGTGTAAGTCATCTAATAACTCGCCTACATCATTAAATCTGACCTCATTGAACGCCTCGATCTCTCCCAATGCCATTAATGTAAGTAAGCGGTTTTCATTAGGTCTTGAGGGCATCTTTTAGTCGGTCAGAGAGAAGATCTGACTGCGTTGTAGTTAAAAGATGAATGTAGCTCTTTGGCGTTTTAATTTCAACGACAAGAGCAAAAGGGTTTTAGAAAACTACTTTACTTAGCGACGATCCATCAGCGCTCTGGCCAAAGTACCTGCATCCACATACTCCAACTCTCCACCCACCGGAATGCCTCTAGCAATTCTGGTGACTTTAATACCTTTGGATTTAAGCACTTCACCAATGTAGTGGGCTGTAGCTTCACCTTCACTGGTGAAATTCGTTGCTAGAACTACTTCTCTGACGGGCACTCCAGTATCGGGAGCTTCAATTCGATTAAGCAATCGATCAAAATGAATTTCATTAGGGCCCATGCCATCCAGTGGTGAGATACGGCCCATTAATACAAAGTAATTGCCCTTAAAACTCATAGTCTGCTCAACCATGACCTGGTCGGCAGGAGTTTCCACAATGCACAGCAGAGATGGATCACGACGATCATCCATACAAGTGCCGCAGATTTGGGTCTCTGAAAAAGTATTGCAACGGGCGCAGTGGCCTACAGTTTCAACAGCTTCACCTAATGACTGAGCAAGTACTGCTGCGCCATTACGATCATGCTGCAGCAAGTAAAAAGCCATACGCTGCGCAGACTTAGGCCCTACTCCAGGCAATACGCGCAGTGCCTCGATCAAACGACCAAGTGCATCTTGCGGAGCTTCTTGACGCGCCATTAAAACGGTAACTTAAATCCAGGAGGCATTGGCATACCCGCAGTAGCACCAGACATTACTTGTGAACTAGCGGCTTCTACTTGTTTGAATGCCTCTGTATAGGCAGTAACTAGTAAGTCTTCGAGCATTTCGCGATCGTCCATTGCACCTGGATCAATCTGTACACGCTTCATTTCGTGTTTGCCAGAGATGGTGACTTTCACTAAACCACCAGCTGCTTGGCCGGTGACTTCTAGCGCAGCTAATTGCTCTTGCGCTACTTTCATCTTCTCTTGCATCTGCTGGGCTTGTTTCATCAAACCCGCAAGGCCACCTTTCATCATCGCTTTATTTCCTTATGTTTTCTGATCTTTAGATTGGCTTCACAGAGCCACCAACTACTTTGGCTCCAAACTCTTTTTGTAATTGCTGAATAAATGGATCTTGTGCAATCAATTGCTCTGCATTGAGTCTTTTCTCTTGGTGTATCTGGGCATCGACTTTTGCTACGGTTTTGCCTTCCACTTCACCTTTTTCAATCACTACTTTCACAGGTTTGCCAAAGTATGCAGTCAGTGAATCTGCAAGACGATTAATAGAGGCTTCAGAAGCTAATTGCGGCATGGGCGTAACCACCGTAGCGCGCACGCCTGCTGGTGAATCTTCCCAATCTTGTAACTCTGTCTGAAACGCTAACTGTTGTACTAGGCCTTTAATTGGCAACTGGCGGACCAAAGTATGCCAGTCAGGACGATCTGCACTAGAAGCAATTGGCGCCGATGCAGCAGGCTTAGCTGGCGCTACAACCGCAGCTGGAGCTGGGGGTGCAGACCTGACTGGGGCAGCTGTTTGGTTTGCTGGTCTGGGTGATCGAGGTGCTGATGTTACCGAAGCTACCGGGGGTGCGGAGTTACTGCTGCTGTTGCTATTACTACTGTTGCCCCCTGCTCTGCTGGGAGTTTCATTTCCTGGACGAAAGGCCAACATCCGCAAGAGCGTCATGGCAAAGCCAGTTTGCTCATCTGGTGCCAGTGATAAATCGGGGCGGCTTGTAATGCTAATTTGGTAGAAGAGTTGCGCTTCTTCTTTTGTCAGTGCGCTAGCTAAGCGATGAATCTCTGCAGCTTCTGGCCAATCTTCTAAGACAGATTCGGGAACAATTTGCGCGGCAGCGATTTTTTGAATGAGACTCGATAGATCCGCCAGCGCTAATGAGAAAGACATACTGCGCTCACCCATTTCATTGGAAATCGCCAACAGTGTTGCGCCATCTTTTGCGATGAGTGCATCTAAAATTTTAATGAGGTATGCGTCATCGAGCGTGCCCAGCATCCCGCGCACAGCTTCTTCAGTTACTTTACCTGCGGCGTACGCAATGGCTTGATCAGTCAGTGATAAAGCATCACGCATGGAGCCTTGCGCTGCTTTTGCTAAAACACGTAGTGCATTGGTCTCACAGTCCACTTTTTCTGCGGCGAGTACTTTTTCTAAATGCTCCACGATGAGCGGTACTGGCATTTGCTTGAGATTGAACTGCAGGCACCGCGACAAAATGGTAACTGGAATCTTTTGTGGATCTGTAGTTGCTAGTATGAACTTCACATGTTCAGGCGGCTCTTCGAGCGTTTTGAGCATGGCATTAAAGGCATGATTGGTGAGCATGTGCACCTCGTCAATCATGTAGACCTTGTAACGTGCATTACTCGGTGCGTAGGCTGCTTTTTCTAATAGAGCGGCAATGTCGTCTACCCCGCGATTACTCGCAGCATCCATCTCTATATAGTCAACAAAGCGGCCTGCATCGATTTCTAGGCAAGCTGGGCATTTTCCACAGGGTTCTGAGGTCATGCGACCCTGACCATCTTCCCCCGTGCAATTGAGGGCTTTGGCCATAATTCGGGCGATTGTGGTCTTTCCGACCCCGCGAGTGCCTGTAAAGAGCCAAGCGTGGTGCAATCGACCCTGATCTAAGGCATGGGTCAGAGCTTTGACCACATGGTCTTGTCCTACCAATTGGGAGAAGGTTTTAGGGCGCCACGAACGGGCTAAAGCCAATGCTGTCATGTATTACATTCTAACAAGCTAAAATGGAATTGGACGGGCCTCCCCGCATGGCGGTTTGGATAACCTGGTCAGGTCGGGAACGAAGCAGCCAAACCCAATTCTGTCAGTGCCGGGGGTCGGGCTCGTCCACCCTACCCCCTTGGAATTAATCTAAGAAATCAGCTTTTTTAGCAATCCATCCTTTTACGCGACCTAATAGCGCCTGGGCTTGTTTAATCGCTTCATTCAACATGACATCACTCACAATATCCCCAGAATAATCAATCACGTTTCGCTGTTTGCGTAGTTGATCTAAGGTAATCAGAGTAGATGAATCTACCCCCATGGTGTGCACCAAACTCTGAATAATGGTTTGATGGTGGCCTGGCTTACTAGTGAGCACTCGATAGCCGTGGGCTTGTAGCGCTGCACTTGATGCTTGAGTAATGGATTTGTATGCCAGATCAAAGCGCCCTTCATTACTGAGCTCCTCGACTTGCGCATCTTTCAAGCTGGCTTGAGAAGCCTCTAGTAAACGTTGAATGCTAAGTTTGTCACGCTCAATTGTGTCAAGCGTTACCCCGATGAGATTTTTTAACAAGTTTTGTGTCTCCATTGATGAGCAGATCATGCTCATTGCCAACGATGTATAGCTTTGGTTTGCTTAGTACATCACGGATGAAGGCTCCATTATCTTGTATTAACTTTGTCCAATCCTTACTAGTAAAGACCTTGGGGTTAATTTCTCTTCCGAGTGTTTCTTGATATGGATGAAGAGTTGCAACGACCTCAGCAAATTTAAGGTCACCAATAATCATGATGTCGATATCACTACCTACAGTAGCTTTGCTGCCTGCAGTTGATCCAAATATAAATGCACATTGAATCTGATTCTCAAGAGGCAACAACCCCTGCAGAAGAACATCCACTAAACCACTGGTTTTTCTCATAATGCTCGCCAACTCCTCGAAGATGGGGCATGAGCGATTCGCTTGGTAGTGTGTTTGATTGCCAATCTTTTTTACTGTCACCAACTCTGCTTGCTCAAGTTTGATCATTTCTCGTTGCAATGTTCCTGGCTCAGTTCCTGTTAAGCGTGCAATTTGGCGCAAGTAATAAGTCTGCTCAGGGTGCAACAGAAGCAAGCCCAATACACGACTGCGGTATTGACTAAAGAGAATGGATGAAAGCGTAGACATGGGACATATATTGCCATAAATTCCCATTTTGTGGCTTTATTAGCAACATTTATTGCTTATTTAGCAACAAATACAGATATCGCAGGAGCAAGCCCTATTACAGAATCCTTAAAACCCTGAGGCACTTTAGGAACTTGAATTAGATCTTAAGTTCATTTTTTCCAAAAGCACGACATACGACGATCAATTCCAGCGGCATAGTCGTGATAAACCCACTTACTACAACTGAATTGATCTACCGTAATTAATACCAAGATGACTAAAGCCAAAAATATCAACGACCATTTAAGAGAAATATTCATACAAGAGGATCCATTGAGATTGCCCTTAGGACTCTATTTTGATTTTCTTAAACTTATCTAGAAGTGCCAAGCTAGCTAAGATTTGATTAGCCATATCGGCATCAATCTCTCCTTTGGCTAGTGCATAGAGCACTTGATCAGCGTGCTCTGCTTCTGGGGCATCTAGTAAGGCCTTAAAGATTTCTTTTTGAGTCATACCTAAATGAATCTGCAATGGCGCCAAATTGATTTGCACAGCACTTCCCTTAATACCAAAGCGCACTTGGGCCATCTCAATGAGTTCACTACGCTGCTTTTCTTGTAACTGGGCTAGCGTTGGTAATGGAGAATTTGCGCCTGATGAGCTCGATGAGGTATCAGCAGAAGAGGCTACAGCAGAGCCTTTGCCATGTTTTTTATATACCAAATCGTCCATGAAATCATCCATAAAAGCCTCCTAAGTCGCTTATGAATGCGGGGGTCATTCATGATCAGAATATTACCGCGATCCTTTGAAGGAGGCTTATTTTAAGAATTTAAAGAATATGAAGCATTCTCAGGATTTGCCAGATCATCAAAATGATCAATAGGACGACAACAGTACGGGCGTCCATGACCAATCTAAATAAACGCAATTGCTTGTGAGTGCATTCAACTGAAACTTGCATGGCAAACCCCTATTAGCTAGAAAAGTTCAGCGTAGAGGTTTGCAATAAAAATGAATAGGGATTAAAGATGATTGGTGTGTAGGAAAGGATTGCGCCCTCCTACACCCAACCAACACAGATTACTAATAGAGATTACTTTTGTGAATCTGAGTTTCTGCCTTGGGTGACCTTCTTACGCAGAAATGCAGGCTTCACTGCTTCAGCACTCATACAGAACATCACGCTATCGTCCAAGTCAGCAATGCGGTTCTTGAGCTTGTCTGAGGAATACATCAATTCTTTTTCCATTGCTTCATGATCACGTCGATCTAGTAGCTTGCGCAAGTAACTGACTGTTTCTGCTAACCAGGGATTCTCATGTGAACGCTCTTCTAACCTTGCCATCAGACGCTCTACAGCTGACCAATTACGATCACTAGTTTGCGGGTTCCTAGCGCGACTTCTAATTCTTTGCCGTTAATCATTTGCTTTCTTCTATATTTGCTTTTATTTGCTAAATCAGGCAAACGCAGTTAGCTACGAAACTAAAGGGCTAAATTACGGAGGAAAGAGCTCATAGATTGAGCTTGTAGCGCCTTTTTTGAGCTATCCCAGATCATTGCTTTATTTGTAAAGACTTCACTTGGGGGATTTCAACACGAGCCAATCACGTGTAAGCTAGAGAAAACTATTAGAAGGAGACACTCATGAGCGGAAAACACGCAATCTCAGTTCATGTCAAAGGCAAAAGTGGCGAGCGCGATATTCTCGAGAGTAAAGATCACGGCCTACTCAATTTACTCAACCGCTATCACTGTGATACGAGTTCTGCTGCATTCCAAACTGATTGGAATACGTATTGCTTAGCCCACTATCAAGAGACACTTGAAATTCAAGATATCAACTACGAGTGGTTCAATGAGTAATTGAAGTGATTTCTACACCAACCGATTGCTAAGGGTTTTCACTCCCTCTTTACGTAGGGATAAATATAAAAAGAAGCACTAATTTCTATAGGGGAATTGCGTCATTTTTTTGTCACATATCTTTTAAAAGTTGGCCCCCTATCTAAATGAATCAAGCACTTAGAAGAGGTATCATTTTGTTGCTTTGCAACTAAATTTCATCTCGTAAAAAACTCAAAAATTGATTGGACAAGTTGGCTCGGCAAGAACAAGATAAAGCCATGTCGATGAATCAGTTAAGCGTGCGAATGGTCCCGTTTCGACACAGCATGAATGAACTGATTTGTTGGCAACCAAATTTATATTCTTGAAGAGCGCATCATGAATAACAAACAATTAGAAATCGAGGAAGACCAACTCCCTAAGTATGCATTTGAATTACAAAGCCACGAATTAGTCGAAGAGAGACTCATTTGGCAGCATCTAGCCAGAAGAAAAATTCATAAAATGCAGCGGGAACAAGAATCAGACTCTCGTAAATCTAGACATGAATAATCTAAGCCTTAATCAACTCCGTGTGAGTAACTATGTTTGATAGAAAACCATCTAGTTCACAACTGTCCTTTGTCAATGAAATTGGCTTAGGATCTAAAGTGCTTGGAAACCTCGAGGGCAATGGCAATATTCGGGTTTTGGGTCATTTTGTGGGCAACATTACAGAGGTAGCAGAGAGCAAAGCAACCCTAGTCATCGACAAAGATGGGGTTCTTACTGGCGACTTGCATTACACCAACCTGATTGTTGCTGGGACGATTGAAGGCACTATTACCGTAGATGAGAAAATTGAGGTCTATCCTGGCGCTCTGATCCGCGGTGATATTCACTATAAATCAATTGATATCCATCCAAACGCAAGAGTCAATGGGCTTCTCACTTGCGCAGTGTTAGATAAGAGCGCCCTTGACTCATCGGATGTGATTGCTTTTGAGCTCACCAAAAAGATCGCCTCATAAGCTACTAAGGTCAATTACTACTGCGGCCACCACTCAATGGAATCCTCTATGACTTTTAGAATTTCGCCTAAAAATGAATTTCATATTACCGAGCGTATGACCTACCGCAAAGACAATAAAGAGATTAAATGTGGTTTTCTGTGGAAAAGCGGAGCATTTATCACCGAAAATCCACCCAACTTTCTAGCGCAATATGATGAGCATATTGGCATTAGTGTAGGCAGTTATGATTTTTCTGAAGTAAATCTCTCTAGTGAAGGCCAGCATCTCATTTACTTCTCAGAGACCACTCCCAAGGTTGAGCAAGCAACGCTCACCGAGATTTTTATGCACAGCAAGACCACTGATGATTTTGATATTGGCTTTCAACACAAAGGTTGGCAATTGGTCGATATGGATATCGTCATGTGGGGTGAGCTGTCGATTACGAGTCATCAGGACCATAGCAGTTAATCGAGCACCTTTCTTTATGGAGCTTAGGGTTTAACTTCAAGGTCTGAACAACAATCAGATTACTGGATTTGATGCACCTGATCCATTAAGCCATCAAAAATCTTTTCCATTTTCGAATTGGTTCCTCGTATACCAGCAATGACAGCAGCGGCCCAGGCAAAATAATCTTGCTTACGCTGTAGATCCCAGCCCGCTGGCGGGGAGACCAAAATATCGCGTAGATTGCAAATCTTATCGGCAAGCTTAACTAGCTTAGCCTCATGACTCGCAAACGGAGCATGTTCAATTTGTAGGCGTTTACGCACGTCTTTGGCGAGTGATTTATCGTCGGTTAACTCTTTGACAATCGCAGTCACTTTTTTACCAAATTTAGCGACTAATTCTTCTTCGGTCGTTTGCGTATCTTCAATGACATCATGCAATAAGGCTGCGCACAGCACATCCCAAGACATCACCCCACCCTCGTTCACCAAAACATTGACTAGCTCAATCGGGTGATTGATATATGGCGTAATTTGCGCATCTTTGCGCCGCTGATTTTTATGCTTCTCTGCTGAAAATGCTAGAGCGTGGACAAAATGATTAATCATGATGTCATCCATTATAGGCACTGCAATTGAGCTTTTCCATTCGCCCATATGCCACAGTCATGTCACTAATCAAGCTACTCAATACTGACTTGGCCAATGACTGCGCCAGGCTTTTGTAAGGCTTCTGCACGGCGCGCGACATACTCCGAATTTTTTGATCCCAGTAAGCCTGTTTGCTTATCAACACTATTACTTAATATTTTTAGGTTTAAAGCCTAGACAGGCAATGTTGGTATTTGCCAAAACTTGAGCGTCTGGAGTTGTCTTAGACTTAATTTCGTATAGCTTGCAGCCATAGGGAAACCTCTTGTCCCAGGTAATGTAGAAAAATTGACATTCTTTACAGTTCATGTTGCAACCATAACATCAAGCCTTAAGTGGCCTCAAATATCACAAGCTCAAATGAAAAAACCACCCGAAGGTGGTTTTGGTGTTTCTTGGTGGCCCGGGGCGGAATCGAACCAGGGCCTAGGATGTTCTTAAATCTATTTACAGTTTTTTCTGTCCATCAGGTCAGAAAGCCGCATCATTCTTGTATCCGCTGCCGCTATAGCTTCGTTAGCATTGCTGTAGGTGGCAATTATGCCGATTGGAAAGAAAATTGCGGCGGCAGTATTTGTGCCTGTTACACCTTTTACATCTTCGGCATCCTTTTTAGCTTTTTCAGCATGTCTATACTCTTCTTTGAGTGACTCGCAGGATAAATCTTTATCTGAAAGTCTTGTTGTCTCAATGACCTTTGGGGTCGAGCAGCCACCGATCAAACCAACGAAAAACAAAACGAGCGCCAAGCGAGTAGTTGTATTCATTCATATTTCCAATATAAAAAATTAGGTTAGCTTAGGTATTGACTTAAATTAATAGGGAAATACCCGTCTCTACTCAAAAGAAAAAACCACCCGAAGGTGGTCTTGGTGTTTCTTGGTGGCCCGGGGCGGAATCGAACCAGGGCCTCAGGAGATTCTCATCCTACCCCTAGACTACTTCCAGCTAAGGTTCAATTTCTTATGCGAAGTAGCGCAATCTCTCAAATAAAGATTAATGAGGCTTTGATAAGGAATACCTACCTCTTTTGATACAGATTTAAAGTAGTTCACTGAATCCTCATCCAATCTAATGGTTATAGGCTTCTTAAGCATGGAAGCATATGGGTTTTTACGTGCTTTTGAGAAATCATATTCTTTACGCATCTTCATCACCTTTAATAAGCTTTTGACTCTTTAGGACTTGCCTTGCGAGCCGAAATAATACGAACAACATTACCCTCGCTACGATAGCAATGGCAAACCAAAATCACTCGAAGAGAATGACTTACTCCCAAGAGAATAAATCTGTCTTCATCCTCCGAATGATCGGGATCAGAAATTAACTTGGCACTTTCATCATAAAACACTGATTTAGCCTCTTCAAATGAAATGCCGTGTTTTTTCAGATTGGCTGAAGCTTTTCTGGGCTCCCATTCAAATCGCAGTGAAGTCATATGTACATTGTACATATATCAATTGGAGCAAGCAACTAGGGTTAAAAATCTTTGGTCATGGCACCCTATCCGCTAGCCCAAATACCAAAACCACCCGAAGGTGGTTTTGGTATTTCTTGGTGGCCCGGGGCGGAATCGAACCACCGACACAAGGATTTTCAATCCCCCACTCACCCAGCCTGAATGGCCAATAGAAGACCTAGCCTTTATTCTTCGCCTTTTCTCCACCATGCTCTAAGAGCAGCTTCAGCATATTGCCTTGCAAGGTTGTGACATTGTCTGGATTCTCAGCAAATTTACTGAGTTCTTGGCGATCCGACACACTGACAATTTGCTGTAGTTTTGAGATCGTGATCTTCAGTTGCTCTGCGGCAAGTTCAGGATGTTTAGATAAAAACTCTAGGCTCATTTCTCCTGAAACGCCCTTACCCTTAGGGTCTTTCGCATCCTCATCGGGAGCATGCTCTAAGCCCATTTCAACTTTGGCTTTTTCAAGTAAGCGCTTGAGTTCCCCTTGAGTTAAGTGCAGACGCTTAGCTTCAGCCTCAATGAGCTCTTGCTCATCAGGTGAAATCACACCATCCTCTAGCATGTGATAGAGCTCATTCATCATACTTTCACGCTCAATGCGTAACTGGTCACTTAAGGCTGATGACAAAATCGCCGCCGGAATCGCAAAAATACCAATCCCCAAGAGCGCTATCACAATCGTCACCGCTCTACCTGCTGGGGTAATAGGTGAGATATCGCCATAACCCACGCTGGCTAAAGTAATCACAGACCAATAAATCGCTTGCGGAATATTTTCAAACTTATCGGGCTGAGCTTCATGCTCAAAGACATAGCCCAAGCAGGCAGCAAGCATAACAAGTAAGAGCAAAATGAAAACCGCCGCCTTCATGACAGGCCACTCGCGCTTAATCACAGTAAATAACGATTGAGTGGCGCCAGAATAACGCGCTAATTTCAGTAAACGCATCAATCTGAAGACTCGCAAGAAGCGCAAATCGAAGAGGTGATGGAGGAAATGCTCTAAATAAAATGGCAGAATCGCCAAGAGATCAATGATGCCTGTCGGCGTGCTTGCGCAGCGCAGACGCCCCTTTAACCATCCTTGGAACCTCGGATCCTCAGGAGCACTATAGATCCGCATGAAATATTCTGTAGAGAAGATCAATACCGCAATGGTATCGAGAATAATAAACTCAGAATGCAGGTGGTAATAAATACTTTGAACAGATTCAAAGATGACAGCGAGCACTGACACAATCACCCAAGTCACAATAAACATATCAAAGATCTGATGCAGATTACCGCTTGTTGGTGTTTCATTTACTAAAGCATAAATTTTGTAACGAAATGATTTGTCTTTGTTTTTTTCTAAAAATTCGTTAACTGCTGGCGCTAAAGCGCGAAATAGTTTTAATAAGCGCAATAAACGCAGAGCTCTTAAAGCACGCAAGTCAGCATCTAAGAAAGCGCCTAAATAAAATGGCAAGATTGCTAATAAGTCAATAATGGCAAAAGGGCTCTTGAAGTAAGCAAGGCGCGGATACTTGGCAGAGCTAAATGCAGGGTCTTCCGGTGCTACATAAAGCCGCAGTAGATACTCAATCGTAAAGATACCGAGTGAGACCACATCAAAGATATGAAATAGCTGTTCCCGCGTTTCATAAATGACTGGGATATGCTCAAGGACTAACCCAGCCATATTGAGCACAATCATATAAGTGATGAAGCGCTCAAACTGATTGCAATAATTATGTTTAATCTGATGATTGAAAAATAGATCAAATATTCGCTTGCGGATCTGCAAGTTCAAGCTACCAAGAGAAGTTGACTGGAGATTCATAATTTAAATTCTCCAATTTTGACTAGGTAATAACCGGTATCGCAAAGACTTAAGCGAATATTTAAGCCACTGATCAGTTTTTCACCAGGCTCTAGCGGGGATATCCCGGGAGGTCCCGCGGGATTGATAGTCATTTTTTCAAAAATAAAGGCCCCGCTAGTTAGCAGATCTTTTTTATTACATTTCATAGCATATGCTGGGCCATCTGGTTTTAAGAGATTGGTATAGCTCTCAAAAGGACCTTTGGCTGCAAAAAGGGCTTCAACGCAATTTTTCCATTGATTTATTTTGGAGCCTTTAATAAATTTACTATCTTCATCGATGGGTTTACATGCTTCAGGCTGAATCGGTTCATTAGCTTCGAACTTACTAGATAACTCTCCAAACCATGCGATCATCGCTTCGCCATTATCTTGAGATGCTGCAACCTTGTTACCGTTTTGATAATTGCCATAGCCGAGATAGGACACCAGAAACACGTTGGCGCACAAGGCGATGATAAAGATGAAGTCCGAGATGCGCATCCCTCTAAATAGACTTTGGATATTCTTGCCCAACACGCTCTCCCAGCTTTTGCTTGATTAAGGCGACTATCTTGCCGCCTTTAATTCCTGTATATTCAATTTTGGAGCCACTATGACTCTACTAAGACAGCCATTCGGGGATTATCAATGTTTTTCCAAACGCTACTGCAAAGTTTAATCAAGAAAAAGAAAACCAAACCTGCTGAGTCTTCTCAAGATTTATCCCCAATGGCTCAGAACATAATGCAAAAACTGGCTGAACACGATAAAAACAAGGGTTTATCCCCAGATAACACTAAAAACTCAGATACTCCAGCCAATAAATAGGCGCTTTGGCTTTTTGCCATTCTCTTTTTAAGATTTTTATGACCCAAGCCATTATTTTTGATGTTGAAGCTACTGATAAGACGGATGCCGTCATTATTGAAGCGGCCTCATTAGATGTCACCTCTATTAATCCATTATCTGTTGGTAATCCCTGGGTACAACGTTACAACCCAGGCAAACCGATTAGCCTAGGTGCACTAGCAACCCACCACATCATGGATGAAGAGCTAGTAGACTGCCCATCTAGCAGCTCGTTCAAATTACCTACTGGTATTCAATACATCATCGGTCATAGCGTTGATTTTGATTGGGAGGCCATTGGTAAACCGGATGTCAAACGCATTTGCACTCTGGCGCTTGCTCGCAGTCTTTGGCCGGATCTAGATAGTCACACCCAAAGTGCCCTGCTCTATCACTTTGAACGTTCGACTGCTAGAGAGCAACTGCGTGATGCACACAGCGCGTTAGCTGATGTCTGGATCTGCTCTAAGATATTAGGGCACATTATTGATCGCTTGCACCCGAGCTCTTTGGATGCCTTATGGGAAATGTCAGAAAAAGCACGCATTCCGACGATCATGCCTTTTGGTAAACACAAAGGTGAATTAATCAGTCAAGTGCCATCCGATTACAAGCAATGGATGCTGCGTCAAGACAATGTCTCTGAGTACCTTCGTAAGGCCTTACAGGCTTAAGTTTTTTAAGCTCTATTAAGCTCTAATTAATTTAGTGCTTCTGATGCGCTGAGGCTACGAGCTTTTCTGTATAGGCAATCGCGAGAGCTGAAAATACAAAAGTCATGTGAATGACGGTTTGCCACAGCAAAGTTTTTTCATCATGCGAAGATGCATTAATAAAGGTCTTGAGCAAATGAATCGATGAGATACCAATAATTGCCGTTGCCAGCTTCACCTTAAGTACGCCTGCATTGACATGCGATAGCCACTCAGGTTGATCTGGATGATTCTCCAGCTCTAAACGAGAAACAAAGGTTTCCCAACCGCCGACGATGACCATCACCAGCAAATTAGAGATCATCACCACATCAATCAAACCCAACACAATGAGCATGAGTGCGGTTTCTGTCATGTTTTTCTCTGACATCATGCTGATGAGATGTGCCAACTCTAACCAGAACTGCCAAACATAAACGCCTTGGGCTACGATTAAGCCAATATAGAGTGGCGCTTGCAACCAACGGGACATGAATATCCAGCGCGGTAAAGGGCGTAATTTCTTATCTAAAAAGGTTTGTTTGTCTTCAGTCATAGCGTCATTTTAACGATATTTAAGGCATTTCTATTACATATAAATACCTAGTTTCTTGCGTCATTATGCTGAAATATTGATCTCTTTGCTTTGCCTTGCCTTTGGCAGGGAATAAGGAATCCGTGATTTCCTTATTCCCGCTTATTGGCCTACTGCTGATTCTTGCTACTTTTACTGATTATTCTTACTGATAGTGACGGCTAAACATACGTGACTTTTTTTGCTCATTGCGCTTGGTATTTTTTAAGACTGCGCAGTAAGACAAAACCATAATCACTGCAAGTGAGATGCCGTTAAAGTTATTTAATAGTTCCATTTGATTTCTCCTGGTGCGTGTCTAAGTTAATGAGATTTTGTTACTACTATTTACTGCCGTTTTGTTTCTATGTATTCAGAATATTGACTTACTAGCTCACAAAATGAGCCAGTAAAATTTGCTTCGTTATTTGTTGTTTTTTATTCATTTTTTTCATCATTTTTTTACTTTTTCTTTACGTGGTTCTTTAGCGCACTACCGGCAACTCATCCCACTGCGTGGTGTAGTTCGGTGATTTGTTACCTGATCGCATCTTCCAGTCTTGCTTGGTTCCGGATGCAGCGGTTTTGATGGCTGCATTACCAAAACGACTATTGATCGAATCCATGGCTTTCATAAGACCGGCGGACTTGCCTTTGACTTCCATGTCATCAAATAGGGATTGCTGCATCGTGGGTTTGTCGGCCAAGAGATTCAGAATGACTCCTGCTTTCTTATACTTAAAGCCTGTCTTGTAGATTTGCCTCAAGCCTTTTAATGCAGCGCTTGTGAGAGTTAAGGTGTTATCGCTAGGATCACTCAGTACCACTGTGATGCTTTGATGATGCTGCGGCTCAAATGGTTTGTGCGGATTAGTTTGTACAAAGATCGTGAGCGCGCCCGTAACTGACTTCTGGCTTCTGAGTTTCTCAGCACCTCTTGCGGCATGAGTGGCAACAGACTCAGACAAACCTTCCATTGAAGCCACTGGCTTACCAAAACTTCTTGAGGAAATAATTTGTTGTTTAGCTGGCGCCACTTCTTCTAATTGCAGGCAAGATACGCCGCGCAACTCATAGCAAATACGCTCGATCACAACGCCAAACTGTTGACGCATAGCTTGTGGCGATATTTGCACTAAATCAAATACGCTATTGATCTTGAGCTCTTTGAGTTTCTTGGCAGTCTTCCCACCAATACCCCACACCTCACCTACTGCTGTCTCGGCCATCCACTGATAGAGCATTGCTTTGGGCATAGAACTGATGTCACACACACCAGCAAACTGAGGATTCTTTTTAGCCAAGTGATTGGCCAACTTAGCGAGCGTCTTACTAGCCCCGATACCAACGCATACGGGCAAGCCTGTGGTGTCTTTAACATCTTGCTTGATGATTTGACCCAAGCTAGTGGGATCAGCATATTGCTTGAGTACTGTCTCGATTTGCAGAAAGCTCTCGTCAATGCTGTAGATCTCTAAATTGGGTGTGAACTTTCTTAAGACCTCTACTACCCTGCCACTCATATCGCCATACAAGGTGTAGTTTGATGAATAGGCTTGGATGCCATGTTGCTGAGCCAGATCTTTCATCTGAAACCAAGGCGTCCCCATCTTCACACCCAGCGCTTTGACTTCAGCACTACGCGCTACGGCGCAACCATCGTTATTCGATAGAACCACCATTGGCACATCTTCTAGTTTGGGAGCAAAGACACGCTCGCAAGACACATAGAAATTGTTTACATCGACCAGTGCGAAGAGTTGATTGGTTTGGCCGGCTTGGTTCATGCGGATCTGCCGTTTCTGCTGCTAGCGTGGCTGTACTTGCGCACTACCCCAACGACCACACCCCAGATTTGGAGTTCGCTGTTCTCATTAAAGGTAATGGGCTCGTAATTGGGGTTCTCTGGCTGTAACTCGGTTTTGCCACGCAATTGGTAAAGGCGTTTGATGGTGTACTCATCGTCCACTACCGCAACGACAATGTCTTTATGTTTTGGCTTCAGCGCTTTATCCACCACCACCTTGTCGCCATCACAAATGCCCGCGCCCATCATCGAGTCTCCTTTGACGGTAAACATGAAGGTGGCTGGCTTGTTTTGGACTAAATAGCTGTTGAGATCTAGGCCTTCCTCGGCATAATCGGCCGCTGGACTCGGAAATCCGGCTGAAATACGGTGACTTAATAGCTTGAACTCATATGCAGAATGGGTCCTTAGGGCTTGTGGAGCCTGGCTTAAGGTCGATTTTGGGGAGATCAGCTGAGTCGTCATATTTATTAATATACTGTATATCCATACAGTATATGTAAAAACCTTAAAAATGACTCTGTTTTTGTTGTTTTGCTGCTGATCCCCCCTTTTTTCTAGTCATAAACCCCAAGTTCTTTAGCGGGGGAAGCCCCACATAATGATGATGAAGATGCATGTTCAAGCGCATGCACTAATAAAAAAGTAGTAGGAGATGAATGAAGACTTACAAAATAGCCTCGATTCCGGGTGATGGCATTGGCAAAGAAGTTATCCCTGAATGCGAGAAAGTATTAAATGCTTTAAGTAAAAAACATCCTCAGGTGGCCTTTGCCTTTGAGCGCTTTGATTGGGGTGGCGACTACTACCGCAAGCACGGCATCATGATGCCTAATGACGGTCTAGAACCCCTGCGCTCTAAAGATGCCATCTTATTTGGTTCGGCTGGTGACCCTGATATTCCGGATCACATTACGCTGTGGGGTTTGCGTCTCAAGATTTGCCAAGGCTTTGATCAATATGCCAATGTGCGCCCCACTCGCATTCTTCCTGGCATTCAAACTCCCTTGCGCAATTGCAAGCCGGAACAACTGGACTGGGTGATTGTGCGGGAGAACTCTGAAGGCGAGTATTCCGGGGTGGGTGGCAGAGCCCACCAAGGTCACCCGATTGAAGTGGCGTCCGATATGAGCATCATGACGCGCGTTGGCGTAGAGCGTGTACAGCGCTTTGCCTTTAAGCTCGCGCAGTCTCGACCCCGTAAACACCTCACCGTCATTACCAAGTCCAATGCCCAGCGACACGGCATGGTGATGTGGGATGAAATCGCTCAGCTGGTAGCCAAAGATTTTCCGGATGTCACCTGGGATAAAGAACTGGTCGATGCTGCTACCGCCCGCATGGTCAATCGTCCTGAATCACTAGATACGATTGTGGCCACTAATTTGCATGCGGATGTTTTGAGTGACTTGGCGGCAGCTCTTGCTGGCAGCTTGGGCATTGCCCCTACCGCCAATCTGGATCCCGAAAGGCGGTATCCATCAATGTTTGAACCGATTCATGGTTCAGCATTTGACATTATGGGTCAGGGCTTGGCAAATCCCATTGGTACATTTTGGTCCGCAGTCATGATGCTCGACTTCTTGGGAGAAGAGGAGCTTGGCAAAAAACTCATGCAAGCAATTGAAGTTGTCACTGCCAATCCTCAATTACATACCCGGGATTTAGGAGGATCTGCAATGATGAGTGATGTTACTAATGCAGTAATTAAGGAGATATCAAAATGAACGTATTTTCACTAATGAAGTTTGCTGTGCTCTCTTTAGGCTTTATCTCAGTGGTCAGTGCACAGCCATTTCCTGATAAAACTATCCAATACATCATCCCCTTCCCACCCGCTGGAGAGTCGGACTTGGTGGCACGATATCAAGCGGATATTTCTGCTAAAAAGTTCAAGCAACCAATGGTGGTCATGAATCGCGCAGGTGCCGGTGGCGCACTTGTATGGAGTGCTCTCAATACCTATCCCGCTGATGGCACTACCGTAGTTGGCGTCAATATTCCCCATACGATCTTACAGCCATTACAAGAAGGCATTCAGTACAAGACTGAGGACATCAGCGCAATTTACTACTACCACTTCACTCCAGACGCCCTCATGGTCTCTGCTGATAGCCCCTACAAAACCTATCAAGAGTTTATTGCTGCTGCTAAAAAAGAACCTGGCAAGATCAATCTTGCTGGCTCTGCACAATACTCTGCAAATCACATGGCAGTAGAGCGTCTAAATAAATTGGCAGGCGTAAAAATTAATTACGTTCCGTTTAAAGGTACTGGAGATTTAATTACCGCCTTAATTGGGATGCACGTAGATGGCGCCATGGGTTATCTCCCCCTAGCGATTCAGCAAAAATCTAAGGTGCGTACACTCGCAATTGCTACTGAAAAACGGAATCCCGCCCTACCAGATGTGCCCACGTTTAAAGAATTGGGCTTGAACTGGGTGGATGGCGCTTACCGCGGTGTTGCAGTACCCAAGGCTACGCCACTAGTCTTGCAGCAAAAAATGTCTGATTATTTTGCACAGCTCAATGCCGATCCAGAAACGAAGAAGAAACTAGAAGACTCAGGATTCGTAATTGTAGATGTCCCACTCTCAAAAATGCCTGCGTTTATGAAAGAGAAAATCCCTCAGGCAATGGAAGATGCAAAGAATGCTGGGATGATTAAGTAATCACCTAATCAGTTGATAAAGCAATACATTAATTTATCTTCATAAAAACAAAAGCTACCATGTCGGTAGCTTTTGTTTTGTGGGCAAAGTGAGAATTAAACATCACTCATAAAATCACCACCGCTATTGTCATCCCATGAGCTTGAGCCACCATCATCCCAAGAGCTGGCATCACGCACACCAAAGTTTGGATCTAAAGATGCCGGGCCACCCACTTGGTTCATATTGGGGTTAGAACCAGCATTGGAATGTCCGTTATCGTGACCACCCATGAGGTTGCTGGCTAAGGCCTGACCAGCATACATACCAGCACCTAGTGCGGCACCAGTGGCAAGACTACCCATCAAGCCGCTACCCATACCACCTGCTGCTGGTGCTCCAGGGTATCCAGGACCGCCAGGGCCACCGGGACCACCAGGATAGCCAGCAGGGCCGCCCGGAGTTCCAGGGTAACCAGCGCTTGGGGCGTTATAGACCTGTACTGCTTGCGCTTTACGACGCTTCATCACAATAACGACGCCTACTACCAAGATGGCAATCAAACCCCAAAAAAGTGGATTGCTAAAAATGGAAGATGGGGCTGAACTAGCAACAGAACTACCTGCGCTACTGGCGAGTTGCACTTGCAGTTTTTGCACAGACTCAGGCTGAGCAAATGGCAAACCAGGAGCCAAGTTTTGCGCTTTAATGAAATGATTGCGCGCTACCTCTACCTTACCTTCTTTGAGATAAAGCTCAGATGCCACGTAGTGTGCCTTTGCACTATTCGGATGATTTTGCAGAACCTCTTTCATCATGGCATCGGCTTTAGCCATCTGCCCAGATTGCACCGCTTTATATACCTCTGGCAAAGTGGCCTCGGCAAATGCGGCGTTGCTAGTTAACAGTACCGCAGCTGCGAACACGCCAACAAATAAATGGATTACCTTACGAATGTTCATCAAGACTCCTTGTAGGATGTTTTGTGTAAATTTCATTATCCCTAGTTTGGGGATTTTTGCTATTCCCTACTTATATAGGGTCTTTAGGGTGGATTTCAAGAGGGTAAGAGCTTAATCTACTTCAGAAATTTCGCCCTTAGCAGAGATTAAATAGGCCTTAGCCGGCTTATCTGGGCGTATTCTGGCCAGCTCTTGTTTGTAGTTATTGAGTTGTGCCCGGTACTTGTTATACGCCTCACTACCCGTCTCGGGGATTGTGAGCTTGTAGTCGAGGATGGCCAAGTGATCCTCAAACTCCACTAAGCGATCTAAGCGAAAGCTTTTGCCATCTAGACTAACAACATCAATCTCATTCCAGGCCTGTACCCACTGATTGTCCGTAAGGTAGGGTTTGAGTATGGGTGCATCCATGACAAGCCGGACACGCTCCATGAGTTTTTTGGCACGCTCTTGATCGATGCTGAGCCAATGCATGAGCTCTTGCTCGCTTGGCATTTGCACTGTTGCTTGACTGCCGGAGTGTGTAGTCAAGAACTCCAGTAGTTTATGGAAATGCGTTCCCTCTTCCAGAATTTCTGGATCGGGCTGCGCTTCTAGTTGCACTTGCTCTTTTGCATTTGTGGCAATGGCTAGCGCACCGCTCTCAATGTTGGCAATAGTTTCTTCGTGAGATTGCTTGGCTGCATCCCATGACAATTGGAAGTGATTTATCTGAAATGATTCACGATCGCTAGGAATTACTTTCTCTTGCTCTTGGGCTGGTACTTCACCTAACTGGGTAGCATCCAAGATCTCCATACCCGCCGCAAGCGCTCTGCCGTACCAAGATTTTTGGCTAATACCATCTCCAATGTGAGATTGCACACCACTAATCCATAAGCCTTGCTGTGCGCGAGTCATTGCAACGTACAGAACGTTCCAATTTTCATTCTCACTCACTTCATTTTCCTTTTGATAGATCGCTGCGCGCTTCTCAGTCAAAGACTTTGCGGTATACAGAGATAGATGACTTGGACTAGTCTCATCTGGAGACCAATCGAGTAGTACGCCACGATTAGGTGCTTTCCACTCAGTATGATTCGCATCGAGCATGATGATAAAAGGCGCCTCCAAGCCCTTGGCACCATGGATGGTCATGAGGCGCACACGCTTGTGTTGATCCTCCTCGGACATTTCGCTATCGAGATCCACTTCACCAATGTCATCTTCAGTCTCTACTTCCACATCGCCTTCATCCGGAGTCTCATCATCGTCACCCCGACGCATGGCATTAATCTCTTCGATAAAACGACTCAAACTTGGGTAACGACCGCCATCCTGATTTAAGGCGAGCTCCAAGAAAGCATCTAAATTAGCTAGTACCTGTGCACGCGCTAGATTTTGCGAAGCCACGGCATAACTAACTCGTAAATTACTCTCTTGGTAGATCAGATCCAGCAGGTCATGTACAGGTAATACTTCTCCTAGTCCTCTCCAGCGCTCTAAATAGCGCGCCGCCTTCTGAAGTTCTGCCTGAGAACTACTTTGTAAAGCATCCCACCAAGAAGATTGAGTTTGGCCTTGGCTGTCACTTTGACTATCCCCGACATGACTACTGAGCTTTTGCATTTGCTGATCAGTAAAACCAAAGATAGGACTGCGCAATACTTGCGCCAATGGCAAGTCGTGTCTTGGGGATACTAAAACAGTCAGTAAAGCAATTAAGTCATCAATCTCTAGAGTATTGAGGAGGCCGCCTAAGCGAGAACTATCGTAAGCCAAGCCTGCTTCGCGCAGTGCTCGCTCAAATTGCGGTAAAAAGGCACGACGTTTGACGAGCAAGATAAAGTCACTTGCTCTTGCTGGGCGCCAATAGTCTTTGCCATCTTTTTTATCAATCACTTGGCGTGTTGCCAAAACATGATGAATCAAGCGACTAACTTGCTGACCTTCCCAGTAGCGCTGCTGCACGCCCACAGTGAGCCCTGCATCTTCAATAGGATTATCTAGCGCACTACCAGTTCGCCCTACTTGATCTTGTGCTGTACGCTCAATCAGTGGCAATAGCATCGCCTCACCCTTAGCGGCAAACTGATGCTCAGCAATTCCTTCTGTTGGCGCCTTCCAGTCAGTATCTTGCTTGGCAAACACATAGCTTGGTGGAACGGCATCCGTTAAAAAGATGCTGTTAACTGCATCGTTAATTGCATGTGCATTTCTGCGAGTGGTGTTTTTTTGGAGTGATTTAGCTTGCAAGTTGGCAGTTAAAAAATCTCTGGCGCTATCAAATAATCTGGGATCGGCACGGCGGAAGCGATAGATCGACTGCTTGGGATCACCAACAATAAATACGCTGGGACGAGAGCCGTCTTGTCCATAACCCTCTAACCAGGATCGCAGGATCTGCCATTGCAGTGGATTAGTATCCTGAAACTCATCAATCAGAATGTGGCTGTACTTTGCATCTAGCCTGGCTTGCAGATAGGCCGCGTTAGCTGGATCAGCCATTAGCTGGCTTACACCAATCTCTAAGTCATCAAAGTCACGCACACGCATCGACTCTTTCGTCTTTTGCATGTGCCCCAACATGACTTCACTCATCGCAAACCAAGCAGCGTTAATCGCATAAGCATCTTGATCGTTTTGCCAGGCAAACCATACTTCATATGCATCTACCCAAGCATTTCGAATGGAGGTAATCTGCATCGGATCGCCACCAGTTGTAGCAAGGTAATCACGCATAGGGGCAGACATATTGGCTATATCGCCTGATGGAGCGCGCTTCTGAGTGAAAAAACAGCTTTGCCATGCATCTGCAATCTCCATGATCGATTGTCCTGTAGCATGAAGTTCAATCGCCTTCTGAATCAATGGCACCCTTTTCTTTTGAGTAGCGGTGCCATTGGTGAAGCAATCGAGCATCACCTGTAAATCTTCTTTGGTGCCAGGCCGTTGCCAAAATTCTTCTAGGGGGTTTGGTAAAGATAAATGCGGTAGGCATTGCGCCAAAGCGTCAACTGGGGAAGCACCCCTAGCCCTGCATGAGGCCAAGAAAAACGTCCAAGCACCTCTTTGCTTAAAGAGGCTGTAGCTACCCATCAAAAACTTTTCGGTTTCAAAAGCACCAAACTCTTTAAGTAATACGTCATAGTGTTTTTTAAGATCAGCAGGCAAATCTCCCCACCAATCTTGCATGCACTCTTCTTGTAAGCGCTTAGCATCTTCACGAAGATTAAATCCTGGCTGCACCTCTGCTGAGATTGGTGCCGCTCCAAGCAGTCTGCCGAACCATCCATGAAAGGTATCAATCACAATTGATTGGGGACTCATCAAGACCTTGAGATAAAGCCCCCTTGCTTGCGATAGCAAGTTCTTAGCCTCTGTATCTTCCAAACCCCTGATCTTGAGCTCATGAATGAGTTGCTTGTCATCCATTTGAGAAAACTGTTCTAACAATCCGTATAGGCGGTCGCGCATTTCTTGAGCGGCTTTACGAGTAAAGGTCAGCGCCAGGATCTCTTGAGGCTTAGCGCCCGCAAGCAACAAGCGCACTAAGCGAGCAACTAAGAGCCAGGTCTTCCCGCTTCCAGCACAGGCAGACACAATCACTGAATTATTCGGGTTGCAAGCTACGGGGTAATCAAATTTATCGCTCACCACATCCCCTTTCTGCAAATGCCCCTAGCTTCGCAATACTGACAAACGCTATCAGGAGCAAAAGCTTTCATGGGCTTGCGTGCCCATAAGACTTCTAGATCTTCATTAAGCTGGCCTGAAAACCGCTCCATCATCTCCGACATATTTTCAACTGAATGCGACCTAACAATCCTGTCATCGGATTTCTTAAGGTCTGCTTTTAATGAAACCCATTCGGCCTGCTCAACAGTGCGTCCAGGAAGATGCGCAGCAATAGCATTCTCATTCACAGCGCGGGCATAGATGAGCAATTGCGGATCATCCAAAAGACGCTCTGCGCGCTTCTTGATTTTGGTGATACCTTGGTTCTTATAATCAATGACAGCCGCAGCGAAATTATTAGCATTCACGTCAAAGCGGTCAGCGCGCCCAGCAATCTCAATCTCTCTTTGTATACCATTAGAGTCAGTCAGTATCACCATGAAGCCAACTGCCAACTCAGCGTCGTGATATTGCCAACCCTCCGACTCACGTTTGAGTTGCCAATCTACAAAGCTGGGAATCTGCTTTTGCCAATCACGCAAAGTTCCCATGACTCTGGCATCACCCTTAATTAAACGCTCGAACTCTTTCTCAGAATGCTTTATCAGATGTTCTTGCATCCACTCACGACGAGCATCTTCATTCCCAGTAATACTCGAATGGGGTTTTTGCTCTTCTGTTTTTAAAGCTTGAAAGAAGTTCTTTAGCAAGGCGTGGAGAACCTGCCCCGCTAATGAAGCATCAAAACCTTCTTCAAATTCTTTTGCCTTACGTAACCCCAAGATACTGCGGACATAGTATCGATAAGGGCAATCTCTTAAGGCCTTATATGCACTAGGAGACATGCTGATCGGTAAAGCAATATCTGGGTTAACCGTTGTGACTGCCTCCTGCAATGGATCTGAGTAATCTGAATGCGTATCAGGCTTTACTTCTAATATTGGCCAATCTGGAAGTTGGGTGCGCAAGCGACTAATCCAAGCTGATGGCCTGAGGGGTTCACCGCTCTTGCTTTTACTTTGCCAAAGCATATCCACCTGAGGGCATGAGATCAGCAGTTGCGATAAGTCCCTAGCTTGCTGAATATATTGCGCTGTAATAGTCGAAGCTTTTAATAAACGATTGAGTGTGTCCGAGAAGAATAATGGCGGCTCAGAAAACGCTGGTAACTGTTGCTCGTCGCAACCCACCAAGACAACGGCATCAAACTCACGTAAACGTGTTGAGCTCAAAGGCAAAATACTCAGCGTTGCTTCTGCTTGTTGTCCCGCCTCTTGATAAGAGGCCTCTTCAATGACTGTCTTGAGCAGACTAAGCCATTCTGGCAAACGCATATTGACTTGTCGGTAAGCTCCAGCGCCGAGATCAAAACTCTTCAGCACTTCAAGCAATTGCTTTCCAGCAGAATCTGTTTCAAATTGCTGCGTCATACCCAGCTCTAGCAAGTTGACTTGCAGTAGTCCATAAGCATTCTCACAGTCCAGCTTCAACTCCTGCCACTGCGCATGACCCTGCTGCAACAAAGCTAATAACTGTAAGAGTGATTCATAGGGTACGCTACCGCGCGATGATGAATAAACGTTAGCTCGCTCAATAGCCATTAGGAAGGTTTCCCAACCCGACTTCGCTTGGCTTGCAATCAAGATATCTTCGAGTTGTGCAATCAGGCTGACGCAAGCCTCTGGCGGCCTTTTCAGTACATGAGCAATATCAAAAAATGGATTTTGCAAAAACTCCAGCAAGGCACTTGCGCTCGGCCCTTCCTTGGGGGATCGAATCAGCTCCAACCAACTATTGAGCGATGCAGCGGCGCGAGTAGTTGACAGCTTCCAACCGGTTTCATCACGAATGCGAAGGCTAGGGCCAAAGCGCGACAGTAATGCACGCGCCCTTCTTGCAGCCAAACGATCTTGTGCAACTAAGGCGATGTTTGTTTTGCCAGCAATTAAGTGGGTTTCGATTGACTTCGCCGCTGCCCAAGCTAGCTCCTCAAAGCGTCTTGCTGCTAGCAACTTCCATCCATCATGAAAGCTTGCTTGAATATTGCGATCAATCAGAACCTGTTGTTCGCTATCTATTGGTTTAAGTTGCCCTTCAGCATCTTGACCAGTTAAAGCTTCGGACCACAGCGCTACTGAATGCCAATCTATTCCAATATGAACTACAGGCGCAAATTGTGAATACTCCTGTAAATACCGGGCGATTACTTCTTGATCAATTGGCTTGGGATCTGCGGTCTCTACCCAAATCAAAGGTCTAGCTAAAGCTTGATTAGCGCCTGCTGCCTGCATGTGAGCTGCCAATGCAATATGTTTACGCATGACAGGATCACCAGGGCTACTGAGATAGCGCCAAAATGCCAATAAAACAGTCGACTCTTGATCAACAACTTTGTGAGAGAGTCCAACGTAGGCTCTAGCGATCGCTTGATCTAAAAGCGTTTCTACTTTTTTTACCCACAGCTCCGTGTCGAGAGTTTGGTTTTGAGCTAATGCATTAATCTCGTTTTGCATCAAAGGCACAACCGCCTCTGATAATGCATCACACGCATCAATTACCGCTTGCGCTAAACCCCAAGCCCCTGCCTCACTCTCCGCCTTGAACCAACTTTGCAAAGTTTTATGTTTTCGTAGATTGACATAAACAGATAACCATCGCTCTAAATCAGTTTGTTTTTTTGGGAACTTCCATGCTCCTGGTGCCGCTTCTAGCCAGTCGTTAAAACTCATGACTTGGGGTAGGAAGGCAATATGGCTGGGTAGAACTTTGGGTCGATACTGCTCTAAAGCTGCTCTCACTCCCATGAGCGGCCCAGCAGTACTGAGCACCACTAAGGGGCGTTGATTGGTTTGCACTGCACAATTCCAAATACCTTCGGCGAGTGACTTCAGAGTACTAGCATTGGGTACTATTGACCAAGCGTATGGCTGCTTTTGCTCGTTTAGGGTTGGAAATGGGCGTGGCATTGAGGGTAGTTCTATGGCTTCTTTTGAGAATTTAGGCAGAAAGTGTGGCTTATTGCTAATATAAGCGCTGTAAGGTAGCAACTATATAAAACTAAGTAAGACTAATTAAGGAATTTTCATGAGTGCCGGCATCAAATATGTAACTGACGCTTCTTTCGAAGAAGACGTTCTCAAGTCCGATAAACCTGTTCTCCTGGACTTCTGGGCTGAATGGTGTGGTCCTTGCAAGATGATCGGCCCTATCCTTGAAGAGCTGGCTGGTGAATACGGCGACAAGATCCAAATCGCTAAGATGAACGTGGACGAGAACCAAGGCATTCCTGCCCAGTTCAATGTTCGTGGCATTCCTACATTGATCCTCTTTAAGAACGGTACTGTTGCTGCTCAAAAAGTAGGCGCTTTGGCTAAATCCCAGTTGACGGCATTTATTGATAGTCATCTGTAAATAATCCTCGATCACAGGTTCACTGGGTGAGCCTGTGGTATTTAGTAGTTCTTAGCTGTTTTTAGTGTAATATCTACTTTTATTAGTAGTTCAACGCACTTTCAGTGCCTCTCTTTTTCTAGCAAACTCCCCCAAACATTCCGCTTTTCAATTCTGTCTGATGTCCATCTAGACAGAGATACCCCAAAACACATTTACACCCTTATCTACACCCGAGAACCACATGCAATTATCTGAACTCAAAGTACTCCACGTATCCGCCCTGCTCGAAATGGCAGCTAGCTTGGAGATTGAAAATACACAACGTATGCGCAAACAAGAGTTGATGTTTGCCATTCTGAAGAAACGCGCCAAGGAAGGTGAATCTGTTTTCGGTGACGGGACTTTGGAAGTGTTGCCAGATGGCTTTGGTTTCTTGCGCTCCCCAGATGCCTCTTACATGGCTTCTCCGGATGACATCTATATCTCCCCAGCCCAGATCCGTCGCTTTAACCTGCACACTGGTGACAGCGTTGAAGGCGAGGTTCGTACCCCTAAAGATGGTGAGCGCTACTTTGCCTTAGTTAAGGTAGACAAAATCAACGGTTTGGCTCCTGAGGCCTTGAAGAACCGCATCATGTTCGAGAACTTGACGCCTTTGCACCCAAATCGCGTCATTCAGCTAGAGCGTGACATTAAGGCGGAAGAGAATTTAACTGGTCGCATCATCGATATGATCTCCCCGATTGGCTATGGCCAGCGTGGCTTGATCGTATCTTCACCTAAGTCCGGTAAGACCGTGATGATGCAGCACATCGCGCATGCGATCTCTGCAAACAACCCAGATGCAATCTTGATCGTATTGTTAGTGGATGAGCGTCCTGAGGAAGTCACTGAAATGCAGCGCTCGGTTCGTGGTGAAGTTGTTGCCTCAACCTTTGATGAGCCAGCTGTGCGTCACGTACAAGTTGCCGAGATGGTGATTGAAAAAGCCAAGCGCTTAGTCGAAATGAAAAAAGACGTGATCATCTTGCTTGACTCGATTACCCGTCTGGCTCGCGCCTACAACACGGTCATTCCTTCATCCGGAAAAGTACTCTCTGGTGGTGTGGATGCAAACGCATTGCAACGTCCAAAACGCTTCTTCGGTGCCGCGCGTAACGTGGAAGAAGGTGGTTCACTTACTATCATCGCCACTGCCTTGATTGAAACAGGTAGCCGTATGGATGACCTCATCTACGAAGAGTTCAAAGGTACTGGCAATATGGAAGTACACCTTGAGCGTCGTTTGGCTGAGCGTCGTGTTTATCCATCAATTAACCTCAACAAGTCTGGCACCCGCCGTGAAGAGTTGCTGGTTAAAGCAGAAAACCTCCAGAAAATCTGGGTATTGCGTAAGTTATTGGCTGATATGGACGATATTGAAGCAATGAACTTTATCGTTGATAAGCTCAAATCCACCAAAAACAATGGTGAATTCTTTGATTTAATGCGTAAGGGTGGCTAATTTAGGCTCTCGAAGTCGGTAAAAGTGCGCTTTGTTGTTGATTTCATGGCATAATTTCGCCTTTATCGCTTTAATCATTTGCATTTAACTTGGGTAAGTATTTAGGTCTCGTATTTTGTTACCTCGCCAAAACGGCTGCCCGCTAATAGGACTCAATAATGAAACCTGGCATTCACCCCGAATATCGTGAAATCGTCTTTGTAGACGTTTCTAATAACTTCAGCTTCAAGACTCGCTCCACTATGTCTACTAAAGAGACAATCAAGTGGGAAGATGGCAAGGAATATCCATTGTCCAAGATCGAGACTTCATCTGAGTCACACCCTTTCTACACTGGTACCCAGAAGATTATGGATACTGCCGGTCGTGTTGAGAAATTCCGTCAGAAATTCGGTACTAAGGCTGTTGCTAAATCTACTGGTGATGGCGCTGCTAAAACAGCTGAGAAAAAAGCGGCTGCTGCAGAAGCTAAAGCTGCTGAAAAGCCAGCTAAGAAGAAGGCTTAATAATAGGCTTACTAACAAAGGGGCTGGGTATTCACTATTCACCCTCCCCTGCGAGATAATCAAGGCAGCGTTTGCTGCCTTTTTTATTGCTAGTTTTATATGGTCAAACTCACCGCCGCCGCCACCACCTCTATTCCACGCGTCATTATTTTTGCGTTGACCTTGGTCTATGGTTTTGCCGGCCTCTTTGCGCGTGATCCCTGGAAGAACGAAGATGCCATTGGATTTGGTGGCATGTGGACTTTGCACAGTGGCAAAGCAATCGACTGGATTGTTCCGCACCTTGCGGGACGTGATGTTTCTCTTGGTGCACCATTTCCCTACTGGCTAGGCGCCACCCTGATGGATCTGTTTGGCCCATTGCTTGGCATCACGAATGCTGCGCGCCTCTATGCAGCAATTTGCTTTTTCGCTGCTGCTCTAGCCATTTGGTATGCGACTTATCTATTAGGACGCCGTCCAGAAGTTCAGCCGATGGTACTGGCAGTTGGTGGTCAGCCTGGTCGTAGAAATTACGGCATGACTTTGGCTGATGGTGCGCTATTGATTTTCTTAGCTTGCGTTGGACTTGCACAGCGTGCGCATGAGACTACGCCGATGATGGCGCAATTGATGGGCATCAGCATTGTCTTATACGGCACAGTGCGCGGTTTAGATAAACCTTGGCAAGGCGGTCTCTGGACTGGCCTTGGTATTGCGATCGTTGCTCTCTCAAGCAACCTTACCTTGAGCTTAATCATCGTGAGCTCCACCATCATTGCAGTACTCGCTAGCAATGCGAAGTTACGCTTTCGCTGGACCTTAACCAGCACATTGCTAGGTCTGATTGGTTTTGCAGTTTGGCCGGCGCTTTGGTATTTAGGTAATCTGACACCAGAATGGCGCCATATCGCACAAGAAGGTTGGCGCAATATGCCAGAGATGCGCGCAACCCCTTCAATTGAATCACTGGGTTTTTTAAGCGTTAACTTCTGGGCCTACGCCTGGCCAGTTTGGCCATTAGCCATCATCTCCCTTGCACATTGGGGTCGAGTAAAAGAAGCAGGGCAATGGCGTGCTCCACATCTGTGTATTCCGCTGAGTTTGTTTATTGGTTGCTTGATTTATGTTCTATTTCGCTTAGAGGCAAATGAACATGACCTCATCATTTTGATTCCGAGTTTGTCGATCATTGCCGCATTTAGTTTGCCGATTCTGAAACGTAACCTCATTAGCTTTATTGACTGGTTTGCGATGTTTAGCTTCACCATGATTGCTTTGGCCATTTGGATTATTTGGCTTGCAAAAGTGACCGGCTTCCCAGAATCAACCGCTGCCAATTTGGCAAGACTATTACCTGGCTTTCAGGCGCAGTTTAATTACATTGGTTTTATTGTTGCGCTTGTGATTACCGGCGTCTGGTTAGCAATCGTGCGCTGGAGAACTTCTCGTGCCCCGAAAGAAATCTGGCGCTGCCTGATTATCTCGGCCTCAGGCACAACTTTAATGTGGGTGCTGTTAATGACTTTGTGGTTACCTACAATTAATTACGCTAAGACCTATCGCTATGTTTCTGATCGCTTAGTTCAAATTATTGCCAATACACCAGGATGCATTGACACTACTAATCTGGGTCCAGCTCAATTAGCTTCATTTAGCTATTTCACAAAACTTCCTTTGCGTGATGATTCCAGCTGTAATCTGATGTTGACTCACAGTTCTTCAGAGGCCAAGGCATACGCCAGTCTCAATAAAAAGAAAATTGAATTACTTTGGGAAGATCGCCGCGCATCCGATCGCGATGAGCGTCTGCGCCTCTATCAAATTACCCCCATAGGCAAAGAATAAAAGTGTTGCACTTTAAATTATCGCGTTTGCGCGAGGATGTCCCTTCCCTACTAAAACTTGCTGGCCCTCTACTGATTGGTCAGCTGGCAGTGATTGCCTTTGGTGTTTTAGATACAGCTATGACAGCGCGCTATTCTGCTGATGACTTAGCTGCTCTAGCGATGGCTTCAGCTATCTTCATTAGCATCTATGTTGGCCTTACCGGCGTGATCTCTGCCCTCGCCCCAATTGCTGGACAACTGTTTGGAGCCAAGCGTTTTGGTGAGATTGGCGAGGAAGTGCGTCAAGCCACCTGGCTCGCTCTTGGGCTTACCTTATTGGGTACTGCGATCTTGCTCAATGCAGATCACTTACTAGAAATCTCTCAAGTAACACCAGATATTGAAGGCAAGGCCAAGTTGTATCTGAATATTCTGGCAATTGGTTTACCAGCGAGTATGACCATGCGCGTTCTCATGGCTCTTCACAATGCGGTTTCAAGACCCACCGTGATTACCGTAGTACAACTGATTGGTTTGGGCTTAAAGCTGCCACTCAATCTCTTATTCATTTATGGCGGCTTGGGCATTGAGGGCATGGGTGGACCCGGTTGCGCAGTAGCGACAGTCATCATCAGCTGGTTCTGGCTCATCATCACACTAGGCTTTGTACTGTTTGATAGCTTCTATAAGCCATTCAAAATCTTTGTATGCTTTAGCTGGCCTGACTGGCATCGCATTTGGACTCTTCTGAAACTGGGCGCACCCATTGGCTTTAGCTATTTAATTGAAGTGACCTCGTTCACTTTTATGTCACTCTTTATTGCGCGTCTTGGCACTACTGCTTTAGCAGGTCATCAAATTGTGGCCAATTTGGGGACGGTCATTTACATGGTGCCCTTGTCACTATCGATTGCCACTATGACCTTAGTGTCCCAATCGATTGGTGCAAATAAACAAGAACGTGCAGAAGAAATTGGCTGGTCGTCGGTTTTCTTCACAACAACTTTGTGTGTTTTTATTGGTGTGATCGTTTGGATTTTTAGAGTGGATTTACTAGATCTTTATGACCCACCGGAAGAAGTGAAGGCGTTCTCTATTCCACTCTTTTTGTTTATCGCTTTTTACCAGCTCTTTGATGCCCTGCAAATTACTGCGGCGTTTATTCTGCGCGCCTATCGTATTGCCTTCTGGCCTATGCTAATTTATGCGGGCTCACTCTGGGGTGTGGGCTTAGGTGGCGGGTATTTGATGGGCTTTAATGTCTTAGGCAATACGCCAGAGTTTTTACAAGGGGCTAACGGCTTTTGGGCTGGCAACAGCATGAGCTTAGGATTGGCTGCCTTGTTATTACTCTACCTCTTTAGAAAAACGGCGGCGCGCTTTGAGAAAACGCATCCGCCGGTTGAGGTTTAATCTCAGTAAATTGTTTTACTGAATGGGTTTAAATCCACTGCTTGGAGGTCTGTAGTTAGAGCCCCCTCCCTGTGATGGATAACTCGGCACCTGATTACCTTTAGAGTACATGCACTGCTGATAAGCGATGTTGTATTGAGCCTGGGCTTGGTTTTGTTTACCAGAGGCATTCATGGCACCCATGGCTGCGCCACCAAGCAAGCCAATGCCAGCACCAGTGCCGATGTTCTGACTGCTACCTCCCTGAATTACAGCACCAGCTGCAGCGCCGATAGCTGCGCCGATTGCAGCACTAGTTGCACCCTCTTTTAAAGAAGCATTGCTGGTATCTTTAATTGCATTTGCAGCAAAATCACGGCACTGCTGATCTTCCTGCTGAAACACATCAAATGGCTTGCCTTCACGCGGCATGATCGCGATGGTTGGACCAGTTGGCGCAGAGACGCAAGCAGCTAAAGAGGCTAAAGAGCTGATGATGGCCAAAGTCAGTACAGCACGTTTCATATTCAATCTTTCAATCAAGTCAATTAGTTAATTAATTAGTTTTGTCTCTGCTGTCTGGTAGGCGCACTACCAGATGGCGGCATTGCTGGCTGAGTCTGCCAACCTGATGCACAACTTTGTACATATGGAAAATATTGACCACTCGCTTCGCAGTAATACCAAACTGGAGCTTGAGGCTGAGAAGCTAAGACCATCGGCTGTTGAGAGGCTGCATAGCTCACTACTGGTGGCGCTGCATAAACAATCGGTGGCGCATAGTAAGCACCAGCATAAGGGTAGCCATAAGCAGGCCCGTAATAACCACCCCTCCAGCCCGGGCCCCATCCACCACCATAACCCGGCCCATATGCTACAGGACGCCAACCGCCGCCATAGCCGCCTCCATAACCCCCGCCAACAGAAA
The DNA here is from genome assembly GCF_000973625.1 of Polynucleobacter duraquae. Taxonomy (NCBI): domain Bacteria; kingdom Pseudomonadati; phylum Pseudomonadota; class Betaproteobacteria; order Burkholderiales; family Burkholderiaceae; genus Polynucleobacter; species Polynucleobacter duraquae. The sequence continues at coordinate 1,211,928 of NZ_CP007501.1, forward strand.
CCGCCCAGCCGACATTACCCGCCTGAGCCGATAATGGTGCAAGCACAAGTAATCCCGCTACCGTGAGGAGCGTCAGCATCACTTTAGAGATGCCAAATGGGTATTGCAGTTGAGCAGTATTCATAGTGGACCCCTTTAAATGGTCGCCTCCTACTATCTTTAACGCTTCACCTAAATCTAGGCTGACAGGAATTGGGCTTTTATTGAGATATTTATTACTTTGTCGTGTGTAACAGCTACTCTAATTTTGCGCCTGATTTGTAAATAACCCTAGCCCATTTATTCGTCTCGGATTGGATCAGTTTATTGAGCTCTTGGGGACTTCCTGGCGCCGGTTCCAAACCACTAGCGCGAAGCTTGTTTTTGACTTCGGCCTGATTGAGGGTTTGGCGAGTCAAGGCATTTAAACGCTTTTGTAAGGCTGGAGGTAGATTTGCTGGCGCCATAAGAGAAAACCAAGACGTTGCCTCAAATCCAGGCAAGCCTTGCTCAGCCATGGTCGGAATCTCTGGAGCTACTGGTGAGCGTTTTAGAGTCGTTACTGCTAAAGCCTGAACCTCTCCCGCCTTAATCAACGGTAGTGATGAAGACAGGTTGTCAAACAGCATAGAAATACGTCCACTAACAAGATCCGGCAAGGATTGAGCTCTACCTTTGTATGGAATGTGACGAATCTGCACTCCCGTCATTTCTTTAAAGAGTTCGCCAGACATATGCAACGAAGTGCCGACACCAGATGAGCCAAAAGTCAGCTCATTGGGTTTGGCTTTGGCGAGCTCAATCAGTTCATGAAGATTGTTAACACCTAACTTCTTGTTCACCACTAGTACATTGGGGGTGCTGGCTAAAAAACTAATGGGCGTGAAATCATTGATCGGATGAAAAGACAACTTCTCATAGAGAGCACCGTTGATTGTATGTATGCCCACCGTGCCAATCAGAAGCGTGTAGCCATCTGGCTCGCTCTTCGCCACTAGCTCAGCACCAATATTACCGCCATAACCAGGACGATTTTCTACTAGCACTGGAACGTCTAGACTCTTCTGCCAACTGTCAGCCAGTACACGCGCCAAAATATCGGGCGCCCCACCAGGCGTGAAGGTCACCACAATTTTGATGGCCTGTTTAGGCCAAGCAGTATCAACTTTGCTTGTTTGGGAGTAAGCGAAATGATTCAGTCCCAAGAAAACTAGCAGGGCTAGAAAACACTTCATAGGCACAGACTTAAAAACCAAAACGCGTGCGCAACCAAATCCAGCCATCATATTGAACGGGATCATCAACACAAGGGCCAATACCGCATTCCAACAAAGTAGATGCTAGATTAGCAAAGACTAAAACAATAAATAGAATGATTAATGCATTGGCAAACAGCGAGCGCGAGCGCACATCTCGGTTAGGCAACATCAATAGAATTGCTAGTCCTGCGATAAGCCCAAGATAAGCCACAAAAGCCCAAGTGTAGAAGTGCAGCTCTAGAAAGGTAGCTCCAAATCCTTTATCTCCTGGCAAAACATGCAAGAGCACTTGGCGCAAAGACACCATCATGCCGACTAGGCCACCGATGATACCCCAGCCATAGTGAGCAGAATGTGCTCCACAACGAATATTGAGCACTAGTGCAAAGCCGATAATCACAAAACCCATACGCTGCATCAGACACAAGGGGCAAGGTAATTCACCGAAATAGAGTTGATCGACAAAGGCATAGGACAACATGCCAATAATTGCAGCTAAGGCTAACTGATTACCAAGACCCGCCAAGGAAGAAAAAGAATGCTTACTCATCTTGTTTAGAAATTCAGATTGAGATGGTTATTCGCATGAATGCGGAACCAGAACATCAAAATGCCAACGGTAATAGCAAGGACAAACAAGCCTGCCAGACGTTTCTCAAACCACACAAGGACCAGACCGATAAAGGCTGTCAGAAAAGGTAGGAACATATACATGAATGAATTCTATCGCAGGTCGATCCAGACCCAATAACAAGTGACTCAAAGGGTCTTTTGTTTAGAATGAGATCATGACATCCATCTCACCCTGCATCGACCTACAGCTTGATGGCTCTATTGCTCGAATCACCTTTAATAATCCCACTGCACGTAATGCCTTGACCTGGCCGATGTATGAAGAACTCAAACGAATTTGTGATGCCATAGCCAATACGCCAGAAATCAGAGTGGCTATTTTTAGAGGCGCTGGTGATAAAGCCTTTGTATCGGGCAGCGATATTGAACAATTTGTAGACCTCCAAAAAGATGAAGCCTATGAAGTTGCAGTAGATACCATTTTTCACTCCCTCCAACATTTGCCTATTCCGACAATTGCACTCATCGAAGGATTGGCAGTGGGTAGCGGCTTACTCATTGCGACTGCATGTGATTTCAGAATATCGACCGATGATGCGCGCTTTGGTATTCCAGTTGCAAAGACTTTGGGTAACTGTCTATCGCCTAGTAATCTATCTTGGATCGCTTATCACTTGGGCGTACCAATGGTAAAGCGCATGTTACTCACTACAGAACTTATTAAAGCACCCGAGTTACTCAACTCAGGCTATCTCTATCAAACTACTTCGCCTGATGCTATTACAGAACTCACTGAAGCCTTGGCAAGTAAATTAGTGGCACTCGCACCAATTACACAAAAGGCGAGCAAAGTTACTTTGGCACGATTGATGGAGAGCAACTTACCAGATTGCACCGAACTCATGCGCGAGACTTACAACAGCGTTGACTTCAAAGAAGGAGTCAATGCCTTCCTTGAAGGACGCCCGCCTCAGTGGCTTGGTAAGTAATTTTTGTTAGACCAATCGCAGAACTAAACGATCTTGATTTTCAGAGGGCTCAGACCTTCAACTGATCCCTCAAGTACATCACCTTTTTTCACAGGACCCACGCCTGCAGGAGTACCAGACATAATCAAATCGCCTGGCTCAAGTGTGAACAAAGTAGAGAGGTATGCAATGGTGTCAGGAACATTCCAGATCAGTTGGTTTAAGTCGCCCTCTTGGCGAACTTCGCCATTGACCAAGAGTTTGACTGTGCCTTTAGTAGGATGGCCAAACTGAGTGGCAGGTGTCAGCGCTGCACAGGGGGCGGATTGGTCAAATGCTTTGCCGGTATCCCAAGGGCGACCCATTTTTTTTGCTTCACCTTGCAAGTCACGACGAGTCATATCCAATCCAACTCCGTAACCATAAACATGCTCTAACGCTTTATCCGCAGGAATATTGACGCCGCCCTTACCAATCGCTACAACCATCTCAATCTCATGGTGAACATCATTTGACAGGTTTGGATATTGCATATCTTTACCATCAGTCACAATTGAGTTGGCCGGCTTCATAAAAAAAAATGGCGGCTCACGATCGGGGTCATGACCCATCTCACGGGCATGATCAGCATAGTTACGCCCAACGCAATAGATGCGATTCACCGCAAAACGGCGGGTATCACCTACTACAGGTAGCGATGGAACGATGGGGGGATCAATAACGTATGCAGTGCTCATGAATGGCCTTTGTAATGAATGTCTAATTTTTAATAACTCTGATCAAAATAAATTATGACATTACTTGAATCAATGTCATTACTGCCCCTTACTACCCCTTACTACGGAGCTTGAGCATCAAGATGCTCAGTGCCAAGGCAAAAGTTAATGCATTAGCCAAAATCAAGGGCCACTTCTCAATAATGAGACCGTAGATCAGCCACAAACCCACCCCAGCAGTAAATAAGCTATACATCCCTACCGAGATCCCAGAAAGATCTCGGGTACGCCAAGATTGAATGGCCTGAGGCAGAAAGGCAATCGTAGTTAAAAATGCAGCGCAGTAGCCAATGATCTCAATCTGATGTGGCAGTAAAGTCATGCGCTTACGGCTTCTTATTCAGGCTCGCTTTACGCGCTTCAATTTCCTTGTTGATGGCTGCTAGGGTTTTTGCGTCAGGAGTCTTCCAGTTGCCACCGGCCTTATTGACCATATAAACCAGTGCCTCTGAGAATCCTTCCACCGAGAGGTTGGGATTGCCGCCTTTAGCAGGCATTCCTCTCACGCCAACATAACCATGTGCAGTGAGGATGACCTGACCTTCGGCAATCAATGGGGCCCACTGAGCTTTATCACCAAATTTGGGAGCCTTGAGAACGCCAGCGCCATGGCAGGCTGCGCAGACTTGCTTATAAGTATTCTCACCGGATTCAGCAAAGGCGGCTAATGGGGAGAAAAAACAAGCGGCAAGAATAAAGGGGTGAAGGAGCGATTTCATAGGTAGCTTCTCTAAGATAAGTGGGTATGACTGATAATTTATCTCATTTTTCAATCGGCGTACTCATTTAGGCTTGCGCTAGTTAAAGCCAACCTGCAATCTGCCGCTTGAGCCCGATCGACTTATAGCCCGGACTGGCGCTGGAGAGAACCCGAATTTTCCGAATCAGTTTTGCGAAATCGGTATTAAGGCTCAGATCCTTGTTCATGGCAAGAAAGAAGATTTCGTCTTTCAATTGAATGAAATCTAGCCCATTCTCTAATGCAATACTTTTGACACCCATGCCGGCATCTGCTTTTTTAGCCAATATCGCTGTAGCGATTGCGGTGTGGGTGAACTCTTCATTTTCGTAGCCCCTGATGCCCTGCGCATCAATACCTTCCTTAGCCAAAATGGTGTCTAAGAGCAAGCGAGTACCAGATCCTTTCTGGCGGTTAATAAAACGAACTTTGGGTCTTAGTAAATCTTTAGGGGAAATAATATTGAGTGGATTACCTTTCGCCACTAACAGACCTTGTACACGCTTCATTACGGGGAATATTTGCATCCCCTCTTTTTGCAGTTGCTTGGAAATAATCAAGGAACTTTTGGGATCTGAAACATGGTAACCGGCAATATCAACTTCATAATTTTGTAAACGCTCCAAAGCCTCACCTGATCCAGCAGTAATGAGTTCAAAGCCACCAATATTTAAAACCGCTTTCTGAATGATCGGATCACTACTACTAGCAAAGCGCCATTGTTTTTTGGCCCTCACTCTAAATTGAGCAAAACCCTCTTCTAGGTGCGAGAGACTGGATTGCCCCAATCGCATAGTCTTTTGATCAAAGTCTTCGGTAAATTGGATCAAGTATCTTGCGTATTCTGATAATTGAGAGCCATGCCCCCTCACTCGATCCATCAACTTAAATCCTAAGGCTAGCTCTACATCGTTGAGTTTTTGCCAAACATTTCTATAAGATAGCCCCATCTTTTTACAGGCAGACATGAGCGTTTTACCGTGATCAATGTCTTTTAATAAGGCAGTCAACCACACCAAATCCACTACAGCTGGATCTTTAGCATTCTTATTTCCAAAAACTAGGGTTGGCCGAATCTGAATTCTCATATGTAATTTTTTGCATATTGATGTTTTGTAATATGACAAATCTTAACCGAACCTACCTTATGGAGCTCTACTCAAATGAAATTCTCACTTAATCGATTAATGGCAAGCAGTATTGCTGCACTGATGCTGATCAGCAGCTCAGCTTACGCACAAGAGAAAAGCATTGTTCTTTCCTCAACCACCTCCACAGAGCAATCTGGTCTTTTTGGATTCATTTTGCCTATCTTCAAAATGAAGAGCGGGATTGATGTCAAAGTAGTTGCTGTTGGAACCGGTCAAGCCCTAGACATTGGACGTCGTGGCGATGCAGATGTCGTGTTTGTTCATGACAAACCTGCCGAAGAAAAGTTTGTTGCTGAGGGTTTTGCAACAAAACGTACTGAAGTCATGTACAACGACTTCGTCTTGATTGGACCCAAATCAGATCCAGCCAAAATTGGCGGTGGCAAGGACATCAAAGTCGCATTTCAAAAGATCGCTACAGCACAGGCACCATTCGTATCCCGCGGTGACAAGAGTGGTACACATGCGGCTGAATTACGCTACTGGAAAGATGCTGCTGTCACTGTGGCTCCAAGTGCTTGGTACAAAGAAACCGGCTCAGGTATGGGTCCAGCGTTAAATACTGCTTCAGCAATGAATGGCTACATCTTGGCTGATCGCGCTACTTGGCTTTCATTTAAGAACCGTGGCGATTTAACAATCCTAGTTCAAGGTGACCCAAAGCTATTTAATCAATATGGCGTGATGTTAGTAAGCCCAACTAAATTCCCACATGTGAAAAAAGCTGAGGGCCAAGAATTCATTGATTGGATTACTTCTAAAAATGGTCAAGACGTGATTGCCAGCTATCAAATTGGTGGCGAACAACTCTTCTTCCCGAACGCCAAGAAATAATGCATATGAAATATCCACATCTATTCACTAGTACCCTACTCACCACTTTGCTATTAGGACTTGGAATGCAAACATCGACAGCGCAATCCACTCCGCCAAAAGTAGAAGCTACTTATGGTCAAGGTGCTAAGAGCTTTAAATTAGCCACTGGTAGTCCTGGTGAGTTGGGTTTACTACAACAACTTGGTGAGGCCTTTGATAAAAAAGAAGGTGCGCGCTTGGTGTGGATTAAGGCAGGAAGCGGCGCCTCCCTCAATTTGCTGAAAACGAAGCAAGTTGACATGATCATGGTGCATGCACCAGATGGGGTTAACAAGGCAATTGCTGAAGGATGGGCAACTGGTAGAACGCTGATTGGATCTAATGAGTTTTATATAGTGGGCCCTAAAGCTGATAAGGCCAAGATCCAATCTGCAAGTAGTGGTGCAGATGCTTATACAAAGATTGCGAAGACCCAAGCCAACTTTATTTCTCGAGGTGATAAATCGGGTACGCACCAAAAAGAAATGGATATTTGGAAAAAAGCGGGGGTCGTGCCAGAGGGTAATTGGTATATCGTGACTAATGACTTTATGACGGCATCACTCAAAAGAGCGAATGCAGATAAGGCGTATTTCATGACAGATAGCAGCACTTGGGTGGCAGAGAAAAATATCGCTCCTGAGTTGCAGATTCTGTATCGAGGTGACCCTTACTTAGTCAATACCTATGATGCTTTAGTAGCACCTGTTGGTGCAACTGAAAATCGCGATATTGCCGCTAAGTTCATTCAGTTTGTAGCATCCGATGAAGGTCAGACCATCATTCGTAATTATGGCAAATCTCAGTACAAAGAAGCCCTCTACAATGATGCCGTCTACGCCAAACAATACGTCCAATAGGAGAAATCATGGAACTTAAAGTCAAACTCAGCGCACGCAATACTCTTAGCGGAAAAGTAGTTGAACTCAAAATGGGTCAAACTACCTCTCACGTTAAATTAGATATCGGTGCTGGCCATATTGTTACCGCCTCCATTACCAATGAGGCAGTCGATGAGCTCAATCTCAAGGTTGGCGATCAGGCTTGGGCAGTCATTAAAGCCTCTGATGTCATGATTGCTAAAGACGCTTAAGTTATTAGCTGCCATGCAAAAGGCCCGCATTGCGGGCCTTTTTCTTTACTACATCAGCACTAAGTCATGCTGAATACATTATTGAATGCTTACTTCTTCGGTGTTACGAAACCAATTGCGGTGTCGTCAACGAACTCAACCAATACGTCATCACCAGCCTTAAATTTCTCAAGACCTAAAACGCTTTGATCCACCTTCACTCTTTGCTTCTCACCTGATGGCAATGTGAATGTCACAACACGAGTCTTTGCATCGATTGTGCTAATTTTGACGGTTGCATAAACAGTATCAGTAGTCTCTTCAAATGGCTTAGCTGAACCTTTGCCAGAGATGACGACCGCGCGGACACCTGAAACGCCAGGCTTGGCATCCTTAGGCGCAGCAACTAAACCAACTGCAATCGCTTGAGCGTGCTCAACCACAAACAGATCGCCCTTCTTCACTTTATCCAAATCATTGATTTGCTTGGATACATTCATTTGAGCCAAGTTACCGTTAGCGTCTTTTAGAACTACGATGCGCTTCTTTACGTCGACTGAATCAACAGTAGCAGTTAATACAACTGCTTCGGCTGCCAAAGGCAACATTTTTGCTGGTGCTTGAGCAAATACTGAGCCTGCAACAACTAAACCGAGTGAGGCAACTAATGTAGCTAGTAAAGATTTCTTCAAAATAACTCCTAAATAAAGGTTTTTTAAGGGGCAATGCCAAGCAAAGCCACTAATCCATTCTAACCATGAAGTGAGTTACTTTTATGTCTTAGAGATCATATTCACACCTTTAATGGGTGTAATTTGCTACATTGGAAGCGTTTATGACTCATTCGCAGATCCCTGTCGTGATCCTGATTAAAACTTGGAAGGACGCCAAGTTGGATGCTTACTTCATTCGAAAGCGCGTCTTTATCGAGGAACAAGGCGTTCCAGAAGAGATGGAGCTCGATGAATTCGACCTCAATGCTCAGCACGCGCTTGCCTATGCAGACTCAGAATGTATAGGTACGGCTCACCTAGTTACCCTACCTGGGAGTGTTGGAAGCAATGGAAGAATTGGACGCATGGCGGTATTGCCAAAGCATCGAGGGCAAGGTGTTGGTAAACAACTACTGGAGACTTTACTCAAAGCCTCCCAATCTCAGGGTATTAAACAAATAGAGTTACACGCCCAAGTAACAGTAATCCCGTTTTATGAGCAATTTGGGTTTATTGCCCAAGGCGATGTTTATGACGAAGCCGGCATCCCACATCGCGATATGATTCTACGTATCTAATAGTATTGAAATGATCATGACTCAAACTAATCACCCCCCTTTTCTTTTTCGCGTTTGCTACTCCGATACCGATGCAGCAGGCTTTGTGTATCACGCACGTTATTTAGAGATCTTTGAACGCAGTCGCTCGGAATGGCTTCAGCAGCGAGGTTTAAGTCCAACAAAATTGGTGAATGAGTTTGGCATTCTTCTGCCCGTTCGAGAGCTCACGATGAACTTTCATAGGCCAGGACGCTTGGATGATCTCTTAAGCATTGATCAGCTGATTGAGCATCGTGGTCGCACTCAAATTGCAGTCAAGCAAACTGCTAAACGAATTGTTACGGGTAGCGAGCCCGAGCTGATTGCCAGCGCTGTTCTTCATATTGTTTGTGTTGATACCACCACCCTTAAACCTAAGGGCCTTCCTGATTGGCTGTTTGCAGCCGATCAATAAGACTTTAATTTGGGAGCACACGTATGCAAGAAGGAAAATTACTGAGCTTTGTAAAAGGTCTCGCAACGCTACTGGAAACCCATCCAAGTGAAGAGATCATTTTCTCCAAAGGTAAAAAACTCTTAGAAAACTTAATCCAGTCTTATGACTGGCTGTCAGAGGAGTTTTGTAAACCACATCCGCAGTATTACCAGCAATACTTGTTGTATGCAGATCCATTAGATCGCTTTTCCGTAGTGAGCTTTGTCTGGGGTCCTGGGCAAAAGACGCCGTTGCATAACCATACCGTCTGGGGAATGATTGGTCAGTTACGCGGGCAAGAACGTAGTGCCGACTATTACCGCCAGCCTGATGGCAGCTATCAAGCCGATCAGTCTTTTATTTGCGAGCCTGGTCAAGTAGCTACCGTATCTCCCAGCACACATGACATCCATGTAGTTGAGAACGCCTTGAGCGACCAAACCTCTATTAGCATCCATGTTTATGGTGGCAACATTGGCCGTATCGAACGGGCTGTATTTGATCCGGCTACAGGTTCAGAAAAATTATTTGTCTCGGGGTATGCCAATTCTGTAACGCCAAATCTTTGGAATGCGGCCTGATAGCTTAAAATAGCGACTCTTTCTGCAAACACTCCAAGTGTGGCAGCTCACCCCATTGGCCGGGATAGTCGTTTAATTGAATACGGGCCAATATTTATTTGGCTCCTATGTTATTTACAGATCTTGGTTTGTCAGAACCTATTCTTCGCGCGATTAGCGAGGAAGGCTATACCAGCCCCACCCCTATTCAAGAAAAATCAATTCCCGCCGTATTGAAGGGTGGAGATTTACTTGCCGCCGCTCAAACTGGTACCGGTAAAACTGCCGGCTTTACCCTGCCGATTCTTCAGCGCTTAAGCAGTACAGCTAAAACTGGTGGCAAGCGTCAATTACGTGTATTGATTTTGACTCCTACCCGCGAACTAGCTGCTCAGGTTCAAGAATCCGTCGTAACCTATGGCAAATATACGGGTCTTAAATCGACTGTTATTTTTGGTGGCGTCGGCGCTAATCCTCAAATCAAAGCCATTGCTGCAGGGCTCGATATTTTGGTGGCAACACCGGGCCGCTTGCTCGACTTAATGTCACAGAACTGTGTCTCACTCGCCAATATTGAAATTCTGGTACTTGATGAAGCAGATCGCATGTTGGATATGGGCTTTTTGCGGGACATTAAAAAGATCCTAGCAGTATTACCAAAGCAACGGCAGAACTTATTATTTTCAGCGACCTTCTCCACCGAGATCAAAGCATTAGCTGATGGCTTGCTGAATTCACCAGCATTAATTGAAGTAGCGCGAAGCAACAGCACCAACGACGCTATTGCCCAACTCATCCACCCAGTAGACAGAAACCAAAAACACCCTTTGTTAGCCCATCTGATTAAATCAAATCAGTGGCAACAGGTTCTGGTGTTTACTCGTACTAAACATGGCGCTAATAAATTGGTTACTCAGCTTGAGAAAGATAGTATTACCGCCATGGCTATCCATGGCAATAAGAGTCAGAGTGCTCGCACCAAAGCTTTAGCAGAATTTAAGGATGGAAAAATCACTGTTTTAGTAGCTACTGATATTGCTGCGCGCGGTATCGACATTGATCAACTACCCCACGTTGTGAACTACGACCTGCCAAACGTCTCCGAGGATTATGTTCACCGCATCGGTAGAACTGGTAGAGCTGGCTCAAATGGAGTTGCAGTTTCTTTAGTCTGCGTTGACGAACATCAGATGCTTCGAGATATCGAAAAACTCATCAAGCAAAAGTTGCCGCAAGAGATCATTGCTGGATTTGAGCCAGATCCAAATGCCGTAGCGCAACCAATCCAATTAAGAAGCCAGCAACACCAGCAATCCAGAAAGCCTAGGCCAGGCAATGCTGGCGGTGGTAAAAGTGGCGGTAGCGGCGGAGCTAGACCTGCAGCTAAGCGTAGTAGCCCGCCAAAACGCAGCTTTAATCGATAACTGTAGAGCATGAAACGGGCTGCATTGAAGAGCCCAATCTCAATCTAGTTTTAGATTAAAAACACTGGAAAAATCGAGTTGCCCATTGCCAGCTTGACTATGGACTTCGTAGAGTTTGCGGGATAACTCTCCAAGCGGAACGCTCGCATCTAAATCACTTGCATTCTCAGTAGCTAAGCTTAGATCTTTTAGCATCAGATCCACGCCAAAGCCACCCGCATAACCTTTTGAAGATGGTACGCCATCCATGACTCCAGGACAAGGGTTGTAGAGCTCTAACGCCCAGTTACGCCCAGAACTCTTAGACATGATGTCGGAGAGTACCTTAGGGTCCATCCCATTGGCAATGCCTAGTCGCAATGCCTCGCTCGTGCCGAGCATCTGAATACCCAAGAGCATGTTGTTGCAGACCTTCACAGTTTGGCCGCTACCGCTTGCACCTGCATGAAAGATATTTTTACCCATCTTCTCTAGCAATGGTCGAGCTCGATCAAGATCTACGGCATCTCCACCGACCATAAAGGTCAAGGTTCCGGCCTGAGCACCGGCGGTTCCTCCGGATACGGGTGCATCAATCATGGCAAACCCTTTAGCTTTTGCTTGGGTAGATATAGCTTGCGATACCTTGGGAGAAATCGTGGAGCAGTCGATGAGTAAGGCCTTGGGATTGGCTATAACAAGTAAGCCAGAATTACCCAAGTATAAAGCCTCAACATGTCGTGAGGCCGGGAGCATGCTAATAATGACATCTGCATCAGCAACGGCATCGGATGCACTCAGCACAGGAAGTCCGCCGCCAGCCTTAAACGCATCTAGTTGAGCCTGAAGCAGATCGAACCCTTGAACCTGGTGACCTGCTTTCACTAAATTAAGGGCCATAGGAAGACCCATATTGCCCAAACCTAAAAATGCGACTTTCATATGCGCCCCGTATGCAATAGTAAAGTTCTAATATCTCACTATAGCTTGCTAAATTTCTGGAGAATGAAATGACTATTAAGGTAATTGGTCTTATTCAGCTGAATGATCTTGAGGCATTTGAGGAGTACCGGTCACAAGTAGGAGATACGGTGAGCCTCTATCAGGGCAAAATCCTCTCTCGTGGATCCTTCAATACATTTTTATGGAATGAATTGAAATGTGATTCCTTTAGCGCCTTTGTAGAGCTAGAGTTCCCAGATCTAGAGCACTCAGAATCGTGGGCCAATAGCCCTGAGTATCAAAACTTACTGGCAATTCGCAGTAAAGCCATGAAGCTCACGTTATTTTCTGTCAGCGTATAAAAATAAAGCCCGGCTCCTTGTGGGGGCCAGGCTGAATTCAATTTAAGGTAAGAAGAGTTACTTCTTAGCTTCCATGGCTTCTTTGGTAGCAGTAATTTCTTTGCGACGCTCTTTGCATGCACCAGCAATTTCTTGCAAGGCTTTGCGAGCACGAGCAGCGGATGCCTTGACACCCTTTTCAATAAACTTTTCGTTCTCTGCTTTGTAAGTTTCAAAAGCAGCCAACAATGTATCGTGTTGTGACATCATGTCTCCTAGATCTTTAATTAAAGTTTGAGTATTGAGCTCGGAAATAGTATATCCCCATAAAAAGCGGGGAATTACAGGTATAGTCTTAGGGATAACTCTTATATCGCCTAAATCCTCCAAAATATGAAAAACTATTAAAAGCATTGGAGACGAACATGAAAAACAAAAATATCTCATTCATGGTCAGGCACTTACATTAAATAAGCTGGTGACCTCCGCGCTCCTATAGCCCCCTCTAGTGCTGAACATGGGCATCTCTGTGCTGCGTGAGTATTGAATATTTCCTAGAATTAGCTCCTGAATTAGCCCCTAAATTAACCGCCCAATTAATACAGAAAAGAATGATGTCCATCAAAAATCAAGACTATGCTTTTGTCCGTAATAAGTTGCTCAAAAAAGAAGAGATCGCGCTATTAGATGTTCGCGAAGAAGATCCCCATGCTCAAGAGCATCCTTTGTTTGCTGCCAATCTTCCACTCTCACGGATTGAGGTTGATGCGTTCAGCAAGATTCCTAGAAAAGATGTGCCGATTGTGACACTTGATGATGGTGAAGGGCTTGCCCAATTAGCAGCGGAAAGACTTTCTAAGCTTGGCTATGTAGATGTTTCAGTATTTGAAGGCGGCGTTACAGGATGGAAGGCTGCTGGCGGAGAAGTGTTTAAAGATGTGAATGTTCCCAGCAAATCTTTTGGTGAATTTGTGGAATCTAAGCGGCATACACCTTCCCTATCAGCACAAGAAGTGAAGAAATTAATTGATGATAAGGAAGATGTAGTGGTGGTGGATGTCCGTCGCTTCGATGAATATCAAACCATGAGTATCCCGACGGGAATTAGCGTCCCTGGTGCAGAGCTGGTTTTGCGCCTTCCAGAATTAGCACCCAATCCTAAGACGAAGATCATCGTCAATTGTGCAGGAAGAACACGCAGCATTATTGGCACTCAATCACTCATTAATGCCGGCATTCCAAATGAAGTGAATGCATTACGTAATGGCACGATTGGCTGGACCTTGGCTGGTCAAGAGCTTGATAAAGGTCAAAGTCGTAAATTTAAAGAGGTAAGCGAAAGCACTGCTGCCAAAGCTGCTGAGCGCGCACGCAGCGTCGCAGATCAGGCTGGGGTGAAGCGAGTGAAGCTTGCCGATATCGAGCAATGGAAATCGCAGGCTGAGCGAACTACCTATTTCTTTGACACAAGAACACCTGAAGAATATGAAACAGGCCACCTTCCTGGATTTAGGTCCACACCGGGCGGACAATTAGTTCAAGAAACAGAAATGGTTGCGCCTGTTCGTGGTGCACGTATCGTGCTATCCGATCCGAGCGGCGTTAGAGCCAATATGCCGGCATCATGGCTTGCGCAAATGGCTTGGGATGTCTATGTCATTGATGACATCAAAGCATCGGATCTGACGGAGAAAGGATCCTGGGTTGCGCCTCAGCCGCAAACTCCTCAGATTCAGATGGTAGATGCGAATACCGCTGCATCATGGTTAAAGGATGATGGCAAGACAATTTGCATTGATCTCAGTACCCATGCAAATTATGTCAAGGGCCATATTCCAGGTAGCTGGTTTGCACTACGCTCTCAATTTGCCAGTGCCTTAAAGAATCTTCCCGTAGCAAATCGCTATATTCTCACCAGCACTACAGGTGATTTAGCCGTATTCGCCGCACAAGAAATTCAGGGGCTCACTCAGACGGAAGTACACGTATTGTCTGGTGGTAATGCGGCATGGAACCAGGCTGGTCTTGAGCTTGAAAAAGGGGCTACACATTTAGCATCACCCCCAATGGATCGCTACAAGCGGCCATACGAGGGAACCAGTGTTGATCCAGCAGCGATGCAAGCCTACTTAGATTGGGAATTTGGTTTAGTAGAGCAACTTGGTAAGGATGGGACCCATCACTTCTGGGTACTTTGATAATAGTGACATACAAAACAATCGCCCTCTTCATATTGGCTTTAGGGCTCTCAGCTTGTGGGCGAGATACCTACACTACCTGGTCGTGCACAGACAGCGCTGGAATTAAATCCCCCCTAATTCTCAAAAAAGCGCAGATGCAGTTTCAGGATCGCCAATATGACTACTGTGGAAGCCTTGGTCCACTGAGTTATTTTGACCTGAAGTGCCCTGCTCAAATTCAGGACTCCAGCAATATTTTTACGACTAGCTCAGGCAAACTTGTCAGCAACACAAATGAGTTTCGATGCAATGAGCTCTAAAGATAAAAATCTCCTTAGCCCTAAAAAATTACTACTGAGTAAATGGACGGCGGTAAAACCAAGCCATAAGAGAAAACACTTTTTAGTCAGCAAAGTCATTCTTCCAGAGTTACCAGAAGCGGCAATTGAGTTTGTAGAGCTAGAGGCGGTTTTTGACCAGCATTCCCAAATCATTCCTTGGCGCGAGCTTAAGAATACTGAAGTCTGGCTACAAGGCTGGGTATAAAAAAAACCGCCAATACATTGGCGGTCTCTGAGAACTTAGTTAAAAAATCTACTTTGACTTCTTGCTTGTATCTGAAGATTTTCTCAAATGCTCTTCGATATTTTTCTCAGCAGCATCAGCAACTTGATTCACAATTTTACGACCCTCTTTAAACATCTTCTGACCAGCGGTTGACATATCATGAACCACTTTGGATAACTTGTCAGCATGTCCCGGCAACTTACCTTCGACATCCTCAAGCCAGTTCACTAAAGAGCTGCGAACTTTTTCCAAATGCTTTTCAGTTCCATCAGCCGCATCATCACCAATGTCTTTGAGAACAGATTTCACTTTCTTCTGATAAACAGTCGCACGTTTAGCAGCTTCCTTGGTAGCCTGATCCTGAAGCTCTTTCAGCTTAGCGAGGTCATTTTTGGCTGCAGACTTGGCGCTCTCCATCGCATTTTTCATGCCCCACTGAATCTCTTCAAGATGGTGCGCACTGAGATCTTTAGCCGCATCTAATAATTTATGGGAATAGGCAAATAACTCCTTAGCCTTTTCTTGCTGCCATGCTTGAATATCTTTATTGTCCATTGCATTCCTCCTTGAGTTAAATAAACATTCTGATCAGTTAAAAAAGCATTCTTCTACTCTATACCGAAATCACATTCTTGCCAATTCCCCGCTATCTTGGCATTAAAATTGGGACATGAGTGAGAGAAAAAACCCATATGACATGATTGGTGGCGCAGCTAAGATCGAGGAACTAGTCGATCGCTTCTACGATTTAATGGCGCTAGAAGAACCCTTCGAAGCATTAAGGGCACTTCATTCCCAAGACTTATCGAGCTCCCGAGAAAAGCTCAAACTCTTTTTGTCAGGTTGGCTGGGAGGCCCTGACGTCTACTCCCCGAAACATGGCCACCCCATGCTGCGTGCGAGACACTTACCTTTCAAGATTGGCCTCAAAGAGCGTAATCAATGGCTAGCCTGTATGTATCGCGCAATGGAGGATTGCGGAATTGATAGTCAGATTGGCGCCCAGCTAGAAGGGTCTTTTTTTAACACTGCCGATTGGATGAGAAATCAGCCAGACTAAACAGAGTATTGAAGTTTCGGGGACTCTCTAAATAGATTGCGCACAGGCAAAGCCGCTAGCCCAAGCCCACTGAAAGTTATGACCCCCAAGATGTCCCGTAATATCGACACACTCACCAATGAAATATAAACCCGGATGATTTCGGGTCATCATGGTTTGACCATCAAGCTCTTTAGTATCTACACCGCCCAACATGACCTCCGCTTTTTTCCAGCCCAACGTTCCAGCTGGCTTTACTGACCAATTAGTAATGAGCTCTTTCAGTGACTGGCGATCCTTTTTAGAAACTTCAGCCCATTTTTTACCTAGGAGATTTTTTTGCTCAGCAAATGCTTTTGCTAAACGCAATGGCATTACTGAAGCCAAGATATTTTCTGTCAATTTGAGTCGATTATCTTCATGATTAAATAATTCATCACAACTAAATTGTCCGTTAGCCTCTACTGCGCCTAACCAATCAACGTGAATTTCTTCACCTTCGGCCCAGTAACTACTAGCTTGTAAAACTGCAGGTCCGGACAGACCCTTGTGCGTTAAGAGTAGATCCTCGTTAAAGCGACATGCACCATAACGATTTCCCTTGGAACCTGCCGCAATGCGCACAGGCAAGCTTAGGCCAGATAATTCAATGAGGTTATCGAACTCGCCGGAAGTAAATGACAGCGGTACTAAAGCGGGACGAGGATCAATGACCTTCAGCCCAAATTGCTTAGCAATATCAAGCGAGAATGCTGTTGCGCCAATTGCAGGGACTGGTAAACCCCCGGTTGCCATTACCAGAGATCTTGACCTCTCAATGCCGGAATGTGTTTTCACATGCCAGCTACCTGCTTCATTAGAAATCGATTCCACCTCGACTGGATGGCGGATATCGACATGACCTTTAGCGCATTCAGCAAGCAACATCTCGATAATTTGCTTTGCTGAATCATCGCAAAATAATTGACCCTGATGTTTCTCGTGATAAGCAATGCGATAAGTCTGTACTAGCTTAATAAATTCTTTTGAGGGATAACGCGCTAGAGCACTTTTTACAAAATGGGGGTTTAGGGAAAGAAAGTTTGCTGGACTACTATGCAAGTTGGTGAAGTTGCATCTCCCCCCACCACTAATTCGAATTTTTTCACATAAGATGTCAGCATGGTCAAGCACTAAGACTTTCTTACCTAATTGACCAGCAACACCAGCACAAAAGAGTCCAGCTGCTCCACCGCCAATAATGATGGCATCCCATGCCTTACTCATCTTTGACTCATGCCTTACTTAAAGCGCTCAATGACTTCAGGTGCTATTTTTAGTTTCTGCATATGTAAACGGGTATAGGCTTGACGGAAATTCTTGGTCATGGAGATCATGACCGATGCGGTCCATGCAAAGGCAAACATCCCCGAAAAGGCAATGATGATCGCCAGCATCTTCCAGCCACTCGGTAAAAGATCATCCATGAAACCCATTGCTGTATAGGTACTGCCACTGAACAAGATACTCTCACCTAAATTTGGCAGGAGATTAAATACTCGAAGTGCGATACCCCAAAGAATGATCTCAAAGATATGAATCAGAAATAAGCACAGCACGCTGACATAAAACACGAAAGCCACTGACGAGTATTTATGCTCCGACAAATATAAAAATGACTTCACTTCGTAGCGCTTTGCAATTTGGAGCAAAGCAAATCCATGCACCAGCATCACGATGAGGAGCATAGCAATACCAAACAAGTAGGCTGGCAAATCTAGCTCGGAAGTGAGGGTAACGGTATTGGTAACGGACATAATCTTTGGGGGCTATTTTACAGATCTTATGAATATTCTCTTAGGCCAATTGATACCAATTTCGAATCACGACCCAGGCCTCATCGGCAGTTTCCACAAAATGGATTAAATCCATATCCGCTTGATCTATTACGCCATGATCCAGCATCTGCTTGAAGTTGATCACCTCCAGCCAAAATGCCTTTCCAACCAAGATGATTGGGAAACGTTCCACTTTTTTGGTTTGCATCAAAGTGAGCACTTCAAAAAGCTCATCAAAGGAACCAAAGCCGCCTGGGTAGGCCACAATCGCCCTTGCCCTGAGCATGAAATGCATTTTACGAATCGCAAAATAATGAAAGCGAAAGCTCAAGCCCGGGGTAAGGTAGGGATTGGGATACTGCTCTCTTGGCAGGCTGATATTAAAACCAATGCTCTTATCCCCAGCTTCAAATGCACCACGATTAGCGGCCTCCATAATTCCGGGGCCTCCACCAGTGGCAATGTGAAGTTTGTTCCGATCCTCGGATTGAGTTGCGTTGTAGCTTGCAACAATGGACCCAAACTCTCTAGCTGAATCGTAATACTTGCAGTGCAGTAAAGCGCGTTTGGCTTCAGCTATCGTCTCTGGGGTATTGGCCTGTTTTTCCAGATCTTGAGCTTTATCACAAGATATAAAACGGGTGGATCCAAAAACGGTAATCGTATGCTTAATACCTTGCTCATGCAATAAGATCTCTGGTTTGAGTAATTCCAATTGAAAGCGCAATCCTAAAGTTTCTCGACGCGCCAAAAATGCTTGGTCATCAAACGCAAATTGATAGGAGTCTTTAGAGCTGTCTTCTGCCAACTGGCTTTTTTGAAGATTCAAAAAATCAGTAATTGTTTGAGCGTTATTTACAGGGAGTCTTGGACTCATATGGGCACCTTTATTCCAAGCTTTAACAATGATCCATCTTGAATCCTGAACATGATTCTTGCGCTGATGCGCCCAAGAAACATTGCTTCAGAATTAGTATTACTACCTAGAATATTGCATTAATTTCGCATCTAGGGCTTATTCGGATTTACCAGAAGCGCTTCAGGCATTAATATATGTTCATATTAACCAAACCGAAGGAAATGCAATGAGCAACCGTTCAATCATCATCATGGTACTAGTATTAATCTCTGCTACAGCCTATTTACTCATCAAAGGCGACGGCGACATTGATATGGGTGGCGAGAAGCATGGTGCTGAAGCTGCTCACATGGAACAGGCTAAGAAAGATGCTCCTGCAGCTCCTGCAGCAGCTCCAGTTGCTCCTGCAGCCGCTCCAGCAGCTGATGTAAAGAAATAATCTCTTCTTGAGATAAATAAGCCGCGGTTCGCCGCGGTTTTTTTATGCCATTTTCTGTATCGCCGCCATTAAATTAAAAGGTTATTTGTAGATGCTCTGGAGTAATGGCATTACTCCACCCCAACTCTTCACGCATACTCTGCTATGAAGCCGCTCATCAGAGCGATACTATGGATATGACACCCCCTAGAGAACTGAAATCTCTCGAACTCATCACTCGGCTTAAGCGAGCACCCTCAGAACATAAAGGGAGTGCGGGTAAGGTGCTACTCGTTGGCGGTGCGCCGGGTATGGCTGGAGCTCTCATGTTGTCGGGTAAGGCTGCACTTCATCTAGGGGCGGGTTGGACTATTCTAGAAATGCTAGATCCCACATCTGCTCATGCACTACCGGAACAAGCCGAGCTCATGGTCCGCCTTGCCAGCTTTAATGCCCGAGTTCAATTAGAAACTACCGCACCAGATGTTATTGCGATTGGGCCAGGCCTTGGTTTTTCTGCACTAGCTAAAGATTGGTTAATAGCCTCACTATGTTTTCCAAAAGTGCCCCTTGTGATTGACGCCGATGCACTCAATTTGATTGCCGATAACCCAGAATTTTTAGATCTCCTCAAGCAGCGTAATACAGCATTTCCAGGCATGACCGTACTTACTCCACATCCCGGGGAGGCAGCACATCTTCTTAACATCACTGCAGCCGCGATACAAGCAAATCGCACTGCAGCTCTCTCTGATTTAGTCAAACTCACTAATTCTATTGTTGTTCTCAAAGGTCAACATACGCTAGTTGCTTCGCCTCTTCACCCAGTAGAGCAGTGCTCTCAAGGCAACCCCGGTATGGCCATTGGTGGCATGGGCGATGTCTTAACCGGCACTATCGCAGCCCTTGCAGCCCAAGGCATCCGCCATAATCTGGATCTGTGGGAGTCTAGCTGTATTGGGATACAACTACACGCTACTGCAGCCGATAGTTTGGTAGCGCAGCAAATTGGCCCCATTGGACTTACTCCATCAGAGCTTATTTTGGAGATGCGGAATCTACTCAACAAGCTGTTATAAAACACCATGCAATCAGTCAGTGAAATTCTTCATCATCGCCGTTACCTCTACGGCCTCTTAATGGCCGGACTCGGCTCCATTCTGTTTTCCGGTAAGGCCATTCTGATTAAACTTGCTTTTGGCTACGGTGCAAATGCTGAGACCCTGATTGCTTTAAGGATGCTGATAGCGCTTCCACTTTTTTGGGGAATTTATTGGTGGCAAGCGCATAGGCAAGTCATGAGTCCACTGACATTGAAAGATCAAATCAAGATATTTTCCCTAGGCTTTATGGGCTACTTTCTTTCCAGCTATCTTGATTTTTTAGGCCTGCAATACATTTCCGTTGGACTAGAACGTATTGTGCTTTACCTTACGCCCACGATCGTGTTATTAATTTCTTATTTTGTACTAAACAAAGCCATTAGTCGCTTACAGTGGTATGCATTAGCAGTGGGCTACCTTGGCGTGATCGTCGTATTTATCCAAGATGCTAGCTCGACAGGATCAATGGCATTGCTCGGCATGCTACTGGTCTTTGCTAGCGCGTGCTCATATGCGATCTATATGATTGGTTCCGGAGAAATGGTCAGACGTGTCGGTAGCGTTCGCTTAGTTGTCTATGCAAGTTCTGCATCAGCATTCATGAGCGTCATTCAAATTTTGATTTATGATCCAGCTGCTGTTTTTGTACAGGCACCGCAAATTTATTGGCTCAGCCTACTCAATGCAAGTCTATGCACAGTCATTCCGATGTTGTTAATTATGATTGCCATTAATCGCATCGGCTCGCCCCTCGTTGCCCAAGCTGGAATACTGGGCCCGGTCTCTACCCTATTTATGGGCTGGATCGTATTGTCTGAACCAATTACTTGGCTTCAAATAGGCGGGATGGGTTTGGTGATGGGGGCGATGTGGTTGCTAGTGCGCAACGATGCGCCGAACAAACAACAGGATCCGAACAATACAAAACCTATAGATCCTGAGGGAGCCAACCCCCTAAGTTAGTTGCTAATTTATTGCTGGGGAGCCGCAGGCTCTTGGGATGATTTTACTTTCTTCTTAGATTTTTTCTTTGCCTTCTTCTCCGCCTTTTTATCTTTCTTCGATTTCTTGGCAGTCTTCTTTGTCACTTTTTCTGGCTGGGTATCAGGCGTCACTGCAGGAGCTGCTACGGGTGCTCCCGCTGGGGCTGGATCCGCTGCCATTACAGTCAATGGTGATAAACCAATAGAGGCAGAAATCATGGTGACTAAGATGAGTTTTGCGAAAGGGGTGTTCATTTGGGGGTCCGATAGGCTCATGGATGACTCAATGATACTCAATTAAAAAGCCGTCCTAAGACGGCCTTTTGTAGAAACAAATTCAAGCTACTTAAGCTGGCTGAGCTTCAGTCTCGGTAATTTTTTCTAGTGCTGTTGCAAGATGATCTACTGTGCGGTCAACATGAGCCAACTTCTCTAGGCCAAATAAACCGAGGCGGAATGTACGGAAGTCTAGACGTTCATCACACTGCAAGGGTACGCCAGCTGCTGTTTGCATGCCAAGAGCAATAAACTTTTTACCTGACTGAATATCCGGATCCTTGGTGTAGCTCACTACTACACCAGGAGACTGAAAGCCTTTGGCTGCAACCGAGTTATAGCCATTGGATACCAATAAGGCGCGAACCTTATCACCCAACTCTAGTTGCTTCGCTTTGAGTGCAGCAAAACCTAAAGACTGAGTTTCTTTCATCACGTTGCGCAAGATTTTGAGGGCATCAGTTGGCATAGTAGTGTGATACACGTGACCACCCTTTTCATAGGCTTCCATAATTTGAAGCCACTTCTTCAGATCCATTGAGAAGCTAGTACTTTGAGTTGATTCAATGCGCTCGCGTGCTCTATCACTCATAGCCACCATTGCACAGCAAGGTGAACTACTCCAACCTTTTTGAGGGGCAGTGATTAACAAGTCGATATTGCAAGCCTTCATATCTACCCAAGTTGCGCCTGATGCGATGCAATCGAGTACAAATAAACCATTAACAGAACGGACTGCTTCACCCACTGCCTTGAGATAGTCATCCGGCAAAATAATGCCTGCAGAAGTTTCTACGTGAGGAGCGAAAACAACTGCTGGCTTTTCCTTTTTAATAAAAGCCACTACTTCTTCGATCGGCGCAGGGGCAAATACACCTTGCGTAGCATCTTCCAATTGCCTACCTTTAATAACGGTAATGTCTTTGGTGATATTGGCTAAATCAAAAATCTGAGTCCAGCGATAGCTAAACCAACCGTTGCGCAAAATAAGACATTTTTCGTTATTGGCAAATTGACGAGCAACGGCTTCCATACCAAAAGTGCCGCTACCCGGAACGATCACTGCAGAACTTGCGTTGTAAGCATCTTTCAGGACGCTAGAAATATCCACGATGACTTTTTTGAATTCTTCAGACATGTGATTGAGCGAGCGGTCGGTGTAAACAACCGAGAACTCTAAGAGACCGTCTGGATCAACATTCGGGAGCAAGCCTGGCATAGTAATTTCCTAGTAAATCGTGTGATTAGCCCTAAATGATACTGATTTAGTGCTATTTGGGTACTTGGCCTTTGAAAACGGCCTTTTTGAGTCAATCAAGGGGGTTAGGTGCTTTTCTGCCTTGCGGATGAAACCAGTATTCCGACCACAATTAGGACGAAAGCTAAGCCATGGAAAAGCTGAGGTGGGTCCCCTAGGATGGCAGCAGACAGGAGCGCTGTAAATAAGGGTATGAGGTTGGCAAAAAATGCTGCCACCGTCGGTCCAGCACCATTCACCCCCAAACCCCAGCAGCGATAAGCAATTAAGGAGGGACCAATGGCCACAAATAAGATCAAAGCCCCAGTCCAGTAATTGAGATCAATAAAGGCATGCCCCGTAGCAATTTCCGCACCCTCAAACAACATCGTCCATAAGAATCCAATTAAGACCTGCGCCATCAAAAACTCAGCCCAGGGCCACTGTCGCTCAGTACTTTTTCCCGGGCGGCTAATCATCCAGCTATAAAAGGCCCAGAGAATCGTGGCTAACATAATGAGTAAATCCCCCATTACGACTTCCATACTCAAGAGACTGGCAGGCTCACCCCGCGTGAGGACAACGGTAACGCCCACTAAGGAGACAACTGCACCCAAGAGCTGTAGCAGCTTCGGTCTCACTTGATAAAAGGCGGCGCCAATCAGTAGCATCCAGATTGGCATGCTCGCACCAATGAGGGTGACATTAATAGCCGTCGAGGTTTGCAAGGCGAGATACAAGAGCACGTTATAGCTACCCACCCCCAATAATCCCAAAACAAGGAAGCGACTCTTGTTTTGCCACAGGGCGCTACTTGGCTTTAGGATCCGCCAGCCAAGAGGCAGTAGCAGTAGAGCCGCCAGACCCCAGCGGACAGCACTGAGCGTGATCGGCGAAATGCTTCCTACTAGGACCCGTCCAGCAATTGCATTACCCGCCCAGAGGAGGGTCGCAAGCGATAAATAAAAGACAGTTGAGAGGGGTATTTGAGGCATTCGGGGGGTTTAGGTGAATGAGAGGCTGTTTAGAGCCTCAAGAAGGGCTTTGCCTAGGCATTGTAGAAACAAATGCTCGGTATTGCTAAGATAGAGCTTAAATTAGCGTCAGACATCTGGCATTAGCAACACACCGAGGGGTTTTAGTGACAATCATCACCAACATTGAAGATTTACGAGTTCTGCATCAGAAGCGCACCCCCAAGATGTTTTATGACTATGCAGACTCCGGGTCATGGACTGAATCCACCTACCGCGCGAATGAGTCAGATTTTCAGAAAATCAAACTGCGTCAACGCGTTGCCGTCAATATGGTTAACCGCACCACCAAAACAACCATGGTCGGACAAGAGGTTGCTATGCCAGTCGCATTAGCGCCTACCGGACTCACTGGCATGCAGCATGCTGATGGTGAAATTCTGGCGGCCCGCGCTGCAGAAAAATTTGGCGTCCCCTTCTGCCTTTCTACGATGAGTATTTGCTCGATTGAAGATGTGGCAGAACGTACTACTAAACCATTTTGGTTTCAGCTTTATGTCATGAAAGACCGCGGCTTTATTGAGCGCCTGATTGAGCGTGCCAAAGCAGCCAAATGCTCTGCCCTCGTTCTCACTTTAGATTTACAGATTCTGGGACAACGCCATAAGGATTTAAAAAATGGTTTGTCTGCACCACCAAAGTTGACGATCGCCAACATCATTAACATGATGACTAAGCCCCGCTGGTGTATGGGCATGGCAATGACCCCCCGCAGAACCTTTCGCAATATTGTTGGTCACGCCACTGGTGTTGGCAATATGTCCTCCCTCTCCTCTTGGACTGCCGAGCAGTTTGACCCAGGTCTGAGCTGGGATGATGTGGAGTGGATTAAGGAACTTTGGGGTGGCAAGTTAATTATTAAAGGTATCTTGGATGAAGAGGATGCCCGCTTTGCTGCTAATTCCGGTGCAGATGCCCTCATCGTTTCCAATCATGGCGGCCGTCAATTAGATGGTGCGATCTCCAGCATCAAAGCATTGCCCGGAATTGTCGATGCCGTTGGTAAAGATATTGAGGTCTGGATGGATGGCGGCATTCGTTCCGGACAAGATGTATTGAAAGCTTGGGCATTGGGAGCACGTGGCACATTAATTGGTCGCCCCTTCCTCTACGGTCTGGGTGCTATGGGCGAGGCCGGCGTCACAAAATGCTTGGAGCTTATCCATAATGAATTGGATATCACCATGGCATTTACAGGTCACCGTGATATCCAAAATGTGACTAAAGATATTTTGTATCCAGGAACTTTTTAATATTCCACACTTAGCCAACTCCAGAGGCATTAATAAATGAAGCGTATTGTTGATGTATATAAAGATAGGGGTCGAGAGCTTGTGTGGACTTATGTCATTCACCTTGGCAATCTTGAATTTCACCCAGCTCAAATTGATTTTGAGCAAGAAGCGCTTCGACTTTCTCAACTTGATAAGCGTGGTACACCAAACGAGTTGAGTGCCAAAGCTAGACTTACCGTTCGATAATTTTTACCTTAGTTCCGAAATATGAAACCTTTAAGCAAAAAAGCTAAGATGGCAGTTGGATGGACAATCTTGATGACCGTCACTGGTACGGCCATGCTTCATCAATGGGAATTTTTTGCAATGGGATGTGCGTCCATTGCAATGCTGCTCGTTGCGAATCACTATGGCCTACTGAAAGATCCTGAAGATAAAAAATAAGGTCGCTATCTTTCGGCAGCGACCTTAATCTATTTTCAGCGGATTAGAGTGTTGGGTAATCTGTGTATCCGACTTCTGCCCCACCGTAAAAAGTTGCGCGGTTATAAGCATTCAGCGTTGCGCCCTGAGCAAAGCGCTCAGCCAAATCCGGATTAGAGATATACAAACGTCCATAGGCCACTGCATCTGCCAAGCCAGCCTCTAAAACAGCTTCACCCATAGCCTGATCATATCCGCCGGCACTAATAAATTGACCCTGATAGGCTGCACGGAACATCTCTGAGGTAATAGGCGCTTCTACGTTAACTTGATCATTGCCACCCGCGCTTGTGGAACGCGGTTCAATCATGTGAACATAAGACAAGTGATAGCCATTAAGTTTCTGCATCACTGCAGTAAACAAGGCAACTGGATCGCTGTCAGCCATATCATTAAAGCTACCGTATGGTGATAAGCGCACACCGATACGATCACTGGGGTACACCTTGGAAACAGATTCAATCACTTCGCCCAATAAGCGCATGCGATTTTCAATTGAACCACCATAACCATCGGTGCGTTGATTGGTTTTATCTTGCAAAAACTGATCGAGTAAATAGCCATTCGCAGAATGAATTTCTACACCGTCAAAACCTGCCGCCTTAGCATTAACAGCAGCTAGCTCAAAGTCTTTCAGAAGACGGGCAATGTCTTCGGCGGTCATCGCCTTAGGCGTTTCGTAATCGTGCAACTTCCAATCAGCACCATAAGTTTGGCCAGCAGGCGCAATGGCAGATGGAGCTTCAGGGATACCCTGCTCGGGATGTAAAGAAGAATGGGAAATACGTCCAACATGCCACAACTGCGCAATCATCTTGCCACCTCTGGCATGTACCGCACTCACAATCTCTTTCCAGGCAGCTGTTTGCTCTGCAGAATAGATCCCAGGCGTTGCTGGATAGCCTTTACCAATAGCAGAAATTTGCGTTGCTTCGCTGATGATGAGGCCCGCACTTGCCCTTTGCTCATAGTAAGTTTTTGCGAGAGGATGTGGCACATCCCCATCAATGGCACGCATTCTGGTAAGCGGCGCCATCACAAGGTGATTCTTTAATTCAATCGCGCCAAGTTTGACGGGGGTAAACATGATTTCTTTTCCGGACATGAACTACTTTCTTTAAGGGTGAATACTTTAATGAATGCGCAACTGTAGCAGGGATATTCAAGTCCCGCCGACGCCATACTAGACTCTTTGAAAACTCTTTCGACTACCCCGACTAATTCTTGGGCTAGATTTAAATCTTGACTCAATACTGTGGGCAAGCGCTTGGAACTCATCATGATGGGCGGTTGATAAGCGGGCAACCAGTGCAATGACTCTTTTAGGAGCGGGCGGTGCTAGAGGCCGGGCAACCAATGTCGTACCATTTAAAATCCCGCCTTTTACCGCCATCTCAGGAAGGAGTGCAATGCCCATGCCAGACTCCACCATTTGCAATAGCGTAAGTAAGCTAGTAGCTTCCATACCCTCAGCATTGCGAATATCAGAATGCTTACAAGCTTGCATAGTGTGGTCACGCAGGCAATGACCCTCCTCTAGCAAAAGCAGCCTCTCTGCCATTTTGGTGGGCAAATGAATTTCCTTACCTTTTAATGCGGGATCATTCGCACCTGCAACCAACCAAAATTCATCTATAAAAAGCTCTTTCACCAAAAGGCCGGCTGTGTCATAGGGCAAAGCAATTAACGCAAAGTCGAGTTGATGATCCGCTAAGCGCACCAATAGATTGGCGGTTAAATCTTCACGCAGAGCAATTTTTAGCTTAGGGTAATGCTCCCGAATATCAGGCAACACATTTGGTAATAAAAATGGTGCAATGGTCGGGATCACCCCCAGTCGAATTGTCCCTACCATTGGCTCGCCTGAGGCGCTTGCATACTCCACCAGATCTTGAGATGAGGCCAAGATGGTCTTAGCCCTATCCAAAATCTCTACACCGATTGGAGTGATGGCTACATTTTGCCTATCCCGCTCCACTAAGCGAACCCCCAAAACATCTTCAAGTTCTTTTAAACCGGCACTGAGAGTAGATTGGCCAACAAAGCAGACCTCTGCAGCTCTAGTGAAATTCAGCTCTTGAGCAACTGCTACAAAATAGCGAAGCTGTCTTAATGAAGGTAGAGCAGCCATGATCTGTACTTATCCATATAATCTATTTATTTGATAAATAATATCATTCCTATTTACCTAATAAATCATTGTTTACTTGTTTGCTAAAAACAAAACAAGTAGTCCGTTGTCTAGCAATTGAATTTGAAATTCAATTTAAACTATCCCTAATCTCTTACAGCAAGGAACCCCGATGAAATCTTGGCAATGTATCGTATGTGGCTTCATCTATGACGAAGCGAAAGGCTTGCCTGAAGATGGCATTCCTGCCGGCACTGCTTGGGCTGACGTCCCTGAAGATTGGGAATGTCCAGATTGTGGCGTATCAAAATCTGACTTTGAAATGGTGCAAGTTTCTTAACTCAAGCCACACGTAGCACCTTTAAACGCAATATTAGGGAGTCCAGTTGGATCATCAGAATCAATCATCCCCATCGGGGATTGTCATTATTGGTAGTGGCCTAGCTGGCTACACCGTCATTCGTGAGCTTCGCAAAATCGATAAGGAAATTCCAATTACCTTAATAACAAGGGAGCCAGGCTACTTTTACTCTAAGCCAATGCTCTCTACAGCATTAGGAAGCAGCAAATCTGCAGAGCAATTAGTCTCCACTAATGCTGAGGGCATGGCAACACAGCTTGACATTACGATTTTGGGCGATGCTGATGTCACTGCAATTGATACTGACGCACAAACAGTTGCTACCTCTAAAGGCAACATTTCCTACGGGAAGTTAGTGCTAGGATTGGGGGCTGATCAAATTCGCCTACCTATAAAAGGTAATGCGGCTAATGAAGTGATCACCGTCAATGACTTGGAAGACTACGCGCAGTTTCGTAAGACGATTGAGGGTAAAAAACGTATCGCTATTTTAGGTGCGGGCCTCATTGGATGCGAGTTTGCGAATGATTTAGTTTTAGGCTCATATGTAGTAGATGTCATTGACTTAGCGCCACAGGCTTTGGGTAGACTACTTCCCGAGACTGCAGCTCGAGCACTTCAGACTAAGCTTAGCGAAGTAGGTGTACGTTGGCATTTCGGCACTACCGTGCAATCGATTGATCGAAGTGGTGACACTCTCTCAATTACGCTTGCTAACGGATCAGCAATTAATAGCGATGCATTTCTATCGGCTGTCGGTTTAAGGCCACGCCTAGATTTAGCTCAAGCAGCCGGAATTGCAACAGATGAAGGCATTACAGTAAATCGCCAACTAGAGACTAGCGCTCATAATGTTTATGCCATTGGCGACTGCGCCGAAGTCGAGGGCTTAGTCCTTCCTTACGTGATGCCGATCATGCAGGCTGCACGGGCTTTAGCCCCTAACCTCCTTGGACAAGCCACCGCCCTCAGCTATCCCGCTATGCCGGTGATGGTGAAGACCCCCGCCCTACCAACCATTGTTTCGCCACCGGCTAAGGGTGCAATCGGTGACTGGAAAATCAATGCGGTAGAAGGTGGTCTTGAGGCGCGCTTTGAATCTAGTGACGGCAAGCTTCTGGGCTTTGCTCTAATGGGTACAGCTACTGCACAACGTGGTGCATTGACAAAAGAGTTGCCATCAATCTTGTAATCACGATGGCTGACTAACATTTTCAACGCTCTGCACTAAAGTAAAAGGCCCGCTCAGCGGGCCTTTTACATGATCTAAGGCATCTAGCTTATCAAGCAATCGCAAACCAAGTTGTATTGTGTGACTGAGCACTCATCAAAAATAGCATTGGGATAGAAAGCATCGTATTGAAGCGAGAGGTCAACATCGCAGTGCGTGCAGACTTCGCTTTGACATCAGGCTCAACCGCAACAATGCCTAATGCACGTTTTTGATTTGGCCAAATAATGAACCAAACATTAAACGCCATGATCAAGGCGATCCACATACCTAAACCGATGGCACGGAAAGGTGCCTGCAAAGTGAATGCTTGATGCGCATATCCATTTAATATGGATAAGATTAAACCGCTTAGTACAGTCAATAAGGCGGCCCATCGAAACCAAAAGAGCGCTGTTGGAGCGATGACTTTTCCAATTGCCGGCTTTTGCTCATCCGGAATCTTTGCCATTGATGGAATCTGCACAAAATTGAAATACCAAAGTAAACCTACCCACATTACGCCAACCATCACGTGAATCCAGCGGAATAAAAATGGCAACTCAATCGAACCGAGGTTTGCACCCAAGGCAAGGACAATCAATGCGAGGAGTACAAAGCCAGCTAAAACAGTGCGGCCTAATGAGGTAAAGATAGATGACATCAGAGATTCCTAAACAAAGGTAAAAATATCAGGCAGGATTTAAGCAAAATTCTTGCTTGCAAAATCCCAGTTCACTACATTCCAGAAATTTTCAACGTACTTTGGACGAGCGTTACGAGTGTCGATATAGTAAGCGTGCTCCCAAACATCGCAAGTCATCAAAGGCTTGGCATCGGTAGTCAATGGTGTCGCTGCGTTACTGGTTGATACCAAATCCAGAGTACCATCAGCCTTCTTAACCAACCAAGCCCAGCCAGATCCAAATGTACCAACTGCACACTTTGTAAATTCTTCTTTGAATTTATCGAATGAGCCCCACTTGGCATTAATGGCATCGGCCAAAGGGCCTGTTGGTGCGCCACCGCCATTTGGCTTCATGCTGTTCCAGTAAAAAGTGTGATTCCAGACCTGAGCTGCGTTATTGAAAACACCACCGGCAGACTTTTTAATAATCTCTTCAAGGGAAGCATTTTCGAACTCTGTACCTTTAACCAAATTATTTAAATTGGTGACATACGTTTGATGATGCTTGCCATAGTGAAACTCAAGCGTTTCTTTTGAGATAAATGGTGAAAGCGCATCTAATGCGTAAGGTAATTGAGGTAAGGTATGTTCCATTATTTTTTTCCTTGAAAATGTGTTAATCGGTAGCTATCGCAGCCATATTCGTCCTAACTATAGACGATTATGGCAATTTTGTTTGGGCGGGGAAAAATGGGGGATGCGACGCGATGCTCCCCATTAAATTACTGTGCTGTCCAGCCACCATCCATATTCCAGGCTGCTCCACGAACTTCAGAAGCATCTGGGCTGCAAAGGAAAATGGCCAATGCCGCTAATTGCTCTGGAGCCACAAATTCACCGGAGGGCTGCTTCTCAGACACCAAGGCTTTTTTGGCTTCTTCATTCGAAATCCCTTCACGCTCTGCCCGAGCATCCACTTGCTTTTGAACTAAGGGAGTCAAAACCCAACCAGGGCAAATCGCATTACAAGTAATCCCCGTTTTGGCATTCTCTAGAGCGGTCACTTTGGTTAGGCCAACAATGCCATGCTTGGCAGCGACATAAGCTGATTTTTGAACAGAGCCAACCAAGCCATGAACAGAGGCGATATTAATAATGCGACCCCAGTTGCGCTTCTTCATTCCAGGCAAGGCATGATGAGAGGTATAAAAAGCTGAGCTTAAGTTGATGGCAATAATCGACTCCCAATTATCTACTGGAAAGTCCTCGATATTCGCTGTGTGCTGAATACCTGCATTGTTAACTAATATATCTAGTGAACCAAAGCGTTTTTCAGTCTGCTTGATCAGATCCTCAATCTCAGCAGGCTTGCTCATATCGGCACCGTGATATTCCACTTCAACACCACAAGCTTTGATAGCAGCAATAGCGGCCTCTTTTTCACCAAAGCCGTTCACCATAATATTGGCACCCTGCTTTGCTAAACCAATAGCCATTGCCAAACCAATGCCACTAGTCGAGCCGGTGACAAGAGCTGTTTTACCTTTTAAATGGGACATATTTTTATTCGCTATATCAAATTAATCGTGAATCCCCAGACTGAGGATTCACGTATGGTCAAATCTTGATGTTACAGGATGCGTAAACTCCTTTGATACGCGGAATGCACTAATTTAGAAGTACGCTAAATTAGACTTTTCCGAGCGCCTTGAGAATCTTTTCGC
Organism: Polynucleobacter duraquae; assembly: GCF_000973625.1. Taxonomy (NCBI): domain Bacteria; kingdom Pseudomonadati; phylum Pseudomonadota; class Betaproteobacteria; order Burkholderiales; family Burkholderiaceae; genus Polynucleobacter; species Polynucleobacter duraquae. The sequence goes on from NZ_CP007501.1 coordinate 1,243,579, forward strand.
ACGTGATAGGCTGGTCAAACACTGCAGCATTTAAAGGTACCAGAGCATCATTAATCGCATTCTGAACCGCCCCAGGGGCACCGGCAGTTCCAGCTTCACCAGCACCTTTTGCGCCTAACTTAGATGACTGAGTTGGAGTCTCAACGTGGGCTACTTCAATATCCGGCATTTCATTAGCCATTGGCACTAAGTAATCAGCCATACTGCCATTTCGCAGCAGGCCACTTTCGTCATAGATACACTCTTCGAAAAGGACGCCGCCGATACCCTGGACAATTGCGCCACGCACTTGCTCGTCCACTAACATGGGGTTCAAGACACGGCCGCAATCCTCAACTGCCCAATGTTTTAGAAGTTTTACAAATCCGGTATCCGGATCGACTTCAACATAAGAAGCTTGAACGCCATTAGTAAAAATAAATGGATAATCTTTTTGAGTGTAATGACGTGTCACCATCAGATCAGCCGAGAATCCAACTGGCAAAGTATCTGTACGGAAATAGCCTATACGCCCAATCTCACTAAACGGTAAGAGCTGCTCACCGCTAGCCTTATCTAAAACATGACCACGGCGAACGGATAGCTCTTCAGGTGATCTACTCAAGATTGCACCAGCAAGCTTTAAGATATTTTCTTGAAGCGCTTGGCAAGCCAACAAGACTGCCTCACCACCTACTCCAGCGCCACGTGAAGCCCAGGTACCGCCACCGTAAGGAGTCACATCTGTGTCACCAGTAATGATGCGCACATCTTTAATCGACAGGCCGACCGCATCAGCAGCAATTTGCGCATAAATACCTTCAGTACCCTGACCCTGCTCACCGACACCGATCAATATCGATACAACGCCGCTTGGATCTAGACGCGCAGAGGCGCCATCCTGAGATGCTATGCGCGCACCACCCACCCCATAGAATGCCGGACTTGGGTTAGTTAGCTCAATTAATGTAGCAAAACCAATCCCGCGATAGATGCCTTTTTTACGCAACTCCGCCTGCTCTTTACGCAAAGCAGAATAGTCCATCATCTTTTCGATGGTTCGCAAGCACTGCTCGTGCGACAACACTTCCAACTTGATTCCGGAAATTCCCGAGCAAGGGTATGCATCATCAGGAATCACATTACGCTTACGGAATTCCAAAGGATCCATATTTAACTTTTGAGCCGCCAAATCAACCAAGCCCTCAGTCACAGCACAGGCAATTGGGTGGCCTACGCCGCGATATTGGCAGGTAGGCGTTTTATTCTGAAAAACCACATTGAGTTTGGCGCGATAGTTCTGATGCTTATATGGTCCGCCAACCAGGTTCACCACTTGATTACCTTCGATTGCACTTGTTCTTGGGAACATAGAGTAAGGGCCGATCGCCGTGAGATCGTCGATCTCAAAAGCCAAGAGATCACCTTCTTTATTAGCTGCAATACGTCCTTTAATCCGATGCTCACGCGCATGAATATCACTCGTAAACGATTCGAGTCGATCTGCAACAAACTTGACTGGGCGCTCCAACATCATCGCTAAGCCCACCGTTGCAAAATCATCAGGATACGCATGCACCTTGATACCAAAGGATCCGCCTACGTCTTTACAAATGACATGGACATCAGACTCAGAGAGACCAAACTGACGGCAATATAAATCTTGCATCATGTGTGGGGCTTGTTGTGAGTGATACACCGTGAGACGACGATCACCGGGATTGTAATCAGCAATTTGGCAGCGAGGCTCTAAGGTAACGCCAGTATGTCGACCAAATCCAAAGGTAGCTTCGGCCACAATATCCGCTGTTGCAAATACCTCATCCACCTGACCAACATCCAAGGTGCGGGTAAAGCAAAGGTTGTCCCCAAGCTCAGGATGAATGACCGGGGTATCTGCATCCAATGCCGTTTCCATTGAAACTACTGCAGGCAACTCTTCCCACTCAACATCAATAAACTGCAGAGCATCTTCTGCCTGAGCGCGTGTCTCAGCAACAACAGCAACTACAGGCTCGCCTTGCCAGCAAGCCCTATCAATTGCTAATGCATATTGAGGAGCGGATTTCATACCCGCAAGGTGGCCTAAGGTGGCAACCCATGGCTTACAAAGTTCGGCCATTTTCACGCCGTCGACAATTGCTAGAACACCCGGCATCTTACCGGCTTGTTCAGTATGAATTTTTCCAATTTTCATATGCGCTACTGGCGAACGCCAATACACAACATGGCCCATTCTTGGTAACTGAATATCATCTACATAAGTACCCTGACCCTCGATGAGTCGACGTGCCCCATGTCGAGGTTCACTACTACCGATATAGCGCTGGTCATTGGTTACCGGATCAAGCACCAATCCTTTTAGATCTACTGGCTTATTCATAATTAGTTTTCCCAGTCTTCTTAAGCGAGAGCAACAACGGGTTTAATTTTTTCACCTTTGGCACGAGCTTCAAGCACGGCCATGATGGCGTCTACTATGGAATGGTAGCCAGTACAACGGCAGTAATTTCCAGAGATCCATTCACGCACTTCTTCACGAGTCGATTTAGGTTGTTTTTCTACTAACTCAGCTGCAGCAAGCAACATTCCAGAAGAGCAGAAACCACATTGCATTGCGTTATGGCGCATAAAGGCTTCCTGTAAATCTGCTAATGCACCGCTCTTAGTTAATCCTTCGATTGTTTCCACTACACAACCATTGGCTTGAACGGCCAGATATAAACAACCACGAATAATTTTCCCATCCACCTTTACTGTACAGGCGCCACAAGCCCCTTGCTCACAGCCGAGGTGCGGGCCTTTGAGATGGAGATCTTCTCGCAAAAAATCGACTAAGTGACGACGCGGCTCAATCTCAGCATTGACTGTCAAACCATTGACGGTCATCGTAATTTTTTTCTTTAAGCTCATTAGAATCTCCGAACTAGATTTATCTTTTTGTGTATTGATTGCTCAAGCAATTAAGTGCTTTAAGCCACGCTCTAATAAAACACCAATCAGATGTTGCTTAGTTTGTGCACTGTTAGTGATATCGGCAATCGACTCAATCTCTTCCCTTACAGCAGCGACTGCATTGGCAATTAATTCATCATTAAGAGGCTTACCATCTACCAGGGCTTGAGCCTTTTTCGCCATGATTGGCGTGGCACAAACAGAGAAGAATGTAAAAGTGCAATCACTCAAAACATTGCCTGCCTTATTCGCAACTAAGGCTACGCCCGCAATTGCATAGTCTCCGTGACGGCGAGCTAGCTCATGGAAATAAAAAACTTGATTACTGGTCGCAATCGGCATTTCTGTTGCTATCAGAATTTCATTGGGCTCTAAGGAAGTAGTGTAAAGATCAATGAAAAAGTCTTGCGCTGAAATGCGACGCTCTCCATCAGGACCACCGATCAACATGGTTGCATTAAGCGCCAAACTACAGGCAGGCCATTCAGCCGCAGGATCACCATAGGCCAAAGAGCCGCCCCAGGTTCCTAAATTGCGGATCGCTCTGTGCGCGATGTGAGGAGCTGCAGCCTTGAGAAGTGGTGCATGCTGCGCAATCAGTTTGGATTCCTCAATCTCAGTATGGGTTACTAATGCACCAATACGCAATTGATCTCCGATAACTGAAATACCTTTTAATTCCTCTAAATTCGTGATGTCAATCAGCATGCTAGGTTCAGAAAGACGCAGGTTTAAGGTAGCTAAGAGCGTCTGTCCACCCGCAATCAATTGCGCATCTTCACCCGCTTCGGCCAACATTGCCAAGGCCTCGCTAAGAGCCTTCGGTTTTGCATAATCAAATGCTGCTGCTTTCATTGTGTCTCCTTCGCTACTTTTATATTGACATCGCCTCGCATTACTTATTCTTGCGGGTCCGACTCTAGTGGCACTACTTCACCACCCAACTCTTTCGCAAAGCGCTGGAAAAAATCATCCGCAATCTTTTTAGCAGAGGCGCTAATGAGTCGCCCACCGATTTGCCCAAGCTTGCCGCCAATAGAGGCCTCAGTCGTGTAGGAAACCAGAGTCCCACCCTCGGCAGGCTTCAATTCAACACGTGAACGACCCTTTGCAAATCCCGCAGCGCCACCCGAACCCTCAAAAGCCATAGAGCAGGACTGATCTGGAATGACATCACTTAAAAATAGCTTTCCCGAAAATCTAGCTCTGACGGGTCCAATTTTGAACATAACTTTGGCATGAATCTCCTCTGGAGAGACTCGACTGATTTCCTCGCAACCTGGAATAGACTTTGCTAGCACATCAATATCATTCAAGCCCTTCCATACATCTGGGATTGGGGCTGCAATGAGCTGCTCGCCATTTAATTCCATTACATCTCCTCGGGGTTTGTACGAATAGAGTCTTATCTACCAATTGCTCAACAATGTACCATTATTTAACTTTTGGTCAATAAGGCCAAATTCGGATAAACCCTGATGACAATGAGTTTCGATCGAGACAGCAGCACGAGAAGTAGCATCGCTTCGGAAAGCGCCCCATCTACTGCGCCTGCGCGTCGCAGAATGAGCACTGCGGATCGTAAGCGTCAGATTTTGGATCGTGCCATCCAGTATTTTGCAAAGTATGGAATTGATGGCCAACTCAGAAACTTAACAAAGGGATTGGGTATTACCCATACCCTGCTCTATCACTACTTCCCTACTAAGGATGCTTTAATCAAAGCAGTCTATGAAGATGTCTTTGAGTCACGCTGGAAGCCAGAGTGGGAGCAACTGCTCGATGATAAGAATCTTTCTCCCGAGGAAAAATTTAATGCCTTCTATATAGACTACTCAAACACAGTACTAACGTACGATTTTGTACGTATTTTGATTTTCTCAGGCCTAAGCGATCATTCAATTAGCGACCGATTCTTTGAGTTATTGCGCGATCGCCTATTACCGCGCCTTATCCGGGAAACCCGTAAACACTGTGGTCGTAGCTCGCGCAGCAAGCCTTCGCAGCGAGAATTGGAATTTTTAATGGGCTTGCATGGCGGCATCTTTTATATTGGCATGCGACGTTGGATTTACGGACAAGCCATTTATGACTCTGGCAACCCGCATACCGAACAAGAAATTATTCAAGATCGCATTAGCTCCTACCTCACTTCAGCAAAAACTTTATTCAATACCGGTAAAAAATAAAATGACGAACTTAAGCTTAAATCACTTCTCCATTCGTAGCCTAGAGATTGAACAAACCACCAAGTTTTACTGCGAGGTCTTTGGATTCACAGTTGGGCCTCGTCCCGATTTTCCTTTCCCAGGTGTCTGGCTTTACAACGGTGATCCAAACGATTGGGCTAACGCAGTTGTGCATCTGATTGCGATTGATAAGAACAATCCTAATGGCTTGAAACAATATCTCGGGGAACGAGACCCTAGTTCACTCTATGGCTCTGGCGCAGTTGATCATATCGCTTTCTTTGCCAAGGGCTTGGAAGCGAAACTTGCACTGCTGGAGAAGTTAGGCGTGCCTTGCAGACAACGTACCGTGCCTGCAATTAAATTACACCAAGTGTTCATGGATGATCCTAATGGTATTGTGGTTGAACTGAACTACCCTGCTGCAGAAAAGGCGGCATTAGATGCCAAGGCTGCGTAGGTAAAGATGGCCAAAATACTTGTCATCGGCGGATCTCTTGGAGGCTTATTTGCAGCCAATATTTTGCTGCGCCAAGGTCATGATGTCACCCTACTAGAAAAAGCAATTGGATCTCTAGATGGTAGAGGTGCCGGAATCGTAACCCATGACGCACTTGCAGATGCGTTGAGTGAAGCAGGTATTCAGGTGGATGACAGTTTAGGGGTTGCTGTATCAAAACGGGTTACTTTGGGTATTGATGGTGAGAATCTAGGTGAAATGCCGCTCCCGCAAATCCTGACTTCATGGAGCCGCTTATATCACCTACTAAAAGAGAATTTTCCAAGCGAGCGTTACTTGCAGGGCAAGAATGTCAAAGTGGTGACGCAGGATCCTAATAGTGTTCAAGTAGGCTGCGAAGACGGTAGCACTTATCATGCAGAACTTCTGATTGCGTCAGACGGGATACGCTCTACAGTCAGATCCCAAGTGGCGCCAGATATTCAGCCTGAATACGCAGGATATATTGCATGGCGCGGTGTATGTGATGAAAGTAATTTATCTAATTACACCCTTGATACCCTATTTAATTATTTTGGCTTCTGCTTGCCTAATGGCGAACAGATGCTGGGCTATCCAGTTGCAGGGCCCGGAAATGACACTAGACCCGGCAAACGTCGCTATAACTTTGTTTGGTATCGCCCTGCATCAGAAGATGACGAACTAGTCAAACTCCTGACTGATGCAGATGGTCGCTATTATCCGACTGGTATCCCACCACTCAAAGTGTCATGGAAGCATATCGCCGAAATGCGTACCGTTGCGCGCAATATTCTGGCACCGCAATATGCAGAAATTTTAGAAAAAACACCCTCACCTTTTTTACAAACTATTTATGACGTTCGCTCCGAGCAAATCGTCTTCGGGAGAATTGCCTTAATGGGTGATGCTGCTTTTGTTGGTCGACCTCATGTTGGCATGGGGGTAACCAAAGCAGGTGATGAGGCTATGGTAATTGCACGTCACATCGCGGCCTTAGGCGCAACTCCTGCAGCACTCGAAGCATATAGCAGGGAGCGCCTTAATTTTGGGCAACAAGTTGTTGCAAGAGCGCAATACTTAGGGCGCTATATGCAAGCACAAGGTAGCAAAGGCAACAGAGATAGCAACAGTCTTCGTAGAAATGCAGATACCGTCATGGCAGAAACGGCCATCGACATTAGTACTTTGTTGGTAGCTGGAAAGGCAGTCCCGGAGTCATATTAATTAACACCCGCTGTAGATTTACGCATCACTTGAAGCATTCAGTTAAGATTTATGCAATATGAAGTAGTCCTATTAATAAACTGTTTTAAATGGAGGAGACAACCATGAAACAAAAAGTAACGAATCAAACAAGAAGAAAAATGTTAATCGGCGGAGCTGCTGCTGCAAGCACTCCACTGTGGATGAATGTAGCCAGTGCCCAGTCTGAAACAATTAAGATTGGTTTTCCGACACCGCTAACTGGACCATTTTCTGCTGAGGCACAAGATCAAGTCAAAGCAGCCGAATTAGCCATTAAAGAATTTAATGACGCGGGCGGCTTTAATGGACGAAAAGCCGAACTGTTAGTTCGTGATGACAAACTCAACCCAGGTGAAGCTGCAACGCGTACTCTCGAGTTGATTGAAAAAGATAAGGTGAATTATGTTGTAGGCTCGCTCTCAGCCGCAACTCAACTGTCTATTAATGCAGTATGTAAAGAACGTAAGGTGCTCTTCAATTCAATTAGTCAGTCTGATGCGATTAATGAAGTGAAGGACTGGAGTGTTTATACATTCCATGAGGCGCTCAATCCAACTATGACTGCTGGTGCAGTCGCACGCTATTCGATCCCTCGCTATGGCAAAAAAATTGTCTACTTAACTGCAGACTATGCCTACGGTCACGAGATGGTGCGTGCATTTGAGCGCGCAGGTAAGGAGATGGGTGCCACTACATTGGCTGATATTCGTCACCCGCTGGGCGCATCTGATTACTCTGCATTCTTGCCACGTATTAAAGCCTTGAACCCAGATATTTTGGTACTCTGTAATTTTGGCCGCGATTTAGTGAACTCTGCTAAACAATGTACAGACTTTGGCCTCAAGTCCAGCATGAAGATTGTGACTCCAGTATTGCTATATACCGCACGCTTAGCTGGCGGACCAGAAGCATTTGAAGGAATCCTTGGCGGCACTTCATACTACTGGGGACTGGAGGATCGTATCCCCACAGCGAAAACGTTTAACGATGCATTCCGTAAAATGTATAACGGACAGGTACCTTCTGACTATGGTGCACTAGGCTACGCTGGAGTAAAAACTGTTCTTACCGCTGTTAAGAACGCTAAATCTACCGATACTATGAAGGTGGTGACAGCACTAGAGAACCTGAAGTACGACTTTTATAAAGGTCCCGAGTATTACCGCAAGTGCGACCATCAGGCAGTGCAGACGGTCATTATTGTTGAATCTAAATCAAAGGATATGAAAGATAAGTACGACGTCTTTAAAATACTGACCATTGAACCAACTACTGAGAAAAATATGCGTAGTTGTGCGGAGTTAGGCCACAAAGCTTAAATCCAAGATTACAGGGCAAATCCTCTGATTTGCCCTGAGCCCCTCCCCCGATACCCATGGTTGAAGGGGAGTTTTTCTGAGTACATATATGACCGGTCTTACATTTGAACTTTTATGCATGCAGTTACTGACAGGGATTGCTCTGGGCAGTATCTATGCACTTCTAGCCCTGGGTTTATGCCTTGTTTTTGGCATGCTCAATGTAGTGAATTTTGCACATGGCGCCTTCTTTATGGTTGGTGCATTTATGGGCGTTTACTTCTTAGGCATTACAGGCAACTTTTGGTTTAGCCTAATTCTTACCCCAATCGCTACCGGAGTACTTGGATTACTCACTGAGCGATTCTTAGTGCGCCCCCTATATGGCCGAGGCATTGACTACCCCCTACTCCTCACTTTTGGATTGTCTTACGTATTAATTGAGGCGATGCGCGTCACCTTTGGCATTGAGGGCTTGCCCTCTGTTACTCCCGACGGACTTAAAGGCACTATGGATGTTGGGGTTGGCTTCTTTCCAAAATATCGCCTATTTTTAATCGCTGCTACAGCCGTGATTATTTTTGCAGTCTGGTTCTTCATTCAAAAAACAAAATATGGTCTGATTATTAAAGCTGGTGCTGCTGACCAAGAAATCGTTAAGGTACTTGGTGTAGATATTGCTAAGGTATGGCTCATGGTATTTGGTCTTGGTTGCGCGATTGCCGGTCTCTCCGGAATACTGGCATCACCTACTCGCTCCGTGAATCCAGAGATGGGCATCCCCATCTTGGCAGAATCCTTTGTAGTAACTGTAGTTGGTGGCATGGGCTCACCAGTCGGCGCTGTTGTCGCAGGTCTATTGGTTGGCGTGGTTTACAGCATGACCTCCCTATTCTTCCCAGATCTTGCAGAACTCTCGATCTTTGTGCTGATGGCAGTAGTGCTTTTAATTCGCCCACAAGGTTTGTTTGGCAAAGCGGGGGCGATGGGTTAACCCCCCTTGATATATATGAAATCATTTTTCCAGCTTATTGCACGTCATCGCGTACTGGCAAGCACTCTTTTCTTGATGATCTTTCCTTTCATCATGCCGTATGAAGCACTTGCTATCAATATCTTGATCTTTGGCTTGTTCGCGATGGGATTCAATCTCTTGTTCGGCTACATGGGATTACTGTCCTTCGGGCATGCTGCCTTCCTGGGTATCGGCAGCTATCTTACCGGTATTGGGATCGTCCATTACGCCATGCCCTGGGGTGCCGCAATTCTAGTAGGCGTGATTGGTGCAGCTATCGGTGGACTACTCATGGGTTTTTTGGCTATCCGCACGAGGGGCATTTACTTCTCAATGGTCACCCTTGCCTTAGGTCAAATTGTGTTCTATGGTTTTTATAAGGCAGAGAGCTTGACTGGCGGAGAAAATGGTTTGAGAGGTGTCCGTGTCGATACTTTCAATATCTTAGGTATGCCGGTAGATTTTTTAAATCCAATGATTAAGTACTACATCATTCTCTTCTTTGTTGTTATTGCCATGTGGCTAATCTCGCGCATTCTCAATTCACCACTAGGTGCGGTAATGGAAGCAATTCGTGAAAATGAAAAGCGTGCTGCCGCCTGCGGATTCGATGTGACCCGTACAAAGCTCCTAGTATTTGTATTATCGGCAGCGATCTGTGGATTAGCAGGTTCATTGCGTGCCCTGCACCTCTCGATCGTACCAATCGACTCATTGCATTACCTGCAATCAGGGCAGGCAGTCATGATGAGTATTTTGGGTGGCATGGGCACTTTCTTTGGCCCATTCGTTGGCGCCGCTGTCATGCTGTATTTGGAAGATGTAGTGACTACCTTTACCAAACATTGGATGGCCGTCATTGGACTAGTCTTTATGTTCTTTGTATTGTTCTTCCCGCAAGGAATCTGGGGAACGATCTTGAGTAAGCTAAACCTGAATCAGGGTTCAAAATCATGAGTAGTCTAAATCAAACTCCCATCCTTGAAGCTCGCAATGTCAGCAAGAGTTTTGGTAAATTCAAAGCTTTACAGGATGTCTCCACCACTTTTATGCCTGGTACTTTGACGGCAATTATTGGCCCTAATGGTGCAGGTAAGAGCACTTTCTTTAATGCTCTCAGTGGGGCTTTTCCACCTTCAAGCGGTCAAATTCTATTTAACGGTAAAGATATAACCGGCATGCAGCAACATGAATTTGCCCGCATTGGTATCTCCAAAAGCTTTCAAATTACCAATGTGTTTAAGCAGCTAACTGTTCATGAAAATGTGCGCGTTGCTGCCCAAATGGAAACGGCACGTTATAACTTCTTACGTAATGCGCAAAGTTATCCAGAGCCCATTGAGCTTGCAGACCAGCTTTTACGTCGCGTCAACTTAGAGCATCTCAGAAATAAAAAAACGGGTGACTTAGCCCATGGTCAACAACGTGCTTTAGAAATTGCAATGGCCCTCGCCTGTAATCCCAGCCTTCTTTTACTAGATGAACCAACTGCTGGAATGTCTCCTGAAGAAACCCTCGTCATGATGGATCTCATCCGCACACTAGCCAATGAAAGAACAGTGATTTTGGTTGAGCACAAGATGAAACTCATCATGGGTTTATGCAAACGCATCATTGTTCTGCATCATGGTGAGTTTTTAGCTGAAGGCACTCCAGAAGAAATTCAAAATAATGCAGAGGTACGACGTGTGTACCTAGGTCAAGGTTAATGAAAGTTTATATATGTTGCGCATAGAAAATTTAAACGCCTGGTACGACCGTAGTCACGTGCTTCAAGGCGTCTCGCTGGAAGTCAATAAGGGTGAGATTGTTACGCTGATGGGAAGAAATGGTGCCGGTAAAACTACCACCCTGAGATCCTTGATGGGCCTTCTCCCTAAAAGAGAAGGAAAGACCACCATTGATGGCACTTCTTTTTTAGATCTTGCAGCGCATGAGCGTTATCACCTTGGACTGGCATATGTTCCTGAAGATCGTCGTATTGTTCCAGGGCTCACCGTCAAAGAAAATTTAGAGCTGGGCGTGATTTCCAAGAAAAATCGTGGTGATATGAGCGCCTTGGTCGATGAAATCGCTGAAACCTTTCCGCGCCTTAAGGAAAGGTTGTATCAAGACGGTACCTCTATGTCTGGTGGTGAGCAACAGATGTTAGCAATCGCAAGAGCCATGATTGCCAAACCAAAAGTGATCTTGCTGGATGAACCATCAGAGGGAATCATGCCGGTATTAGTTGAAGAAATGTTTGAACTGTTTGCCAAACTCAAGCAACAAGGCGTAACTATTCTGCTTGTAGAGCAAAATGTTCAGCAAGCACTGAAGATTTCTGATCGTGCTTATATTTTGGATCAGGGTCAAATTGTTTTCCACGACACTGCTCAAAATCTTTTGAATAACGACGAGATTCAGCAAAAATACTGCGCCGTTTAATCCCTCAAAGTCTTGCTTAGATTAGGCCTAGCCAATGTCCCAATTGGTGCCAAACGCTGGTGGGCACCAAAGTTAATAACCAAGTCATTGTGAGATAGCGCAGTAATTTACCAATAAACATATACATTAAGCATGGGGCCCAAGCCAGCCTAAGCCACCCTGCTGCCAAGCATAAGGGGTCACCAAAGCCAGGCAACCAAGATAGCAAGAGCATCTTTGGTCCCCGCTCTTCGAGCCAGCGCTGCATTCTGCCATTACTAGGCCCTTTAAGGGATTCAAAACTGTTACGGCTAATTAGTCCAAGCCACCAATCCAGCATGCCGCCTAATGTATTGCCGATAGTGGCAACCATAATGGCGATCCAATACAAGTGGGGGTTAACTGAAACGTACCCAAATAGGATGGGCTCGGAGCCGACGGGCAGTAAAGTTGCGGAGATAAAAGCGCTAATAAATACCGCTGGCAAACCAATTGATGGCATCCCAAAGAAGTCAAAGAATTGACTGAGCATTTGCTCCATTAAGCAGGAACTCCGGAGGGTTTAGCAAGTAAGCGGCGCTTGGTCATCCTTCAAGTATGCCCCAATAGAAGCTCTGGTCGGTCATACTGATGAGGCATGCATCTATTTTGACTCGCCCGTAATTCTAAATTCTTGCTTAAACTGTAGGCCTTAACATTGATTAACCCTCCTTACTTTTAGATAGCCCTATGAATCACCCCATCCCTAAGCCAGACCAATATCAAGACATGCGAGAAGCTTTGCGCGACCTCTGTGGCAGCTTTGACTCTGCTTACTGGCAAAAGGTAGATCACGAGCGTGACTATCCCGAAGCGTTTGTCGATGCCATGGCCAAAGCAGGCTGGTTAGCAGCATTAATTCCTGAGGAATACGGTGGCTCTGGCTTGGGTTTAGCTGAGGCCTCAGTCATCATGGAAGAAATTAATTTTTCCGGTGGAAATGCAGGCTCTTGTCATGGGCAGATGTACAACATGGGAACTTTGCTACGCCATGGCTCTGACCTACAGAAGAAACTCTATCTCCCAAAAATTGCGACCGGCGAATTACGCCTGCAAAGTATGGCGGTAACTGAACCGACTACGGGTACCGATACCACCAAGCTCAAAACTACTGCCGTCAAAAAAGGTGATAAATATATTGTCAATGGTCAGAAAGTTTGGATCTCCCGAATACAGCATTCTGATTTAATGATTCTGCTAGCGCGCACCACACCATTAGCAGAGGTCAAGAAAAAATCAGAGGGTATGTCGATCTTTATCGTCAATCTCAAAGATGCAATTGGCAATGGCATGGCAATTCAGCCGATTGCCAATATGGTCAATCATGAAACTAATGAAGTCTTCTTTGATAACTTAGAGATTCCAGCTGAGAACCTCATTGGCGAGGAAGGCAAAGGTTTTAAGTACATCTTAGATGGCCTCAATGCCGAGCGCGTCCTCATTGCAGCCGAGTGTATCGGTGATGCCTACTGGTTTGTAGATAAATCACGCCGCTATGCCAATGAACGCGTGGTGTTTGATCGCCCTATTGGTAAGAACCAAGGTATTCAGTTCCCGATTGCCGATGCTTTTATTGAGACCGAGGCAGCTAACCTAATGCGCTTTAAAGCATGCGAACTTTTTGACAACAATCAAGCTTGTGGTGCAGAGTCCAACATGGCCAAGTACTTGGCTGCAAAGGCCTCTTGGGAGGCGGCCAACGTTTGCCTACAAACGCATGGTGGTTTTGGTTTTGCTAATGAATATGATGTTGAACGTAAGTTCCGTGAGACCCGCCTCTATCAAGTTGCGCCCATCTCTACGAACTTGATCTACTCCTACGTTGCAGAGCATATTTTGGGTCTGCCACGCTCCTTCTGATGTTGCAGATCATTTGATTGATTTAGTTTTTTAGATAAGTAATGACATGAGTATTCGTCCATTGGATGGCATCACCGTGGTTTCCTTGGAGCATGCTATTGCCGCTCCTTTTTGCACGCGTCAATTAGCTGATTTAGGAGCGCGCGTTATAAAGGTGGAGAGGCCTGGTGCCGGAGACTTTGCCCGCGCCTATGATGAGCGCGTTAATGGCATGTCTTCTCACTTCACTTGGGTCAATCGCTCAAAAGAAAGCTTGACCTTAGATCTCAAGCAAGAATCTGCGCTAGCAGCACTAAAGATGCTTCTCAAAACGGCTGACGTTCTGGTGCAAAACTTAGCACCGGGTGCAGCAGCACGCATGGGACTCACTGCAGAACTCTTACAAAAAGACAATCCGAGTTTGATTTTGTGCGATATCTCAGGCTACGGAAATAATGGCCCTTATCGCGACAAAAAAGCCTATGACCTATTGATTCAAAGTGAAGCTGGGTTCTTATCCGTTACCGGCACTCCTGACACCCCTAGCAAAGCAGGTAATTCCATTGCTGATATTGCCGCAGGCATGTATGCGTACACCAATGTACTGGCAGCATTACTGCAACGGGGCAAGACTGGCAAGGGATCTACGATCGATGTATCTATGCTCGAGTCTCTGGGTGAATGGATGAGCTACCCTCTCTACTATGCCTATGAGGGTGCAACACCCCCTCCTCGCAATGGCGCATCTCATGCCACGATCTATCCTTATGGGCTATTTAAAGCGGGTGATGGTGGCACCATCATGCTGGGCTTGCAAAATGATCGTGAGTGGGTTTTATTCTGCGAAGTGGTACTTGACAATCAAGCGCTGGCCAAAGATGAGCGCTTTGATAAAAACTTCAAACGCAATGAAAAGCGCGATGAATTACTTTCCATTATTGATGCGTGTTTTAGTAAACTGACTACCGATCAGGTCATAGCAAAGCTGGATCAAGCTCAAATCGCCAATGCCCGACTAAATGATATGCAAGGTTTATGGAATCACGAACAACTCAAAGCACGCGATCGCTGGGTACAAGTCGGATCGCCCGTAGGCCTTATTCCAGCGATGCTACCGCCTGGTAGCAATAACAGCTTCGAATACCGCATGGATGATATTCCTGCTGTAGGTCAGCATACTGAAGCAATCCTATCTGAGCTTGGTATTGCCGCAAGTGAGATTGAGGTAATGCGCAGCCAAGGAGCGATTTAAAGTAGAGGGGAAGTTAAGTGTGCCGCATTCTCTAGCAGAACACGCCAACGTGGTCGCTTAGCCCAGATTACTGGATCAACTAAATCCGATTGAGCTAAGTAGGACTCAATCAAAGTCTCGAGTTTGGCGCAAAACGCATCGTTGTAGACAATTAAGCTGATTTCAAAATTGAGGCGCAAGCTTCGTTGATCAAAATTCACGGATCCAAAAATCGCTACCTGCTTATCTATTAACAAACTCTTGGTATGCAACAAGCCACCATGAAATTCAGCAATATTGACACCAGCATCCATCAGGTCAGCATAAAAGCTATGGCTACTCCAGGCGACTAAGGCTGAATCGTTCAATTTAGGAACAATTAAAGTGACCTTCACACCGCGACCGGCTGCTGCCATCAGCGCCTGAATCAAGCCATCATCTGGACCAAAGTAAGGCGTAGTAATGATGAGCTCCTTACGTGCGTCCATGATGGCAGAGAGGAGCACCTGATACAAGATGTCATCGCGATATACAGGCCCTGAAGAAAACTCTTGGGCAAGCACTCTTCCTTCTCTCGGAGTGGCAGCAGGTGTTACAGCCTTAAAGTGGGAAATCTTAGGGTTATCAACACTCCAGTCAAATGAGAATGTCAGCTCAAACTGAGATGCAACCGGGCCTTCAATTCTGACCATAGCATCAACCCACTCACCTACACCGGAGTCTTGCTTAAAACTGCGGGGATCGACCATGTTCATGCTGCCAGTCCAAACGACGGTGTTATCAATCACAAATATTTTGCGATGCAGCCTGAGATCCGCACGGCGAAATTGAAAGCGGCCAATTTGAATTGGTAATGCCTCAGTTACTTGAATACCAGCGCTTCTAAAACGATTAGGCCAACTGGATTTAAACCAGTCCTTACTTCCTAAAGAATCCAATAACACTTTACAAGTCACGCCACGTTTAGCCGCTGCAATTAAGGCCTCACCAACGCGATCAGCATCGCCACCCAATGCCCATATATAAAACTCTAAATGCAGTGTTTTTTTTGCCTGATTAATTTCGTCAATGAAATGCTGCAAGATTTCTAGTGAGCTCGTAAACAACTCTATCTTATTGCCAGCAATTACAGGTGATCCATTTTTGGATTCTGCTAATAAGCTAAGAGCCCTGCCCTCGATTGGTAGTTGCAACTTATCAGCTTGATAGTGATTGCGCATCTCTGCCGTGATGGCCGCATATTCCTTATCCATCCGAATAATTTTTCTTGTGAGCTTACGACCTACAGGACGCTCACCAATCAAGATGTAGAGGCTGATGCCTAAGAGCGGAAACAAGACCACAATCAAAAACCATGCAATTGCAACACCGACTGGTCTTCTGACAGAAATTAATCTAAATCCAAACAGAATCACAATGATTGCATGAACTATGGGAACCCAAATTAAAGAGAATCCAAAAATAGATCCCAAAAGAAAATTTAATATGCTCATATGATTTCCAGTTCAGCAGTAATACCTAAGTGATCGGAGAGCTTCAACCATTCATGCAAAACTGCTGCTGAATGAATCTTTAGGCCTCGTACATAAATTCGGTCCATTGGAAGCATGGGCTTCAAACTAGGAAAGGTTTTTGCGGGAGCGCCTGTCAGCACCTCAAAAACCTCTTGAAAACCAGCAGCACGCATTGGAGCGCTAACACGATTACGCCAATCGTTAAAGTCACCCGCCACAATGGTTGGGCCACCCTCTGCAAGCGAATCAATGTAACGAATAATTTCGTCCAATTGACGCTCTCGCCCTCTTTCAAATAAAGCCAGATGCACACAAAAACAATGAATCGGCGTTGCAATGCCTTCTAGCTGAGTAATACTATGAAGCAAGCCTCGCCTCTCGAATCGATAAGCTGAAATGTCATAGTTTTCACCCTTATGCAATGGTCTCTTTGAGAGAATGGCGTTGCCATGATGGCCATCTGGGTACTCAACATTCTTACCGTAGTGCCAATCATGCCAAAAGTCTTCGGATAAAAAATGGGTGAGCTCTGTCAGTGGCCATTGGCCAAATCTCCTAATCCGCCCACGATGCTCTTGCTGAAGCTCTTGTAGAAATAGTAAATCCGGATGATGGTTACGCATTTTTTGACGCAACTCATAAATAGTGGATTTTCTGTGCAAGGGTGATAGTCCCTTGTGGACATTCATGGTCATGACGCTAAAGCGACCGAGTTGCAATGGTGATATCAAAACTGTCCTGCAGCACGCTGTCGTCGTACCCGCGCCAAATAGATTTCACCCTCAACCAATTCTTGGCACTGCATACACTTATTACAAATAGAGGCCTGATCGCGCAACTCTTCAATCGAATCGATCGGATGCCCGTCAAGATATTCGCGAAGATCAACATCAAGGACCTCGTTACAGAGGCAAATGACTTCAGCCATGAGTTCAAAAAAGGGAAATTGTTTGCATTTATGCCATTTTGCCATCCCCTTGCTAGAATCTAGCCCATGTTGATGACCTTTCAGGACGCTTTCGGACTACTTTTGCATTTAGATGCTGGAGTCATTGGCATTGTGCTGATCTCACTTCAGGTCAGCTTAAGCGCTTTACTCCTCGGCACGATTCTGGGACTACCCATTGGCGCCCTATTGGCCACAGAGGAATTTAAGGGTAAACAAACAATTACGCTGGTCCTAAACACCCTCATGGGCGTTCCAACTGTGATTATTGGCGTCATTGTGTACCTGCTACTCTCTAGAACAGGGCCATTAGGAGTATGGGGATGGCTATTCACACCCAAGGGCATGATCCTGGCTCAAACACTGCTCACAACCCCCCTAATTGCCGCCCTGAGCCGCCAAATCCTAGAAGATTCTTGGAGAATCCATCGGGATTCCTTTATGGCACTTCGCTTACCTAGGCTTTCCGCCCTGAAATGGCTTATTTGGGACTGCCGGTTTTCTCTCACGATTGCAGTTTTAGCGGGGCTGGCTAGAGCCATATCTGAGGTTGGCGCAGTCATGATCGTGGGTGGCAATATTGATAAATCTACTCGCACCATGACAACTGCAATTGCACTTGAAACCAGTAAAGGTGATCTCCCATTGGCGCTTGCCTTAGGCATTGTTTTGTTGGGTATTGTTTTGCTGGCAAACCTCTTTACATTTGTAGTTCGGCAAATTGCGGAGCGGCGCTATGGTTGATCATTCGGAACAATTCAAGCAATTTATTGAGCTCAAGGGCGTCATCGTCAAACGTGATGGGCGCATCATCTTAGACATTCCTCATGCAGTTATTCCTGCAGATCGAATTTGCGCTTGCATAGGCCCCAATGGCGCTGGCAAAACGACTTTCTTAAAATTAATTGATGGCTTAATCAGGCCAGACTCTGGCACTGTTACCCACTCAAGTGGTCTCATCAAATCGTCCTTGGTATTGCACCACACGCCAATGATTAAAGCCTCAGCACGAACTAATATTGCAATGGTAAAAGACTCGGACACCTCCATCAATTCTATTGCGATTGATTTGGTGATGGAACAGATCGGATTAAGTCATCTTGCCAATAGTCCTGCGCACAAACTCTCGGCAGGTGAAAGACAAAAACTGTGTTTGGGTCGGGCTATTTTACAAAAACCCAACTTGATATTATTAGATGAACCCACGGCTAACTTAGATCCGAATACTACAGAACAAGTTGAAGAGATCATTCGCCAATTTAAGTCTCAAGGCTCGGACGTTATCTTTACATCCCACCAACTTGCCCAAGTACAAAGAATCGCGGAGTACATCATCTTCATTGATCAGGGCCAGATAAAAGAAAAGGGACCCGTAGGTCCCTTCTTTGCCGATCCCCAGACACAAGCAGCTAAACGCTACTTACATCAAGAATTGCTCGTCGACTAATTACTTTGCTGCTGGTGCTGGCGCTGCTGCTGTTGGTGCTGCAGCACCCGGTGCAACAAATGGAGGCGGAGCTACACAAGCTGCAGGCGCCGGAGTACCAGGGACACGGTATTGATCAGCTACCTTATTGATTGCTTGGCATAACTGAAAAGCGCCGACCCGACCTGCATAAGCTGTTTTAGCCTTCGCGAGATCATCAGCCGCTTTGGCTTCAGGAGTGAGCGGCGGCAGAGTAGCAAACGCTGAAGCTGTTGCAAATGTACAGATCATAAAAGCGATGAGTTTTTTCATGGCCATGTCCTTATTTATTAACTTTGTCATACCAGAGCTCATGGTGCTCTTTAGCCCAGGTTGCATCAACGTAGCCAGTCATCATGCCATCTGATGAGCCTTGCATACCGATAGATCCTATATACATGTGGCCCATAGCCATTGCAGTCATGAGGATAGATGCTGAACTATGAATGATGTTAGCTAACTGCATGGTTCCACGGATGTATTGAACTTCCATGAAAGGGACAATCATGTCTAGTACAAAACCAGATCCTGAGATGACCAAGCCTAAGAAAGTCATACCAAACCAGAACCAAATTTTTTCACCAAAGTTGAAGAAGCCAGCAGGAGGATGCTTACCACCGAACATTCCGCCAAATGACTTTATCCAAGTAAGGTCGCCTTGCCCCGGGATATTTCTGGTGGCAAATAACAAGAAGAAAATCACTACGCTCAGAGTAAATAATGGGCCTGAGTAATTGTGAATATTTTTGCAGATATTGAGGAATGTGCCATAAGCAACGCCGCCCATCAAAGGCATTGCAAAATACTTACCCCACAAAATCAAGCTACCAGTAACAGCAAGTCCAATAAAACTGGCGGCCATGACCCAATGAGTAAAGCGCTCAAAGCCATTAAACCGCTTAATCTTTTGACCAGAAAGCGGAGCATGCAGCTTGATTGGGCCTTTAATAATAAAGAGAGCGGAAATACCAAAGAAAGCAATAGCAAGGAGCCAAGCACCGTAAACAGTGATTACGCCATTACGGATAACGCGCCATTGCTCTCCGGCGCGTTGAATCAACACACTAGCTTCTTTATCTGGAATACTAATAGTGTTGTAAGGGTCACTATTAGCAGAATTCCAAAGAAATTTCTCACCCACCTGAGGAGAGTTCGCAGGTTGTGATTGAGCCTGGGTGCCATCAGAAACGGCGCCAAGATTCTTTGGGAAGTCAATACCGCTTGGGGATGGCAGCGGCGGCATTGGCGCACGCTCTGCCATAGATACACCGCTAAGCAAACTTAGCGATACGCCAAGGGCTAGCACCCAGGAGCGACTGACACTAGAGAATGATCGATTCATACAAATATCCTTAAACGTTTTCGTTTTATTTATTGTTGTTTAACTGATCACTTAAAGCGTGAGTACTCAGTCTGATTCTGATTGCGCTTATCAACCGACTCCGTCCAACTTTTTTCATCCTTTGGAGCCCAGCCCTTTGTCATGAAGCCGTTATCAGCTCCCATATACGGAGCAACGTCTGGACGCTTGGCAGCTTTAGCTGCAATTTCAGGAGGCTCGGAGCAAGCAGCCAACATGGCGCCTGCAACGAGACATAAACCCATGGTTTTCAGATTGAATCTCATGATTTGGCTCCTGGAATTTTGGCAGCAGGCGTTGGTTTTGGCGCAGGAGCATCCATTGGGCCGTAAGCAGTAGACCAACCGAAAACCTCTTTACTTGGATACTTACCATTTGCTTCGCGCACAGAAACACGCTTGGCGTAAATGGAAGAGATCACTTCGCCATCACCACCGATCAATGCCTTGGTTGAGCACATCTCCGCGCACAAGGGCAACTTACCTTCTGCTAAACGATTGCGACCATACTTCTCAAATTCAGCAACGCTTCCATTGGCTTCAGGACCGCCGCTGCAGAATGTGCACTTGTCCATCTTGCTACGCACACCAAAAGCACCAGAACTCAAGAACTGAGGTGCACCAAATGGGCAAGCAAACGAGCAGTAGCCACAACCGATACAGATGTCTTTGTCATGTAAAACAACACCTTCATCAGTACGGTAGAAACAGTCAACTGGGCAAACAGCCATGCAAGGTGCATCAGAACAGTGCATACATGCCACTGAAATTGATTTTTCTTTTCCAATGATGCCGTCATTCACCGTTACAACACGGCGACGATTAACGCCCCAGGGTACTTCGTTATCGTTCTTACAAGCAGTGACGCAACCGTTACATTCAATGCAACGTTCTGTATCACAAATAAATTTCATTCTTGCCATTGTGTTCTCCTGACTTTATTTTTTAACTTAGGCAAATTTTTCGATTTGGCACATGGTGGTTTTGGTCTCTTGCATCATCGTCACCTGGTCATAACCGTAGGTAGTTGCAGTGTTAACCGATTCACCGAGAATGATTGGTGAAGCACCTTCTGGGTAGTATTTACGCAAGTCTTTGCCCTCCCACCAACCAGAGAAGTGGAACGGTACAAAAGCAGTTCCTTGATCGACGCGCTCCGTAACCATCGCACGAACTTTGATTTTGGCACCTGTTGGTGATTTAACCCAAACATAGTCCCAGTTCTTAATACCGCGGGCTTCAGCAGCTTTTGGATTAATTTCTACAAAGTTCTCTTGCTGCAACTCTGCCAACCAAGGGTTAGAACGAGTTTCCTCACCGCCGCCCTCATACTCAACCAAGCGACCTGAGGTCAAGATGATTGGGAATTTCTCGTACAACTTATCGCTCAAGTTTTTGTCTTGCAGCGTTTTGTACAGGGTTGGCAAGCGCCAGAAATTCTTCTTATCCGCAGATGTTGGGTATTTACGCATCATTGGCTCGTTAGTGCTATATAAAGCCTCGCGATGGACTGGAATCGGATCAGGGAAGTTCCAAACTACAGCACGCGCCTTGGCATTGCCGAATGGATGACAGCCGTTTTTCATCACAACGCGCTGAATACCACCTGACAAGTCTGTCTTCCAGTTTTTACCTTCAGCAGCTTTTTGCTCATCTTCGGTTAACTGATTCCACCAACCGAGTTTCTTCACCAGCACATGGTCAAACTCTGGATAACCCGTCTTGATTGCAGAACCCTTAGAGTAAGAGCCATCTTCAGCCAACAAAGTCTTGCCATCCTTCTCAACGCCAAAGTTAGCGCGGAAGTTACCACCACCCTCCATCACAGACTTACTGGTGTCATAAAGGTTCGGTGAGCCTGGATGCTTGATAGCGGCAGTGCCATAGCAAGGCCAAGGCAAGCAATAGTAGTCACCAGTTGTATCGTAACCAGTGACAGGATCAACACCACCACGGGACTTCAATGTCTTTGGATCAAATACGCCTGCCATTCTCATGTGCGCCTTAATGCGCTCAGGTGTTTGACCGGTATAACCAATCGTCCAAACAGAGCGGTTAATTTCTCTGAGGATATCTTCAATCAGCGGCTCTTTCCATTGCTTACCAGCAAACTTGGAGCTCTGCATCTTGAAATTCTTGGAAAGCTCTTGGCCGAAACCAAGGCGATCAGCAAAGGCTTGCATGATGACGTGGTCAGGTACAGATTCGAACAATGGATCGATAACTTTCTCGCGCCACTGAACCGAACGATTCGATGCAGTTGCTGATCCACAAGTTTCAAATTGGGTTGTAGCTGGCAAGAGGTATACGTTACGGTTCTTGTTAACTGAGTTACCTTCCGCAGGCGGCATTGCAGCCATCGCAGCTACTGCTGTTGGGTATGGATCAACTACAACGAGCAAATCTAACTTGTCCATCGCGCGCTTCATATCTAAGCCGCGAGTTTGAGAGTTTGCTGCATGACCCCAGAAGAACAAACCTTTAACGGCTGTTTGCTGGTCAATCATGTCATTCTTTTCTAGCACAGCATCGACCCAACGAGAAACGGTAGTACCTGATTTCTCCATCATGTCTGGTGCGTAGCGGCCTTTAATCCACTCGTAGTCAACATCCCAAACGGTGGCAAAGTGTTTCCATGAGCCGGCAGCAAGGCCGTAGTAGCCAGGTAAAGAATCTGGGTTAGGACCGACGTCTGTAGCGCCTTGAACGTTACAGTGACCACGGAAAATATTGGTTCCGCCACCAGACTTACCAACGTTACCTAATGCCAACTGCAAAATACAGGAGGCACGCACCATGGCATTACCGATGGTGTGCTGAGTTTGACCCATACACCAAACAACTGTACTTGGACGATTCTTTGCTAATGTCTCAGCCACTTTATAAACTTCGGCCTCAGGAACACCGCAAGCTTCTTCAACGTTCTTAGGAGACCACTTTTCCATCACTTCTTTGCGGATCTCATCCATGCCGTATACGCGGTCGTTGATGTATTTCTTATCTTCCCAGCCATTGTTGAAGATGTGATACAGAACGCCGAACAAGAACGGAATATCTGTACCTGAACGAATGCGAACATATTGATCAGACTTAGCAGCTGTTCTTGTGTAGCGTGGATCAACTACAACAACCTTACAGCCGTTTTCCTTCGCATTGAGGAGGCTTAACATCGATACTGGGTGAGCCTCCGCTGCGTTGGAGCCAATGTACATGGCAGCCTTGGAGTTCATCATGTCGTTGTAGCTATTGGTCATTGCACCATAGCCCCAGGTGTTTGCAACACCGGCAACTGTGGTTGAGTGACAAATACGAGCTTGGTGGTCTGTATTGTTTGTTCCAAAGAAAGAAACCCACTTACGCAACAAATAGGCTTGCTCATTGCTCTGCTTGGAAGAGCCGATAAAGAACAAAGAATCAGGACTATATTTTGTACGGAGATCTTTCATCTGCGCAGTGATTTCAGTCAAAGCCTGATCCCAAGAAATCTTTTGATATTTGCCATCAACGAGCTTCATTGGGTAACGGAGACGGAATTCACCGTGACCATGCTCACGTAGTGAAGCACCCTTGGCGCAATAAGCACCCATGTTGATTGGGGAATCAAAATTGGAATCTTGGCGAACCCAAACGCCGTTCTCAACAGTAGCGTCAGTTGAGCAACCTACTGAGCAGTGGGAACAAACCGTTCTCTTCACTTCAATCTTGCCCTTGCCATCTAACATCGCTCTATTCGGCTCAGCAACTGCTTTTTGAACAAAGCTAAGCTGGCTAGCCGCAATACCTGCGCCTACACCAACGCCAGAGCGCTTCAAAAAGGTTCGACGATCCATCGTTGGTACCGCAGACTGTAGTCCACGAGAAAGGCTACCAATGAGGCGAGATGCAGGCGTAGCGCGGCTGCTTTGTGAAGTAGTAGATTTGCGAGTCAGACTCATATCTTGTCCCTGAGTAATATTTTTAATTAACTATTTAGAAATGACTAAATCAACAAATGGTTTAAAGCATGGTCGTTTCGTAATACTTACGAATGTGTGCTGTGAGTTGATAGCCATCATCTTTACCCTGCACAGTGCTGCCAATTTCTTGAATAACTGCTTTGCCAATCGGCGTTTGGGAGGCTATTGCTACGGCACCAACAGTGGCACCCGCCCCGATGAAGAACTTCCTACGGGAAGGCTTGTTTTCTTCGTTTGCTACCGCTGTGGATTTGGCGCTCATCTGATGCTCCTATTTCGTTCTTATTTGATATTCGTCAAGTGTAATTGGTAATTGCATTTCTGACATATTAGCGACATAAGATTTATAAAAAAGAGGGGTAAACACTAACCCTTCTGTTTGATGCAATGCAACATTAAATCATGTCGAAGCCTTGGCCCTCAATAGCCAAGAACTCACGAGTCAGAGCCGCAACAGAGTGATAAAGACGCATCTCAGGAACGTTATCGATTGCATCGCACAAGTCGTCATGCCATGGTCGAATGTGGTCGTTAAAAAAGACCCTTTGATTAGTGAGGTTGGAGATCTCTACATCATCACCTGCAATCAGATAGCGCATCACTTCACAGAGTGCAGAGATATGGTCTTCAGTCTCAGAGATCTCCTCGGCAGATTCCAAGCCAAAAGCATCTAAAGCGCGGCGGATTTCTACTAATGGCCTCTCGTTTAAATAACCGGCCATATAAAAAGAACCATTCAGAATAATGATAGGCCTTCCTACGCTGATGAAATTCTGATCAAACTCATCCTGCCAAGCTTTGGCGGGGTTGGCTTTAGCCATTTCAACCAAATTCTGCCAAACCCTAGCTAAAGGGGCGTCTTCAGACTGAGCCTCCTGCCCCTCTGGAATGGAAGACACTATTTGATCCAACAACTCTTGATCGGGCGCCTCATGAAAAAGTCTCGCAATCAAGCCGTACAAATCCGCTCTAGCCAAATCTTCTGGCAAACCCACATCACCCACCTCGGTCACGGAGCTTTCTTTTATCTGTTCACTCATGTTTCTTTTTTCACCATATCGACAACACGACAATCACTACACATTTTGAGTCTTTCTAAAGCCTCCCCAGCAAAGGCACTGTGAGCGCCCAGCTTCATCAGCATCAGATCGACCATTTTTGCTGTACCAAATACTTTTCCACAACCGATGCAATGAAAAGGCTTGGTCTCGTTGAGCTCTACCTTTTGCTTGCGCTGCTCCACCGTCTGCAAACGAGGGGCCAAAGCCAAAGCCTGCTCTGGGCAAGTTTGAACGCAAATGCCGCATTGGACGCACTGCTTTTCAATAAAGGAAAGTTTGGGCTCGTCTAAGTTATCGAGTAAAGCACCTTCAGGACAGCTACCCACACAAGACATGCATAGCGTGCAAGCATCCTGGTTAATTTTTAAACCACCCAAGAAAGACGACTTCGGCAAAACTACTCCCTCAGCTGGTAACGGTACTTTTGCTTGCTTTTGCAAATGCTCCAAGACCGTTTCAATCGTTTCTCGCTTTTGATTGGACAAACCAAAACTTGCGGGAGAGCAAATAGCTGATAAAGCTCCACGCTGGCGAAGTTTGCTCATTGCAAGCGAGGCTGGCTGAAGATCAGAGGTGGATTCCAGCTGTATTTGCGACAGTCTGGCATCAAATCCGTAAGCAGCCAAAATGGCGTTACCCAACTCAATTTGAGTTTCTAAGGCAGCGCGATAGCTCGGGTCTTCATCGCCCGTTAACAACAACACTACTTCACCAAAACCATAGCTGAGCGCACCGAGCCATAAATCCAAACCAGTAGAGGCTATATGCTCAATCCCGTAGGGCAATACATAGGATGGCAAGCTTTCAAATTGTTTTGGTCTGAGGTGCGCAGATCGCCCAAGAGAATCTAAGGCCTGCGTTCCTGCCTGAAGTGTATGTAGTAAGAGGGTTGGACTAGAAGATTGCTTCGCTTTGACACTCTCAGTAATGAATACAGTAGCCAGCGCTTTAATTTCTTTACCTTGATGCGGCACACTTGGGTAGTTGTAGCGCATTGCACCAGATGGACAGACTGTTGAGCAAGCCCCGCAACCCATGCAAAGGTTCGGATTTACTTCAACAGTGCCTTGTCCATTCTTAAATAAAGAAGATATAGCGCCGGTCGAACAGACATCGATACAAGCATTGCACCCTACTTTGCCATTGCGACCATGGGCGCAAACTTTCTCGTTGTAAGCAAAGTATTTAGGCTTCTCAAACTCACCCACTAATCCGAGTAATTGATTTGCTACTAAAGATTGCTCAAATGGATCCTGTCCTGGGGCAAAGTAGCCTTGCGGGGTTTGACTCATGCGCATTTGAGGATTAGCACGAAGATCCATAATTAAGTCAAACTCAGAACTGCGCTGACGCTCCACTCGATCAAAATTGATAGCACCAATACTGGCACAGGCGGTGATGCAATCACGGTGAGACTTACATTTGTCTAGATCAATTTGGAAAGAGTCATCAATTGCACCTTCTGGGCAGACTTCAACACAGGCGCCGCAACGAGTGCACATCTCTGGATCAATGGGATTTTGTAAATTCCAGTCGACTGTAAAGTGACCAAGATAACCATCTAACTTAGTCACCTCGCCTGTGTAAGTTGGAAAATTTCTGGCGATCGGTAATGCTCCTGACTCGGTGCACAGCACTGAGACATCAAGAGAGTCGCTCAATTTTTCAGCCCAAGGCAAAGCTTGCTTACCGGGACCAACAATGAGTAAGCGCCCCTGGCTCTCGTAATTCACCACTGGAACGGGCTCGGCTTCCGGCATGTCCGCTAAGGCAAGTAAAGCCGTAATCTTAGGTCCAGAAGTTTTAGCCTCCTGAGTCCATCCAGCCACCTCACGAATATTGACAAACCGCAATGGCGCTATCAATGGCTTCTCGGATTGCTCTGCCAGCTCCTTAAATAACGCGCCCTCTTGAGTACAAGCGATCACGAGTGAGTCATTACCATTCATTGCCTGAATAGCCACACCCACCTCTTGCCTACACAAAGAGGTGTGTATCTTTACGCCCAACGCCTTTGCATCCAAAGGCATAGTTCCGTTGCAGTTGCAGACTAATTTTTGACTCATTGATTTCTTCTTAACTGGTTTTTTTATCCACGGTTAAGGGGGTTTGATTTCCCACTTCCGGAATAGATGTTGGTATGGATGTTAAATCAGTCCGGTCAGGAGCGGGCAAAGCTGGGTCTTTGGATTCCTGATTGTCGATGCTGACAACGTTAGCAGTCTGAGACTCTCCATCATCATCCTTGCGGAAGATGTTCAGCATGTCGGACTGAACCATACGCTTGAGCATCTCCAAAGGAATCGGGTCTGGTTTTGAATAATCATCAATATAAATATCCAAACCATCCATGATATTGAAGTGCGGGTCTGAAAACATCTTCTTCATTGCCGCTTGCTGTACTACTGGATCAACGCCAGGTTGCATGAAGGCTGAAAAATCTGGCGCAAAACGATCCATCTTCTCAACATCATCCAAGGAAACAGGCTGCGGAATATCTTCGGTCTTAGTTGATTCCTGCTGAGGCTCAGGACTGGCAGCTAATTTTTCCTTAACTAGCTCGCCTGATTTTTTCTCAGGCTCAATATCCTCACCTAACTTACGACGCGACCATCGACTTAAAAAACCATCAGCCATCAGTCCTCCGTTGGGCGATTTGCACCCTTGAATGATTCAGGACGATGACGTTTTTTTGGTTCAGGACGGTAATGTTCATTAACATATTCTTGCAACCAAGAAGCATGCTCTGTAGACAAGAGTACGCTATCGACCGACTCGCCGCCATCCAATAGACGTCCTGCTTCGTTGTAGCTTACGCTGATCCGATGAGGAATAGCAAACGTAGGCTCTGATTTAGCCAAGTCAATAGACTGTGCATCAATATATCTCTCAACATCTTCCTCTAGACGCCACATCACAAACCAAGCAGGAAGAGTTGCTGATAAGTTGAGGTAATAGCCTTCAGCCTCATCTGGGAAAAGATTCAAGTCGAATCCAGTAAACAACCACGACTCACTCTGCTCATCGCGGCCAAGGAACTGTCCAGAGATCTTATTACCTGCTATCGATGTGCTGTTGAATTGCCCAAAATCCGGCAACACCTCGTGCGGCGCCCACCGATATGAAATCCACGGGTTATCAACAAACTGCTTACGCATGATCACAGCAAAACGCATAAGGCCTTAGGTGTTCTGAACCACAATATTTGGAAATTTATTGCTCATATCTTTAGAAAGCGCTGCTACTTTGATAGCAACTCGTCTTGCAATTGTTTTATAAATTTCGCTGATAGCGCCATCAGGATCGGCCACTACGGTTGGGCGACCCGCATCCGCCTGCTCGCGTATCGATAAGTTCAGGGGCAATGAGCCCAAAAAGTCTGCGCCATATTCTTGGCACATCTTTTGGCCACCGCCAGTACCGAACACATGCTCTTCATGCCCGCAATTTGGACAAACATACGTACTCATATTTTCGATGATGCCAACAATGGGTACGCCAACCTTTTCAAACATCTTTAGGCCCTTACGTGCATCCAGCAAAGCAATGTCTTGAGGCGTAGTCACAATCACCGCACCTGTAACAGGCACCTTCTGAGCAAGCGTGAGTTGAATATCGCCGGTACCAGGAGGCATATCTACAATCAAATAATCGAGATCACGCCAACGGGTTTGACGCAGTAGTTGTTCTAAGGCAGAGGTCACCATGGGGCCACGCCAAACCATAGGGGCATCGTTATCAATCAAAAAACCAATCGAACTCGCTTGGAGGCCGTGGCCTACCATGGGCTCCATCGTGTTCTCTTCAATAGATTCTGGTCTGCCGGTAATACCCAACATCATCGGCTGACTTGGTCCGTAAATGTCCGCATCCAACATACCTACTTGCGCACCTTCAGCCGCTAAAGCTAAAGCGAGATTAACGGCGGTAGTGGACTTTCCGACCCCACCCTTACCACTGGCAACAGCAATAATGTTTTTTACATTAGGTAATAGTTTGACGCCACGCTGAACAGAATGCGCAACGATTTGACTGCTCACATTGACGCTGACGTTTTTAACCTCAGGTAATTCACGGAGCACAGCAATCACCGATTTACGAATAGCATCAAATTGACTTTTTGCTGGATAACCTAAAACAATGTCCAAACTGACATCACCGCCATCAACGCGTAAATTTTTAACGCTCTTAGATGTTGCAAAATCAATTTGGGTATTGGGGTCAATCAGACCCTTTAGTGCAGCTTGCACAGTCTCTACAGTAAGTGACAAAACTCTCTCCTATTTAGTAGAACGGGCTTTTGTATAGCCGGCTCCACCTCTTTTATTAAGTCTGATGATGAAAAATCAAATAGTGCGTAGATTAACCGCACATGCAAAAAATTGCTAAAACCAAAATTAAGGGCTAAGGTGAAACTGGAAATCCTGCCTCCGTGATGAGCCCAGAGGCTAACTCTGGAGAAAGGCTTGTTTCTAGCGTGACCAGCTGAGTCGCTAGGTCCGCCTGAACCTGAGCCTGGGGGTCTTGGGCTTGCACAGCCCGAGTGACTGCGTTGATACAACCACCACAAGTCATCCCTGAAACCTTGAGCGTAAACATGGCTACCCCTTTAAAACAGTCAAAATACAGTTGTTAATGGCTTTTTTTCATCTTGCAGTAGATTATCTTCCACATGAGTCCAACAGAATCGTCTAATTCAGAGTTTTATACCCTCGACATTGGCGGAATGACCTGCGCCTCCTGTGTTAGCCGAGTAGAAAAAGCTTTAGATAAGATTCCTGGAGTTGAGGCCGCCAGCGTCAATTTAGCCACCGAGCAAGCAAGAATTCGCAGTCAACGGGGTTCATCCAGCTTGGCGGAGATCATTGCGCTAGTTCAAAAGACAGGTTACGAAGCCAAAGAAAGTTCTAATCGGGGCAATTCAGATCAGAGAATTAGTAAGTCATTTTGGGCTGCCGACGGCTTAGGCCGAGTGATTCTGAGTTTTGCTCTGTCAGCCCCCCTCTTCTTGCCGATGTTCTTCATGCCTTTTGGGGTGCATTGGTCTTTATCAGGATGGTGGCAGCTCGCCTTGGCAACACCAGTCCAATTCATTTTGGGATGGCGTTTCTATGACGCAGGCTATAAATCCTTAATGGCTGGCGCGGGCAATATGGACTTATTGGTTGCCTTAGGTACTAGCGCTGCTTATGGGCTCAGTCTGTATATCTTGCTCACTTCAAACCATGCACATGAACTTTACTTCGAGGGATCTGCAGTCATCATCTGCATGCTCTTATTAGGCAAATGGTTGGAGGCACGAGCCAAGCAACAAACCAGTGAAGCGATTCGCGCCCTGCAAAAACTCTGGCCAGAGCATGCCAAAGTTTTAAACGCCGATGTTGATCTACAGGGCAATAAGGCTATCGGCGCCGACCACTATCGCGACTTACCTTTAGAACAAGTGCTGCCTGGCGATAAAGTTTTCATTCTTCCCGGTGAACGTATTCCGGTAGATGGCGTCATTATTTTGGGTAGCAGCCACGTTGATGAATCCCTACTCACCGGCGAAAGCGAACCTGTTAAGAAATCAGTTGAGTCTAAAGTCATTGGGGGCGCCTTAAACGGTGAAGGTGTATTGATAGTGACGGCACAAGCCGTTGGTGTTGAAAGCGTACTCTCACAAATTATTAACTTAGTAGAAGAGGCGCAAACTCAAAAAGCGCCGATTCAAAAGTTGGTTGATCAGGTGAGCGCCATATTTGTACCGACCGTCATTGTGCTTGCGCTTATGACAGGCCTAGGCAACTGGCTTTACTTAGACTCCATCTCCATTGCTATCTTGCGCGCCGTATCGGTCTTGGTGATCGCTTGTCCTTGCGCGCTTGGCTTAGCTACCCCAGCTGCAATTATGGCTGGCACGGGTATAGCCGCACGCTTTGGCATTTTGATTAAGGACCCGCAAGTATTAGAGCTGGCTCATAAGCTCAATATCGTTGCCTTTGATAAAACGGGCACATTAACAATGGGTAAGCCGCGCATGCTCGCTCTACTACCTTTTGATACATCATTTACCGATGCCGATCAGATCCTCGCTACGGCTGCAGGCTTGCAGTTGGGAAGTGAACATCCTTTAGCTAAAGCGCTACTAGTTTCATCCAAGGAAAAAGGTATCGCTCCGATTGCCACCTCATTTAGCAAGGGCTTGCCTGGCATTGGAATTGAGGGCATTCCAAGTGGCGGTCCCTTTGCAGGAAAAACACTGCGCTTGCAGAGCGTAGCCTCCCTCAAGGGCAGCAGTCAGTACGATCTCGTTTTACAAAAAGCACAGGCTTGTTTTGAACAAGGTCAAACTGTTTCTGTATTGATGGATTCTGCTAGCAAAGATGGGGAAGCGCCAACTCCAATAGCCGTGATTGCCTTTGGGGATGAACTGAAACCCAATGCAAAATCAGCAGTCGATGCATTGCATGCATTGCATATTCGAACGGTGATGTTGTCTGGTGATAATTTATCTGCTGCTACTCGTGTAGGAAAAATGATTGGTATTGATGAAGTCTTTGCACAAATTATGCCGAGCGATAAAGCGCAAAACATTCATCGATTACAAAACCCACCCGCACTACAAAAGCAATATGTCGCGATGATTGGTGATGGTGTAAATGATGCGCCGGCATTGGCGATGGCAGATGTGGGTATGGCGATGTCTACTGGGACTGATGTAGCCATGCAAGCCGCCGGAATTACCTTAATGCGTGGCGACCCTACTTTGGTGGCTGATGCAATCGATATCTCCAAAAAAACTTGGAATAAGATTGCGCAAAATTTATTTTGGGCATTTGCATTTAATACGATTGGCATACCAATGGCAGCTTTGGGATATTTATCGCCCATGCTAGCTGGCAGTGCAATGGCGCTCTCCAGTTTTTGCGTATTGAGTAATGCTCTTCTCTTAAAGCGCTGGCACCCGAAGAATCGATAGACTATTTGGAATTCTTACGCAGTAACTCGATATCGCCGTAGAGGGCTCGAGTCTCTGATTTTGTATTGTCTGTATCCGTCAGTAGTGCAATGCCAATGACATTACCTGGTGTCTCTCCATAAGCCGACTTGTAGTCCGCGGCTAAATCCCGTTCGTGCTTACGCCACTCTCCCAAACCATCCCAACCAGAGTCCACCACAATCATCTTCACACGAGAAGTATGAGCGTTGTTCAGGACGGTATTGACTGAATTCTTACCCGACCAGATGTACATCACTGTGGCGTAAGGCATTTCTTGGCCACTAATTAGACTAGCCATCTCAAAGGTGAGCTTTTCTTTGAGGGGCAGTTTAGATTTGTTGCCATCAAAGGCTACCAAGATACGTAGTGGTGCATCATCATGCTGACTATCTGCATTGTCTGCCTGCGGTATTGCACCTACCGCCTTCCACTCCCATTGCAGCCATAAGTTCTGAGCCGAGCGCGGTCGAAGTTTTACTGCAAGGCCAGATGCTGAGGTTTTGGAATTAGCAGCAAGCACTGTGCGACCTTGATAATTCTCAAGGCGATAAAGCGTATTCTTTTTATAGGGTGCAATGCGATAGAAATGCCAACCATCTGGCATGCCAGCGCGTGGCTTCTCCGCAGAGAACTTGGGTAAATCCTCTTGAGCTGGCAATTGATCCGCATTGAATGGCTGCCCCGCCTCATTCTCAATCGAGTTTCCAGTCAAACCCGCACAACCAGCTAAGGAGATGACAATCGTGGTCAAAAGCAGCAGGGATCGAAAAGGGGGTTTTATAGGCATCTGCTTTATTGTCCCAAAGAATGGCTTGCTTAAGTCTAAAATCATTACATGCGCCATCAATCACCCTCGAGCTGGGCTGTCATCAGCATCTGCATTGCTGCACTGGTCCATCTTGCCCTGGGTTTCTCGATTGAGTTTTCTGTCGATGAAGCGCACTACGCTCTATATGCAAAGCATCTTGCCTGGAGTTATTTTGATCACCCGCCACTGGTGGGCTGGATCCAATGGCCGCTAGTGAGCCTGACTTCATCTGAGGGAATCATTCGCTTGATTCCGGAATTACTCTGGGTGCTCTCCGCTCTCTTAGTGTATCGAGTGACAGTAGAAATTCATCGCTTGATACAAGTGCGTAATGCGGGTTACTTAACTACCTCCCTTCCTTCCGCAAACCTGTGTGGATTGATGGCAGTATTAGCGATCATTGCAGCGCCGTTGCCCCACGTCTTAGCAATTGGTCTTTTACCTGACACCCTGCTTGCGCCATTAAGCCTTGGCTTGATGTTGATGGCATTACGTTGGACTCGCAAAGATCAGTTCACCATTGCGGACTGGATCATTACCGGCTTATTACTAGGCTTGGCAGGTCTAAGCAAGTACACCGCTGCGTTTACTGCATTTGCTTTGCTCTTCGTATTGTTAGCTTCGCCCAAAAAAGTTTGGATTACTAAAGTCGGCTTTTGGCTAGCAGTCGCAATTGCCTTGATCGTGATTAGCCCAGTGCTCTATTGGAACTGGATCAATGATTGGATCTCATTCAAATATCAAATTGCCCATGGTAGTGGTGGTGCTTGGGCGTGGCGAAGAGTCGGCGCCTTTGTAGGTATTCAGATCGCCTGCTTTGGGCTCCTGTTGCTTTTGGGTACTTATACTTTTTTAAGGCATTGCCTCCACTCGCAAAAGCTGATTCTGATTGCTCTATTGAGTTTCTTCGCAATTCCCTTTGTGATCTTTGCTACGCTGTCTGGTGGAGGTAGCCTGCCCCACTGGACTACGCCTGCCTGGTTTTGTCTTGCGCCATTTGCCGGCATCGGTCTAGCTAAAGCATGGGCCATGCAGCACCGCTTGGTAATTCGAATATTGCTTATTGGGCAGTTATTGATTTGCTTGCTCGGTTTTGGTTTTGTTTTGGCTGGAGGCTTTACTGGCTCGGCAGTGAAATCCAACCCCATTGCTGATCTCTATGGCTGGAAGCTTGCTGGTCAGAAAGCAGCTCAATTAGCGCAAGCCAACAAGGCCAATGGGATTGCAGTACAAAACTGGACTTTAGGTAGTCGTGCTGCTTGGTATGCTCAACCTCTTCCAGTCTTTGTGCTGGACCAAAGACAGGATCAGTTTGACCTGTGGTTTGGGCAATTACCCGCTGGCGCAAACGTCTTACTCATTAACTGGTCGGGAATGACTTTCAGGTCACCCGTGGGCGGAAATCTGGCCTTTGAAGTCTGTGAGCCCTTGGATAGCCTAGAAATTATTCGATTTGGGCGGTTCTTATCCAAATTTGAGTACAGCCTTTGCCGAAACTGGCAGGGTGCTGGCGCAGCGCGTTAATTCCCCAAATTCAAGACCTTAGGAGCCGTAGGCATTATCCTTATGCCTATGAGTTCACAACCCCAAGCCACCCCCAAAGCCACATCTGGGTGGAAAGTAATCCTGAAGCGGGCATGGCCCACGATTCGTATTTTGTTATCGATCGCCCTTCTCTGGAAAGCTACTAGCGGTATTGATTGGCACGCCATATTAGATTCTGATATTCAGATGCAGCCCTGGTGGTTTTTAGCAGCAGGATTAACCATGATCTCAGCGTTTATTTGTGGTGGACTGCGCTGGGGATTTTTGATGCGTAAGGTTGGCTTTCAAGGCAGTCTGATTAGTTTTGTTGCGCTCTACTTTGCCGGTGGACTCATTAATCAGGGATTGCCAAGTACCTTAGGTGGCGATAGCTATCGCGCCATTACTGCTACTCATTTAAATAGTAGCGGCAGTTTGACTGAGGCGAAGAAGCTCGATGAAGAGCTACATCACTCTGTTGACCTAGAGCACTCTACTCCTAAACTTCGCCTGAGCTTTTCCATGGTGTTGGTAGATCGCTTGCTTGGCTTGGCTGGAAATAATTTGCTAGGTGGACTTGGCCTCATTTTGGGTGGTGCGACCTTAGCCGCTTGGGGTACTGATCTCGGATATGCAGTCACTGGGATTATGGTGGCAGCAGGTTTATTGCTCGCTGCTATTTTGGCATGGGGCCCTAGCTGCAATTTATTGCAAAAATTACTAGAGCGCGTACAAATGAATCACGCCCTGCCTGGTATCAAGCTCGCCTTTTCTTGGCCCATGAATATAGCTCAAGCCGCATTTGCGATTGGCATTCACTCCCTGACTATTTTGACGCTACTCTTCTGTCTTAAGGCCTATGGAGTCGATGCGCCGATTGAAGCCCTCATGATTGGCTTGCCTGCATTAAGTCTATTATTAATGCTGCCAATCAGCATCTCCGGCTGGGGCTTGCGTGAAGCTACACTCTCTTCTGTACTGGCATTGTGGGGCGTTAGCCCCTCCATGACAGTATTAGCATCCATTAGTTATGGCGCCATCACCGTCTTATCGGTATTGCCAGGCGCTTACTTTTTATTAAAACGGAAATAATTCATTTAGAGCCCCACTATGAGTATTAGCGTCAACACCATGCGTGCAATTGACCACTGGGTCGGCGTACCACTTTGCGCATTAGCAAGCCCTGTCGTTGCTCTAATGGATGGCGTGAAGAATATCTTTGCTCGCAGTCCAGAGGCACCCCGCAAATTACTTTTTATTGAACTATCTGAAATGGGCAGCGCAATCTTGGTTGATCCTGCCATGCGCAATGCACAAGCTCGTGGCGCTGAATTATTTTTCCTGATCTTTAAAAGCAATCGTGCCAGCCTAACTTTGTTAAACACGGTGAAGCCTGAGAATATTTTCACAATTGACTCTTCAAGCTTAGGCGGCTTAATTAAAGACACGCTTAAATTTTTGCTAGTCGCTCGCAAGCACCGTATCGACACCGTAATTGATTTGGAGTTGTTTTCTCGCTTTACCGCTCTACTGACCGGCTTATGTGGCGCACGTCGTCGTGTGGGCTATCACATCTTTCATGGTGAAGGTTTATGGCGCGGCTTTATGCTGACACGCAAAGTCCATTACAACCCGCATATTCACATTACGAAGAATTTTCTCTCTCTGATTCATGCGGCATTTGCTAAAGAGATTGAAGTGCCGTTTAGCAAAATACAGATTGCAGATTCAGAAGTTCGTCTAGAACAGGCAGTAATTGATCCAGCAGTATTAAGTAAAGTTCGTGAGCGCATTGAGAAACTGAGCGCGACTTTTGGCATTTCATTTAAGCAAGGTGAGCAACGCCTCATTTTGGTCAACCCCAATGCTAGCGATCTATTGCCACAAAGGCGTTGGGCTCAACAGCGTTTTTCTGAACTGATTCAGGGATTAAATCAACGTTACCCAAATGATCTCATTCTGATTACTGGCTCCCCAGCTGAATTTGCCTATGTTGAAAAGGTTCGCGCAGTTGCTAATGTTAAAAATGCTCTGAACTTTGCAGGCCAAGTGAGCTTTGCAGAATTACCACCGCTTTACACCCTGTCTGATGTGATGGTAACTAACGATTCTGGGCCTGGCCACTTCTCCGCCGTGACTCCATTGCGGACAGTCGTTCTCTTCGGACCAGAAACGCCAGCACTGTATGGCTCTATTGGTAAATCGATTGCCATTACTGCCAATCTGGCATGTTCACCTTGCGTAAGTGCTGCCAATCATCGTAAAACACCATGCCATGACAATGTCTGCATGCAGGCCATTACGGTTGCTCAGGTACTAGAAAAGATGTCACACCAATTAAATGAAGCCGATCAAGAGCGGGCACATTAAGTCGCATGACTGAGCAGCGCAAATCGGCTTTAGCGATTGCATCAATTTGGGTTTGGTGCGCTCCTCTTCTGCCGCTGAGTCTAACAATCGTCATTTACTTTGGTGAATTACAAACTCCAACGTTTCTATTTATAAATCGTTATACCCAGTTATTGCCAGATACCTTCTGGACCTGGCTTACTTTTATTGGCAATGGCTGGGGTATCTTTGCATTGTGCTTTCCCCTTTTGCTTCTATCGCCTAGATTACTGAGCGCAGGACTGATAGCATCTTTGATTGGCGGCGCCATCAGTCAAATCATCAAGCCTCTATTAGATCTTCCGCGGCCTGCTGGAGTATTGGCTTTAGAAGATTTTTATCGTATCGGCGAGCCTCTATTGCATAAAGCGATGCCCTCTGGCCATACGCTGACTGCTTTTGCTGTGATTTCCGGAATTTACTTTGCTATCGATCGAGACAAAAGAGCCTCTTTGTGGTGGATCTTTATCATTGCAGGTTTTTCCGGCATCTCTCGTAATGCGCTTGGCGCCCATTGGCTTACTGATGTGTTGGCGGGCTGCGCTATTGGAGTGTGGTCTGGCATGCTGGGAGCGATATTGGCTGGGCTCATTCCAGAAAAGCAGATGGCAACCAATCAGATCGGGCCTCGCTTACTTGCGCTCGGCGGACTGGCAACTATCTATGTTCTCCTTACCCAAACCCTAGACTCAGAACTCAATCAGTCTTTGCAATACGCGTGCGTAGCATTAATTAGCATTACCTTAGCTTTATTTATTAAAGCGCAAAAACCCAAGGCCATATAAAGATGTTTAGTTATCGTCATGCTTTTCATGCGGGCAGTCATGCCGATATTCTGAAGCATTTGGTGATGATTCATTTAGTTGAATATCTACAAGAAAAGCCTGGCGCTTTGACTATTGTCGATACGCATGCTGGTGCTGGCATCTATAGTCTGATTGATGGCTTTGCCACCGTCAGCAAAGAGGCTGATCAAGGCATTTATCGCTTGGCTCAATTTGCAGAGAGTAATGCCGTAAGTCCAGGCATCGCCAACTACCTTGAATGCATTCGTTCTGAGAATGCTGCTAATGAGATTAACGTCTATCCTGGCTCTCCATTTATCTTGGCGCATTTACTGAGAACACAAGATCGTCTCAAGCTCTTTGAGTTACATCCCAAAGAGATTGATATCTTGCGCCACAATATCAGCCAGCTTAAGCAATCAAAGCAAGTCGACATTTATGCAGAAGATAGCTTTGCAAGACTGAAAGGCTTAATGCCGCCACCTAGTAGGCGTGGCCTAGTATTGATTGACCCATCTTATGAAGATAAGCAGGACTATCGCTATCTCGAAACTGCGATCGAAGAGGCTTTGCATCGCTTTGTTACCGGTTGCTACGCGATTTGGTACCCCTGCCTCTCTAGAAGAGAATCCGCTTCCCTACCGGATCACATGAAAAAGATTGCGGCAGCCCATAAACGCTCTTGGTTACAAGTTGAGCTTCGGGTTGAGAATGCTCCCAAAGAGCCTCGTCTGCAGGCTAGTGGGATGTTCATCCTTAATCCGCCATGGACTCTAGAAAAGCAGCTATCTGAAAGCTTACCCATTCTGGTTAAGGCGCTGGGACAAGATGGCGGCGCTTCATTTTTGTTAAAGAGTTTTGAGGCCTGAGCGGAGCTGATCAAGGCTTCTAGTCATCATCAATTAAGGGGTTTTATGCCTCTGAATCCGAAGTGCTCATAGCTTTTTTGATGATGATCGCTGAGAGAGCTAACAACAATACCGCCCCACTCTCATATATCAAGTCAATCGTACTAATTCCCTTACCCTGCAAAATAATCAGCCTACAAAGTGCTGTAATAGCAATAAAGATGGGGATGGTAATTGGGATCTTGTTGTACTTGTAAAAGGCTGCCACCATGCCTAGCACCTCGGCATAAATGAACATGAGCAACAGATCAGTTAAGGTAATTTTTCCATTGAGAAGAACGTTATACATCTCTATGCCGACACTAAAAATAGTAAAGAATGCAATGAGAATCAAAATTCCTTTTTCGGCTGCTGTAATCCATTCGTAAATTTTCATACTATGTGGACTTGAGTCATCGATATCGGAAAAATTTATCTACACTAAATTACAGTTAGCGCAAACGCTCAACATAGTAAGTTGCCTTTTCTAAGGCATCTGCTGCATCAAATCCAACCATATCAGCACCCAATTCATCTACTAACTCAGGATATTGATTGAAAACAGGGCTACCAACAATCACACCAACACGCGGGTTTTTTGATTTGAGTTTGATCTCTTGAATCAAGTCTTTTAATTGTGGGAACTGCTCTCGAAGGCTTGCGGATAGGCCAATGACGTCAAACCACTCTGTCTGCGCCATGGAAACAATATCCTCTTGTGTAGCAGCCAACTCACCCCAGATTCTCCAGCCAGCTTTAGCGAAGAACTCAGAAACCATAAATAGGCCTAAGTTATGTTGTGAGCCTGGCAAAGGAACGAGCATGATGCTAGACCCAGTTTTATTTTGCTCTGCATACTGCTGAAAGATAGGGCTTAAGTCATACATAAGCTGCTTAATACGCCACAGTGCAATCGTGACATCGGTAAAGCTTGACTGATCCTCATCCCACATTTCACCTAGTTTTCTGGCAACAGGGGTCAATAAGAGCAGATAAATATTTTCGAGACTGACGCCAGAGGCATGAATTTCTTTAACGTACTTAACAGAGGTTCTCGCATCCTCTTGCAATACCAATTGCGTTAACTCAGTAATCGATTGTTGCGTAATGAGGTCGACTGGAGAAGCCTTTAAAACTGAGGAAATCGATGTTTCGAGATGCCTCTCAACGATTAAAGGCAATATATTATTTTCAATCGTCTTAACTAGCGACTGAAGATATTCCTCTTCCGTACAGGCTTTTTCTAATGGATGCGGAGTCTCGTTTCCCTTAAATGTTTCCTTAAAAGGTTCATTTGCAACCAGACAATCCTCCCAAATACTATTGGGCTTGTTTGCGGGGGAATTTTGATTAAGTTTGGAGTCGTCTTGGCTAGATCTCTTTTTAGATTCAGCGATGCTCTGTAGTCTGGATAAATTCATGAACATCACCTGATCAGATCACAGTCTCAAATCACTACTTGAGATCGCTATGACTGCCTAAGAGCCTATAAATGGGAATGTTTACTTTATAGGCTCATTTTTGAAGATACTCAAATGAATTATCTTAAGTACTTTCCCTAGACCCCTTTATTTCATCATTAGAAGGCCGTATTTCATATTTTTCAAGCAAAACCCAGGTGGCTTTAGGCACCATATTTTTTATTTTGTGCGGTGCAATACTGCGTAAATGAATCACCGATTCGATTGCCTTCATCTCTACCCTC
The DNA here is from genome assembly GCF_000973625.1 of Polynucleobacter duraquae. Lineage (NCBI taxonomy): Bacteria > Pseudomonadati > Pseudomonadota > Betaproteobacteria > Burkholderiales > Burkholderiaceae > Polynucleobacter > Polynucleobacter duraquae. The sequence continues at coordinate 1,283,636 of NZ_CP007501.1, forward strand.
GCTTTAGCAAACTCTAGCCCGCGAGGCCCAAATCTCGGCATTACCCAGGCAAAAATACTGCGCATGAAGTTGGGCATTCGCTGCAATGGCAAGCCACCTGCAGCAAGCTCCACATTTTTCATAAAGCCTTTAACGGGGCCTAAACGATTACCGGCGGAACTCACCGGCTCAAGCGATAACTCCTTAGAAAGGAGGTTTACAAGCTCTTGACCTTTTGGGTTGCGAATAATAATCCATTGCTCCCCTGTCCCTGCCATATACCCCACCGTGATATCCGATAGGGAGTTGACGTAATCAACGCAGGTTTTACAAGTCGTTGGGAAAAAATCTGCGGGCAAAGTGCTGAGAGGTAACTTTAAAAAGGGGATCTCTTGCACTTCACCATTTTTAAATCTCAATTCAACATGGTAATCGGCTCTAAATTCTAAATACGTTATATCTTCGGGATTGGGACTCAGCAAGCCTAAAAACTGATGAAAATTTTCGGTTGTGGTGTTGTCTGAGCAAGGAGATCCAATGATGAGTAACTTCTCAAATCCAAGCTCTTTTTCTAATGCTCTTGCAGCATAGACTTGGCAAGGTATTCCCACCATCGCTACTTTTTTATATCCTAGCTCTCTTGCTTGCTCAAGATACTGAATAATGGGTGCATAACCCATCTTCATTCCCCGGCACTCGGCCATATCCTCTGCTTTAGTAACGATCATTGGGCTAGGCTTCCAGCGATCATCGGGATCAGAGCGCATGGTAATAACAGCGTCTACCTCCCCTTTCTCAAGTAGCACTTCACATAATCTGCTGATAATTCCTGTCCATTGCGCACCAGGCAATGGATTGATTAATCGAGCCCTAAACATGTGAAGATAGGCTCCAAAAAATACTTCATCCGAGTTTTCTAGCTTACGCTCTCTACCATGAACTGATAGTTCGTATTTTGGATAATCCGGCTGAATAAATTGGCAAGCAGTAGCGCAGCGCTTGGGAGCTGATGTACGTGACACACCACAATCAGTACATAAGTCCCGATATGGAAGGTCTTGAATTAAATCCTGCCCTACCAATGCTTTATCCAAATCGTGAAACAACACTCTGCTGTATCTTCTGAGCAGAGAGTCCGTAATGATCTAAGAGTAAATTGACATCGCCATGCTCTACATACTCATCCGGCAATCCAAGTTGGAGAGTCTCAATTTGTATATTTTTGTTAGATAGCACCTCAAGGCAAGCACTTCCAGCACCACCCTGAATTGCGCTATCTTCAATCAATACAAGCCCGTCGTGAGAGCGGGCAATAGTCAATAGCAACTCTTCATCGAGTGGCTTAACAAAGCGCATATCTACTACAGTCGCATTGATTTCTTCCGCTACAGCTAATGCACTATATAAAATGGGCCCAAAGCAGATAAAAGCAATTTTTTTCTTTGGTGGTGCTTCATTATTTATGGCGCGCACTATTCGGCCCTTACCAATCGGCAGCGTATCTAATGAAGACTCAAGTGGGGTTCCTACACCAGAACCGCGCGGGTAGCGGACAGCTGCCGGGCCATCATATCTAAAAGCAGTGCTCAACATAGCGCGGCATTCTTGCTCATTCGATGGGGTCATCAATACCAAATTAGGCAGGCAACGTAAGAAGGCAATGTCAAATGCACCAGCATGCGTTGCCCCATCCGCACCCACGATACCAGCACGATCAATCGCGAAAACAATCGGGAGATTCTGCAAGGTGACATCGTGAATCAGCTGATCGTAGCCACGTTGTAAAAAGGTAGAGTAAATCGCAACCACTGGCTTTAAGCCCTCACAGGCAATTCCAGCGGCAAAGGTAACGGCATGCTGCTCTGCAATTCCAACGTCATAGTAGCGATCTGGGAAGCGAGCTTCAAACTCGTTTAATCCGGAGCCCTCACGCATGGCTGGCGTAATCGCAATTAGTCGCTCATCCGCAACCCCCATGTCGCACAACCATTCACCAAATACTTGGGTAAAGGTTTTCTTGCTGGCTTTGCCGGCTTGAATTCCGATGCTCGCATCAAATTTACCTGGACCGTGATAAAGAATGGGATCCTCTTCTGCCCGAGAATAGCCCTTACCTTTTTTCGTAATAATGTGCAGAAACTGGGGACCCTCAGTTTGAGCAAGGTGTTTGATGTTTTCTAGAGTAGGAATTAATACATCTAAATTATGTCCATCAATCGGGCCATAGTAATCGAATCCAAACTCTTCAAAAATCGTAGCTGGGCCAACCATTCCCTTCGCATGACCCTCAAGCCTTTTTGCGAACTCGCGTATTGGCGGAGCAACAGATAAGACCTTATCGATACCTCGTTTGGTCGCGGCATACATCGAGCCCGATATGAGTTTGACTAAATAGCGATTGAGCGCACCAACTGCCGGTGAAATCGACATCTCGTTGTCATTGAGTATCACTATCAAAGGCACCTTTTTATTTACGCCAGCATTATTCATGGCTTCGAATGCCATGCCAGCACTCATAGCGCCATCACCAATTATGGCAACTACGCTGCGTTTTTCATTTTTAGTCTTTGCTGCTACTGCCATCCCTAAAGCAGCCGAAATACTTGTTGAAGAATGTGCGGTACCAAAAGCGTCGTATTCACTTTCGCTTCGCTTTGGAAATCCTGAAATGCCGCCATATTGACGCAGAGTGGACATTCCCTCACGTCGCCCCGTCAGTACTTTATGAGCATAACTTTGATGGCCTACGTCCCAAATCATTCGGTCATGGGGGGTATCAAATACGTAATGTAGGGCAATAGCCAGCTCTACAGTTCCTAGATTGGAGGATAAATGTCCCCCAGTACTAGAGACTGAGTTGAGAATAAAGCTGCGTAATTCTTGGGCTATTTGAGGGAGCTGATTAGATTCATAAGCCCTCAAGTCAGCAGGGCTAGTAATCGTCTCGAGAAGATTAGTGACTTTTAACATGGTAATTTACTTTGACGTATAGATTGTCGAAATAATCTTCTTAAAATCTTCAAGATTTTCATGGCTAGAATTCTGGAGCGCGCAAATTGGAGCGTGCATAAATTTGTTGGCTAGTGCGCTAGCCATTTGAGAAAGAACAATCATCGGATCCTCTCCTTTTGCAATTCTTCTACCTGCTTTTTCCAGCTCAATTTTTTGATACCGCTCACCCACATCCTGAATGGATTTGATGATGGGTACCACTGCGCGTTTTTCCAAGGTCTGATAGAACTCAATCACACCTTTTTCGATAATCTTCTCTGCCTCGTGAACAGACTCTGTGCGATTTGCTTTGCCCGCACTCACAATCTCGCCAAGGTCATCGATTGAATATAAGTAGGCATCCTTCACACTCTTAATCTCAGACTCAAAGTCTCTTGGAACCGCCAGATCAATTAAGACCATTGGTCGAAACTGTCTCGCCTTGAGGGCAGTTTTTACCATTCCTAGACCAATAATCGGCAATGAACTCGCAGTACAAGATACGACGACGTCATATTCGTGCAGATGCTGGGCTAACTCGTGCAAGGGAAATACTTCAGTGACTAAATTTTGATCATTAAAGGCTTTGATCAAGTCGCTACCCCTATCTACCGTACGATTAGAGATCGAAATCTTTTTTGGCTTCTTACCGGCGAAATGACTTGCGCAAAGGCCGATCATTTCTCCTGCGCCAATAAACAGCACATTGCATCCATTGATATCGCCAAAAATACGCTGAACTAATTTGATCGAGGCGCCAGCCATCGATACTGAATGAGCGCCAATTTGAGTGCTGCCACGAACCACCTTGGCAACTGAGAAAGTTTTATCAAATAATGGCTTCAAATATGCGCCAACAGTTCCTACTTGATTAGCGCAGTCAATTGCCTTCTTCATTTGTCCGAGAATTTGGGTCTCTCCGAGCACCATAGAATCTAGTCCACTACCCACCCTAAAGGCATGCTTGACAGCATCTGCTGATGTTGCAGAGTAAATATAGGGACGCAGCTCATTACCTTGAACATTATTTTGCGCCGCTAACCAATCAAAAGCTCTTTTTTCAAAATCATTATCTGCATACTCGACATCATTTGCGGCGCAGTATATTTCCATTCGATTACAAGTCGATAGAATTGCCACCTCAGGACTACTACTTGAATTTCCGCCCCGCAAGTACTTACGCAAGTCAATTAATGAGTCTTGCAAAATCTCAGGAGCTACAGCAACACTTTCCCGAATATCTATCGGGGCAGTATGGTGATTTACACCAAGGTTCAGTAGTTTCATGCTAGCCATTGTTTAATAAGCCCCTGGATTGAGAACCAGGGTCTCCCAGTTCAAACACATCGCGATCGTGACCCAAATCAAATAGGGCAACATTAAAAAAGCAGCCAATTTACGAATAGGCCACATGACCACCATAATTCCTAAGACTGAAAGCCACAGAAAGCCCGCCTCTATCAGAGACCAATCCGGGTGGTGCAAGCGAAAGTAAAAGATGCTCCAGAGAATATTTAAGACGCTATTGAGGACAAATAGGCTAACCAAAGAAATTTTCTGAGACCTTGTTGGACGATTGTTAAAAGCAATCATCCAGGCCGCTGCCGATAGTATGAAAATAATTGTCCAGATTAAACCGAAGGCCCAATCTGGTGGTTTCCAATCTGGCTGTTTCAAGGAGAAATACCAAGGCCCGATTTCTGTCGCTAAGCCACCGGCGACAGAAGTAATGATCATCCATGCGGCGATCATTAACAGGTACTTGTGTTTGATGAAAATCATCATGCCTTAGCTAGACCCAATAAATGCCCCATATCTTTGAAGAAGATCTTGATATGAGCTAAAGGTTTTTTGCGCACTAGTTTTTTATTCATATAAGACTCGAAGGTCAGCTTCTGAACATCTTTGTCTTCGCACATCTTGACAAAACTCTCGCGTCGCTTGTCAGTTGAGTACCAGAAATACTGCATGATTCCCAATACCCAGAAAGTCATACGATGTTCTTTCATAAAGCGCTTTCTGGCTAACTGTAACTTTGCAGGATCATTGCTCTCTACAAATTCATACACAGCCTCACCAGCCAATTGACCACCTAGCATGGCGTAATAAATTCCCTCGCCCGAGGCTGGAGCAACAACACCGGCTGCATCACCAGCTAGTACCACTTGCTGTCCATCATCCCATTTTTTCAGGGGCTTCATTGGCAAAGGTGCGCCCTCATGCCTGATGAGCTCTGCACCCTCAAGACCAACATCTGCGCGCAACTTAGCTACTGCATTTCTTAAGGAGAAGCCTTTATCAGCACTGCCAGTGCCAATACTGATCGTATCGCCGTGAGGAAATACCCAACCGTAAAAATCAGGTGAAATCGGTTTTTGATACACAACATCACAACGCGTAGAATCAAAATGATGTGGCGTGTTTGGCGGAGTTTTAATGATTTCGTGATACGCAAAGACGTAATTGGCTTCTGCACATCCCTGAACACCAGCACTTCTTCCAACTTGAGATTTGGCGCCATCAGCACCAATTACCGCTCTGGTAAGAACGCTTTTGATAGCACCTGAATCGCCATCACGAGCACCTCTTGTTCGATAGTGAATTCTGGCGAGTGGACCCTCACGTGTCAGAGTTTCAAACAGGCCATCTTCTCGAGTTGCTCCAGCAGCAACCGCGCGCACGCGTAACCATTCATCAAATTGAGCTCGATCAACCATCCCAACAAAACCATTCTCAATCGGAATATCAACCGTTTTTCCGACCGGTGAAACCATGCGCGCTGATTTTGCCTTGGCAACCAATAGCTCATCCGGAATCTCAAAGTCTTTAATCAAGCGCGGAGGAATGGCGCCACCGCAGGGCTTCACCCTGCCTCGCTTATCCAGCAATAAAACTTGCTTACCTTTTTTAGCCAGTGTTTGGGCTGCAGTAGCTCCTGCTGGACCGCCACCAATCACAACCGCATCATAAATAAATTCTGTTCCCATTCGCTTTACCTCGCTTGACTCGTAGTGCTATTTTTTCTCTCAACTAGAGAGGCCATATATGCTGAAACGACAAACAACAATGCTTCGATAAAAAAGACGCTGGAGTATGCATAAGCAGGATTGTTAAAAATGGATCTGGCTAAATCACTAGCCCCTGCCCCAATAAGTCCACCCATGCCAAAGGCAATGGCTTGCGCACCGCCCCAAAGCCCAATTCGTACACCCTCTTTGCCTGCTCCGCCCACCACCGCTAGCCTCATCATGGAGGCAATCGCCGCAATTGAGAATGCGCCATTTGCTAAGCCCAGCAAAAATACGTTCGGCTTTAATGGCCAATCACCTTCTAATAAGCCAGCTAGAACTAATCCAAACATCGCTAATGCGGATGCAAGACAGCCATAAATCATCCATGAGCGTAGTGAGCCAAAATATTTGCGCAAGCTGCTCGATCCACATATGGCAACCAATAACATTCCGGTCAAGACACCAGCATGCTGAATGCCTGATAGGCTGGTTGTCTCGCCCAATGTGTATTTAAAAATCATTCCTGCAAATGGCTCTAGAATTAAATCTTGAGCACTAAATGCCAGCATCGACAAAAAGATAAAAATCGTAAATCTTTTGGTATCCGGATCAGCCAAGATATCGCTCAGAGCTTTTTTAAATGGGACTTTTTTATCTGCATGAGTTCTACTGTTTTGCAGGTCATGACTCTCTAACTTGAATAGAGCTGCAAAAGAAAGTGTCATAGCCGACAGAGAGATGATTCCGGATATCAAGATCACTTTTTGTGGCTCATAGGGATCTAAAAATTTTCCGGCAATCCCGCTTGTCATTGCAAAACCAAAAATCATCATGAGCCATACAGTCGTAGCGGCAGCTGCCCTGCGCTCATCACTGACACCCTTCGCTAGCAGTGCCAGCAAAGATGTACCACTCATACTGACACCAACACCAATAAAGAAGAAAGCAACAATGGCTGAGGCAATGCCTAAGAGAAGATGCACTCCCATTAACGTTGTCGCGATAGCAGCACCAAACCCACCAATAGCTAATAAAGTAATTCCGCCCAATATCCAAGGTGTTTTCTTAGCTCCACTATCGGACTCAAAACCCATTCTGGGGCGAATGACTTGTACAAAATAATGAATCGCTACTAAAAAGCCAGGGAGACTCGCTGGCAAGGCTAACTCGACCACCATGATTCGATTCAAGGTGGATGTCGTCATCACCACAATAGCGCCAATACAAGCCTGTACAAGTCCAATGCGAACGATACTTAGCCACCCGAATGTCGAGAGATTTAATAGTGGTCGACTGATTGCGATACTCATGAGTTATCCATCCCCGTCACTGCAAAAGCAGAAACCATCATTCCAGCGACCAATATAGGCACTCCAAAGCCACTATAGAAAAGCGCTTTTTCTATAGGTCGCTTTAAAAAATCTTTTAATAAAATAACTTGGGCTACGATCAGTAGACCAATGACTAAGGCGTACATTTCTTTATTCCAAGCTAAGAGCAGGCACAGTACAACTACCTGCGGTATCAACATGAATGCTGCTGCAACTTGCGCTGCTCTTTTAGCTCCGAGTTGTACGGGTAAGGAGCGCACTCCCATTTGCCGATCACCCTCAATCGCCTTAAAGTCGTTTAGAGTCATAATGCCGTGAGCACTTGCGCTGTAAAGGCCGGCAAGTATGAGTGATGGTTTGCTTGGCATTACGCCACCTGAGATTAAGGTAGCGCCAGTAACCCACGCCAAACCTTCGTAGCTAATCCCGCAGGCTAGATTTCCAAACCAGCCATTATTTTTAAAGCGGATTGGCGGCATGCTGTAGAGCCATGCCAGCACTAAAGCTAATAAGGTTGCTGCGAATCCAATCGGACCTAGATAAGTTCCAACCCAGATCGAAATTAAAGACCAAATAATCGCAATGTATAAACCCCAACGACCAGGTATCCGACCTGAAGGTATTGGACGCATAGGTTCATTAATCGCATCGACGTGTCGATCAAACCAATCATTGACTGCCTGGCTTGAAGCGCAAACCAGCGGACCAGTGAGAGCTAATCCAACAAGAAAAATGGGTAAATTGTCAGCAATTTTTTCACTGCCAGTGATGGATCCACAAGCAAAAGCCCACATTGGCGGAAACCAAGTGATAGGCTTTAAAAGCGTCAAAATTGCTTTAGGATCAGGCAGATTCATGTAAATGATTTTGTCATTGACATTTAAAAGTGTCAATTAAATTTGACACTTTTATCGCCTGTTTTTACAAGTGAAAACCCTTATAGAACAGCACTTAGGAGAAAAAAGAGGGGTTTAGGCTGCCCTGAGAAGCTCTTTGGGGAGGGAAAAATTCACCGTTTCTTCAATTCCCTGGAGTGGTGAAACAGTTCCACTAGAAAATAGGCCAATAGCCTCAACGATTTGGGCTGTTAATGCCTCTGGGGCGGAGGCCCCTGCTGTTACCCCAATATTACGAACCCCGTCAAACCACTGCCTTTGAAGTTGCGAGGGGTCATCCACTAAATAGGCGGGCACATTCATGCTTTCAGCCAACTCTTGAAGACGCTTTGAGTTAGAGCTGTTTGGACTACCTACTACTACCACTAAATCGACTTGGGGAACCATTGCTTTGACTGCATCCTGACGATTCTGAGTGGCATAGCAAATATCCTGGCGTTTTGGTGCATGAATATTGGGGAACTTTTCCACTAATGCATTGGTGATTTCTTGCGTTTCATCAACCGATAAAGTCGTTTGAGTGACGTAAGCTATCAGCTCATCTTCTTCAAAGTGAAGCTGGGCGACATCTTGCACGCACTCAATCAAATAGATTGAAGAATCTATCTGGCCCATCGTACCCTCAACCTCTGGGTGACCACGATGTCCAATCATGATGATTTGATATCCACGCTCTTTTAAGCGGACTACTTCGGCATGCACCTTAGCAACCAAAGGACAGGTGGCATCAAATACCTTGAATTGACGATTATTCGCTTCCATTCTGACAGCCTGCGAAACTCCATGTGCACTAAAAATCAGAATGGCGCCCTGAGGAACATGCTCCAATTGGTTAATGAAGACTACGCCACGAGATTCGAAATCTTTAACAACATAGGCATTGTGAATGATTTCATGTCGAACATATATGGGAGCACCATAAATTCTGAGAGCCTCCTCAACTATCAGAATAGCCCTTTCAACTCCGGCACAAAAACCGCGGGGTTGAGCTAAGAAAATAGTTTTAGTTGAAGGCATATTCGAATCAAATTAGTGATTTTTTTTGTAACCCCACTTCCAAAGCAGCTCACTTGGAAACGGCAGAATTAAAAAGAGATGCTCTAATAAACCAAGAGCCAGTAGGGTTCCTAGCAAAGCATATGAGGCCCTATCAAAGGGAGAAGAATCCACTCCAGCACTAGACCAAATCGGAATCAATATCATCACAGAAACTAAGATAGAAAATGGCATTAGACAATTCATTGCCCTGCGTCTGAAATAGGTCACCAAGTACTGCAAGTGTTGCGGCAAGAACGATTCATTAAAATTAAGGACGCCCAAGAAGATATTGATCTTCGTGCTTTGGCGCATACCCCATAGAATGATAAAGGTCCAAAATCCGGTTTGATTCACGGAATCTAAGTTAATGAAAAATAGAATCGCTCCCAAGCTGAGTAATGCCAGCTCGTGATAATTAATTGTCTGAAATGCGTACCAAGCTCTTGTCATGGGACTTAGTCCGCTAGGACATTCTGAGCGCCGTGATCCAGTGATGTAGCCCAAGAGAAAGGCCAGCTCTTGCCAACCCCAAATAATGATTGCGCAAGTAAATGAACAATAAGCACCAGCGATCGTTGCCTGCTGACTGGAGATAGATAAACCCCAAAAGGCTAGTAATAAAACTCCAACCGAGGCTACAAATATAGATTTAAAAAAGCGCTTTGGAAGGCTATGCACCTTCAGAATAAGCCCTGTACTAAACCACCATATAAAGATGGTGAATATCAGCGGGCTTATCCAGAAATACATATTGAATTACCAAACGGGTGCCATGCGAATATCGCTCGGTAATTCATTTGGAACTACTGGCAAGGTGTAGATGCGCAGGAAGGTAGCAGTTGCTGCAATTGCAAGAGCGCCTCGCTTCATAAATGATAAAACACCCCCAACCTGCTTTAGGCGATCCACTTCATCGGATATCTTTCTGAGATTTTCAAAGCCTTCCCACATCCGAGGGTCATCCAGATTGATAGTGAAAGGGAAAACCTGCTTAGTAATGTCAGAAGTAATTTCTAATACCTTACGGTCATAGTCTGTTGGTGATACCCCAAGTGCTTTATGAAACTCAGGTCTGGAATGGTCGCGCACATACATCGTTGCGTATACCGCCAATAAGAAGAAACGAATCCACAGTCGATTGCCGCCATTGAGCAACTTCGGAGTGGAGCGCATTAATAAGGCAAAGGCTTCGCCATGACGGAATTCATCATTACACCATTTCTCAAACCAGAGAAAAATAGGATGAAAGCGCAATTCAGGTTTATTTTGAATAATTCGATAAATCGTGATGTAGCGTGCGTAGCCAATTTTTTCAGATAAGTAAGTTGCATAAAAAATAAACTTTGGCTTAAAGAAAGTATATTTTTTAGTCCTAGCTAAAAATCCTAGATCAACTCCAATACCAAAATCTTTGAGCCATTGATTAATAAAACCGGCATGCCTACTCTCATCACGAGCCATGTAAGAGAACAAGTCTTTTAAGTCGGGATTCTTAATCGACTTTTTAATCTCAGAATAGAGAACACAACCTGAGAACTCTGAAGTAATTGAACTGATTAAGAAATCTAAAAACTCTTGGTACAGGCCCTCTGGCAAGTGGGAGTAGTCTTTAGACATATCGTCGGGACGCTGAAAGTGAGTCTGATTAATATCTGACTCAAATTCTTGCATGAGCTTATCCCACTCAGGTTTTACTGAGCTGATATCAAAACGATCCATCTCATCAAAATCAGTGGTGTAGAAGCGAGGACTTAAGATCGTACTTTCTAGCGCGCGATCGGTTGATTCATTAATGGGGCGAACCGCTTCCATGGTGGGGGCATTAGCGCTCATACTTCAATACCTTTGGTCACAATAAGGGGTTGGGTGTGCACTACTGCGCGCACTCTTGGATATTTTTTTGCTTGACTGAATCGAGTCGTGGAAAAGCTCACTTCGTATAACAAGGTAATTTCAAGTCTTGCGGTGAGATATACCCAAAAACGCGATAACCAGCCAGCCTTAGAAACTGTTGCCGTTCTTTGGTAACTCAAGACCTCACCAAACGGGATTTCTGTAATCGGATCATGGACTAGCACCTGATCTCCTGGACCGACTTGAATGCCGTCAAGATCCACATGGGCGTATAGGTACTCTGAAGTATTGGACATATCTACAGAACATTTGACCAGCTGTTTAGACATTATTGCCCCGCGCTATTTAAAAATGCAGCAAATTGCGCTGCGTTATCTCGACCAAATGATTCCAAATCAATCCGATTGCCCGTTGCTAGATCTACTAAAGTCAACCTACCATCAGATCGACTCATTAATTCAAATGCATCATCGCTAGTAATTTGCTGAATGCGACGTTCACGAGCCAAAGCCCGCAAAATGCCCCGTACAAAACCAGCCTGACCTTCGACTTGTGCAATCATTTTCCCACTTGAAGCCGATATAACACCTACCGATCCATCAGGGAGATCCCTAAAAAACAGTGTTTTTTTCGCGATCACACTGGCATCTACCTGAATTTCCGACTTACCTGACTGAACGACATTGGCAACCACGAAAACTACCCCCACCAAAACGATGACTACGAATAGTGCAATATAGTTTTGGATGCGGATAGTATTCATACGCAAAATCATGCTGCTTCTACCCCTGAGTAAGGCGTATTCATCATGGCTGGATTGCGTTGAGCAGCTTGAACTGATCGAGCAATGACATTATTCTGGGTAGCCCAAGCATCAACCAAAATTTTGGCTACTTCGGAACAATTTTTAATGCACCGGAGAGTAGGCTGAGGGCTGGCCCAGTGAGATGGTCTTGAATGCGGCCATAAATGAAATATCGCAATTTTTGTTTCTTTACCTAACTTCAGAGAAATATCTCCCGTACCCTGCTTAGTGACACCGCAATCAGCCGACTCAATCATCTTGAGGGGGAAATTGAAAGTCATATTCAACACAATCCCAATCCGCATCACTACGCGCTTATTAGTAATGGTGTAGACCGCAGTGGATGCCATGAGATAAGCAAGCAAGGCAACAAGAGATAAGCCAATGGCTGAAAAAATCGCAATCCTCAAGGAGGAGAAAAATATCGCACTGAAGGCTTCACCATCAGTAACACCTGTAACAATCTGATAGAGCAAAATCAAGCCAAAATAAATCAATAGCCCTCTGAAATGAAACACTCGCAGAAGCATCGCCTTTACATCAGGTGAGCCCTGCCACAAAATACGCTCACCCGCAGGTAACTTTTCTGGAAGTCCCAGCTCTGGCTCAAACTCATGCTCTGGACTACTAGGAATGTTCAGGCTCATAATAGTGGCTCTTGGCGTTCAGGTGTTGCATACAGAGTGCCGGCACCATAGTAGGCCATGATCTTATCTTCTTCCAGCAAGGTAATTTCCTCTGGATTTTTTGTTTTTGGCACAGCTGCAAACTGATCCGCAAGGATTGATTTCACTTGAATGTCTTGCTTGCCAATACGTGAGAAATTGATTGGCAATAAGACTGTCGTACCCTTTGCATCAACCTCTAGATAACGAATCAGCATTTCCATATGGTCAACCCAGACGTCTTTCACAACGCCTGCTTTATTACCATCAGCACCGATAACGCTCAGGCCAATCGGATTAGTGTCTTGCTTTGCAATTGCAAAATCGTTTAACTTCCTCAGCGGACGAATGCGTGCGTGACCCTCTAGATCGTAATCAACATGATCAGCACGGGGTGCATAAGAGCCTGGCCCTACTCCTGCCAATAATGGATTGCCAATTGGGGCAATAGGAGCGCCATTCCACGGATGAATTGGCTCTGCTGAAAGCTGCTCTGTATCCGGCGGAGTTTCTAAGGGGGCGTAATAAGTTTTGCCGAATTCAGTGACATATTTTTTCGTCTTTGGCATACCTAAAATGCCACCCTCGCGTCGAACCTTGCCAAAGCGTTCGGTTTCAAGTGGGAAACCCTCTCTCTTCCCTTCTAATGTTAGGTATATCACTAGACCAACAAAAAAAAGTAGAAATAGATAAAACGCTAATTGAGCGACATCTATATATTGTGTAATTGCACCAGTACCCATTTTTCTCTCCCTCTTTAATAAACTAGCTTGGAAAATCCGCTAGGCCAAACTTACTCATTTTTGAAATATCCAGGTTTCGCTTTTTGGCTACTAGTGGACCCAACGCAATCAAAGTAATAAACAACAAATAAATCTCAATGTGATAAACAAAGCTATACCCTGTAGCGGGATTCATTAATGTGGTGCCGATCACTCCGCCCATCGCTAAATCGGAGACGAGATCACGAATAACTCCTCCCAGTGACATACCAATTCCAGAGCAGGTTGCTGTTACCGCTCCCCACGCACCAATGACCATCCCAGTTTTATTCTCCTGATCCATACTCATGGCAATAGTGAGCGTACTCACTGCAAATAATCCTCCACCAAATCCGATCAGAAGTGCACCTAATCTAAAGAGATTGGGTGAACCTAATGGCTCTGAAAATATCACCATGGAGAAGGCAATCAGCCCAAGCAGGAGACCAGATGCAGCAATTCTGTAGGCGTTATAACCCTTGCTTAGCCAGCGCGCTGATAAGGTAAATGCCAGTAAAGATCCGCAGGCAATCAGCGCAGTTAAAAAGCTAGTAGCAGATACATCTAATAAGAGTATTTCTCCACCATAGGGCTCCAAGATAATGTCTTGCATGCTAAAGGCAGTGGTACCAAGTCCCAGCATGATCAGAAAACGACGAACCTGTGGCGCCTTAATGAACTCGCTCCAACTTTGTGAGAATTTGGGCTGAACAATAGATGGCGCAGTATTTTTAGGCTGCCTTGCTTCTTGCTTCCACAAGGCAAATAAATTGAGTAATAAGGTAATGAGTGCAACTCCCTGAATCACCTTAATTAGCTGAATCGGGCTAAATGGGTCCAAGAAGACGCTGAACATCACGCCACTTAAGACCATGCCGAATAGCAACATGACATACATCATTGCTACAACACGGGGACGATTCTTTGCGTCTGCTAAATCTGTTGCGAGAGCTAAGCCAGCAGTTTGAGTAGTTTGCATACCCGCGCCGACTAGTAAAAATGCTAATGCACTGCCAAGGTAGCTAAACCAAGCTGGCCAATGGGTATCTCCAGACAGAATGATGAGCGCAAAAGGCATGATGGCCAAGCCACCAAACTGCAACCAAGTCCCGATCCAAATATAAGGAACTCTTCTCCAGCCCAATATGGATCGATGGGTATCTGACTTATGGCCAATCAAGGCCCTAAATGGAGCAAAGATGAGTGGGAGGGCAACCATTAAGGCTACCATCCAAGCATCCATGTGTAACTCAACAATCATGACTCGGTTTAAGGTGCCAACCAATAAGGCAGTAGCCATACCTACCGAAACTTGAAACAAAGATAGTCTTAAGAGGCGGCTCAGAGGTAAATCTGGGGTCGCCACGTCAGCAAAAGGCAGAAAGCGAGGATCAATCCTCGTCCATGTCTTAGCCATCTTTGACAAATTGATCATGATACTTTTTCAATCTCCATGAGTTGTGACTTATAAAAACCACTAGAAACTAATTGGGTGTGGGGAATTTTCCAATCCACAAACCAGGGTGATTGATTAATCAACTTACTTAACTTCACTTGACTAATGGGCTCGATGAACGGCGCCCGATCTTTTCTCGGAAACAGACGGCCAACACGAATCATCACTTCCAAAGGCAAGGTACTTGGTGCAAAAGTAAATACAATCTTTTTAGAAACCCGGGGCGCTAGCTTCTCTAATACAACCAACATATCAGCAGCGCAGTAATGGATCATGGAATCCATACCAACAACGTAATCAAATTCACCTAAGCTGTCATCGAGCATATCGCCGGACCTGAAGTCAATATTTTGACGATCGGCAGGAGCAATTCTTTCTTTAGCCAATTCAATTAGATTGGGTGATAAATCAATCGCAACAACACTCGCTCCTTTTTGGGCTAACTCAAGAGCCAAAGCACCAGTGCCGCAGCCCGCATCCAAAATTCGCCTTCCAGCTAATGACTCTGGTAGGCGAGCAATCAGATTTGAGCGCATTTGATCGCGCCCTGCTCTGACTGTTGCTCTAATTCCACTAACCGGAGCATCAGAAGTTAATTTTGCCCAAGCATCATTTGCAGTCCGATCAAAATAGTCCTGCAACTTACTACGTCTATTTAAATAAGAAATAGCGCTCATAATTAGTCAAATCCAAGTAAGTCAAATATTTCACGGTCTTTGAGCGACTCTGTAAGGATAGGATCGTCATCTAAAAGTAGGCTGGCAGCTAAACGCATATATTCGTCTTTGACCTTTTCAATCTCTGGGGTCGATTCCATTTCAAAAACAGTACATTTTTTGAGACGGCTTTTACGAATCGCATCGAGATCCGGAAAGTGCGCCATTGTTTTTAAACCGACCCGCGTATTGAATTTATCAATCTGGTCTGTATCCGCGCTTCGATTAGCAATCACGCCACCTAAACGCACGTTATAGTTTTTGGCTTTAGCGCTGATAGCCTGAACAATCCGGTTCATGGCAAAAATAGAATCAAAATCATTTGCCGCAACAATTAAGGCCCTATCAGCATGCTGCAATGGAGCTGCAAAGCCTCCACATACCACGTCACCCAAGACGTCAAAAATAACGATGTCGGTATCTTCAAGTAAGTGATGCTCTTTCAAGAGCTTGACAGTTTGACCAACAACGTAGCCACCGCACCCAGTTCCTGCAGGAGGGCCACCAGCTTCTACACACATCACACCGTTAAAGCCTTCGTAGACAAAGTCTTCTACCCTGAGTTCTTCCGAGTGAAAATCTACTGACTCTAGAATGTCAATTACGGTAGGGACTAGTTTTTTAGTCAGCGTAAAGGTAGAGTCATGCTTTGGATCGCAACCGATCTGAATGACTCGCTTACCCAGTAGTGAAAACGCTGCAGACAGATTAGAAGAGGTTGTACTCTTACCAATCCCTCCTTTGCCATAAATTGCGAATACTTTGGCATTCCCAATTTTTTCATTGGGGTCCAGGTGAACCTGTAAGCTCCCCTCGCCATCGGTTGGCTTACTTCGAGTGTTAATCGAAGAAACTGGCACACTAACTGTATTCATTAAATAGGTACTCCCTCATAAACGCCTTCAAGTCGATCTTCAAAGTCATTAGCAACGCGACGCAAGGTCTCTAATACTGATGGCTCTGGCTTCCAATAATTTCTTTCTGATGCTTCCAATAGTCGACTTGCAACTTTTGCTGATGAAGCTGGATTGAGCTTCATCAATCGCTCCCGCATCTCTGGGTCTAATATGAATGTTTGTGTTAGATGTTGATAAACCCAGGGCTCTACTTGACCGGTCGTAGCAGACCAGCCAACAGTATTAGTTAAGTGACTCTCTAGCTGGCGAACGCCCTCGTAACCATGCTTGAGCATGCCTTCGTACCACTTTGGATTGAGCATGCGTGAACGGGTTTCTAGTGATACCTGCTCATTGAGAGTTCTGACTACGGCAGTACCGCGAGTTTGATCGCCGATATACACGGGCGCCGCTTTTCCACCCTTGGCTCTTCTGACGGCCCTGCTAACACCACCTAAAGTATCGAAATAAGTATCGATGGTTGTGACACCAAGTTCAATGGAGTCCAGATTTTGATAAGTGAGCTCAACATCCGCCAGGATATTGTTCAGAAGCTCGCTTTGTAGCATGGGGACGCCAGTTCTTCCGTATGCAAAGCTTTTACGACGAGTATAGGTTTCAGCTAACTCGTTTTCATCTTTCCATAAGCCGTTATCAATCATCATATTGACATTGGCACCATAGGCGCTCTCGGCATTACCAAAGACCCGCAATGCAGCAGTCTCAAGATCGCAGCCATTTTGAGCTTGATAAGCTAGGGTATGTTTTTTAATAAAGTTTTGATCAAGCGGCTCATCCGCGCTAGCTGCTAAGTAGGCTGCCTCTGCAAGTATGCGGATTTGCAAGGGCATCAGATCTCTGAAGATCCCAGAAATCGACACCATGACATCAATTCTGGGTCTGCCCAACTCTTCTAAAGAAACTAGTTGAGCGCCAGCTAATCTACCAAAGCTATCAAAACGCGGCAGCGCACCCATCAGCGCCAAAATCTGCGCAATTGGTCCACCTTCTGTTTTTAAGTTATCTGTACCCCACAACACCATGGCGATGGATTCTGGCAACGGATTACCGTCGGCTTTATAACGCTCTAAGAGCATATTCGCTTGAGCTAGGCCATCTTTCATTGCAAATTTACTCGGGATACGGAAAGGGTCGAAACCGTGAATATTCCGACCAGTTGGCAGCACCTGTGGGTTGCGAAGAACATCGCCTCCAGGTGCAGGACGAATATAGCGCCCCTCTAAGGCCTTCATTACTCCCTGCATTTCGCTATCAGCCTGTAACTCGCTGTATACCGCAAGCAATTCTTCTAACTCGGCACGGAGCGTGGGAGTTAGATTCATTTTTTGGGCTTTAACAAACTGCTCCAAACTGTCGCTATTGATCAGCTTTTCAATACTAGCTCGTTCAAAGTTTTTGAGTTCACCCTCTTGAACAGATAAAAAGCTCACCAACATATCTAAGCTCTGCTCCATGCTTAACGGACTACCGAGAACATGAAGGCCATAAGGAATGAGCGTGTACTCTAACTCCAAAATCTGCTCACTCAAATGCATCACAATCTGGTTGACTTCACTTGAACTTAAATTCTTCCATAGAGGTTCTGGCGAAGAAAATTCAAGTTCGACTGCTTGTGCTTGCATTGAGTTAAGTAACTCTTGCTCAGTTTCGCTCCAAGATTGCGCTGCTTCATTTGGAACCAGCTTCCGCCAATGCTCAACCGCTTCCTTAAACTCCAGCAAGCCCTGATATAGGCCTGCTTGTGAAACCGGTGGTGTCAGATAACTAATTAAGGTTGCGCCAGCACGGCGTTTAGCAATCGCACCTTCTGATGGATTATTTGAGGCATAAATATAGAGATTTGGTAAATCATTAATCAGGCGATCTGGCCAGCATGCGCCAGACATTCCCGATTGCTTGCCTGGCATAAATTCGAGGGCACCATGAGTACCAAAATGCAATACTGCTGAAGCTGCAAAATCTTCACGAATGTAACGATAAAAGGCAGAGAAGGCATGAGTTGGTGCAAAGCCTTTCTCATACAACAAGCGCATGGGATCGCCCTCGTAACCAAACCCAGGCTGAAGCGCTACAAATACATTTCCAAACTGTTTACCTAATACAAATAGTGATGAGCCATTACTCAGTAGATTTCCAGGTGCTGGGCCCCACTGCGCTTCAATCTCTTTTAACCAAGGTTCACGACGAATGTGATCCGCAGCACTAATGAGAGTATGCACATTGGCATCTGTGCCATGCTCTTTTGAATTACCAATCAGAATCATGTCCCGGAATTCATCGATGGATGCAGGAACATCAACGCTATAACCCTCTGCTTTGAGGCTTTTTAAGGTATTAAATACGGATTCAAAAACACTTAAATGGGCAGCCGTACCAACTCTTCCGGCATTTGGCGGGAAGTTAAACATCACCAGGGCTACTTTGCGATCTGCACGCTCAGCTTTGCGCAAGGCAATTAATTTAGATACGCGTGCCGCTAGCATTGCAGTACGCTCTATACAGGTATGCATGTCATGACGATTAATGCTGGCTTCAAATACGCAGCCCTTATGGCAACCCTTGCATTGCACACCTACATCACCTGCTCTACCACCAAATACCATCGGAACAATCGCACCATCAAGCTCTGGTATGGCAATCATGAGCGTGTTTTCTACTGGCAACAGTCCTCGGTCAGAGCTACCCCAATCATTGAGGGTCTGAAACTCTAAAGGTTGTGCTGCGAGGTAAGGCACATCTAAAGAAGCGAGCACCTCTTCAGCTGCTTTTGCATCGTTATAGGCAGGACCACCAACCAAGGAAAATCCGGTAAGCGATACAACCGCATCAACTACTTTCTCACCATTTTGGTAAAAGAATTGGTCGATAGCTGGTCTTGCATCCAAACCTACTGCAAATATAGGGAGAACTTGCAGTCCTTGCGCCTCAATTGCAGCAATGACCGAATCGTAATGCAAAGTATTGCCAGCCAAAATATAGGATCTGAGCAACAGTAATCCAACGCGACCTTTGGATTTCTTATCAGAAACCAATTTAGGCAAATCGTTAATAGACTCACTCATACGGCCTTTGAGCCGTGGGTGATAAATACCGTTATCGGGGTAGATGACTGGCTCAACTAGCTTTTCTTTAGTCTTTAAAACTTCTCTCTCACCAGCGGCATAGCGATTGACTAAGTTAGTCACCATATGGAAGAGATTCTCTTCGGAGCCACCCAACCAATATTGCAGAGTTAAGAAATAGGCTCTGACATCTTGTGCATTGCCTGGAATAAATCGAAGAATTTTTGGTAGGCGACGCAGCATTCGCATTTGCGCTGCACCACCAGTTTGGGCTTTCTCTTTATTCCCACGCAAACGCTTTAATAAGGCCATCAAGCCAGTTGCTGGCTTGCCCATATCAAACCCACCCATACGGGTAAGAGAAACTACTTCACCTGCCGACATTGCGCAAATCATGGCATCACATTGATTGCGCCGAGCTTTTAAGGCCTCAATCACTGGCTTATAGTGATCTTCCATAAAGAGCATTGTCACAATCAGAATGTCTGCTGACTCAATGTCGGTAATGCAGTTTTCTAGAGCTTTAGCATCTACGGTCCAAGCAGAAGCAGCATGAATGCTGAGCTCAAGACTAGGTAGCTTTTTCTTGAGGGCATAACGAGCTCTCTCTGTCGCACTACTCAAGTGCGTGTCCATCGTAATGATGGAGACTCTCATGGGGATTTTCTTATCTGCCATAGTGAGCCTTTGCATCGTAGAGCGTTTCAATAGTGATATGGCTAATGCCATGCTCAACTGCGAACTTCTCGGTATTGCGTCGTGCTTTGCCTCTAACAAAGAATGGAATCTTTCCCAATTCTTTTTCTGCTTCTGCATCCCATAAATTCGCTGGCTCTGTACCGCTAAATATTTCAGCATTTACCTGTGTGTGGCTGACTACTGGAGCGATTGATTGTGGCTCTGATGAGTGTAGATTCTCTTTAACAGCTGATGAATGACCTAGATGAGAAGGTGCTGCCTTAGCACTAAATTCAAAATCATCGCGGAACATCATAATCAGGTGCTCTTCAAGACCCATCATGAGTGGATGAATCCAGGTGTCAAACAATACATTAGCACCCTCAAATCCCATCTGTGGTGAGTAGCGTGCTGGAAAGTCCTGAACATGGACTGGCGCAGAAATCACAGCACAAGGAATGCCTAATCGTTTAGCGATATGGCGTTCCATTTGTGTACCCAAAACTAAGTCTGGGGTGAGCTCAGCAACTTTTTCCTCAACTTCTAAATAGTCATCGGTAATTAAAGCTTCTACTTCATAGAGCTTTGCAGCTTCACGGACTTCGCGGGCAAATTCGCGGCTGTAAGTTCCTAAGCCAACTACCTTAAAGCCAATTTCTTCTGATGCGACTTTGGCAGCAGCAATGACATGACTTGCATCGCCAAATATAAATACACGCTTATCGGTTAGATAAGTAGAATCGACCGATTTTGCGTACCAATGAGCCCGTTCATCTTGAGACTGTAAAAAAGACTCCGGATTGATATTCGCTAATGCGGCGACTTCTTGAACAAAGGCTCTCGTAGCTTTCGTACCAATCGGAATTGTCTTTGTGAAAGGCTGTCCAAATGTCTTCTGCAGCCATGTACAAGTCAGCTGAGCAATTTCTGGATACAGCATGACATTAAAGTCTGCCTGAGGTAATTGGGTGATATCTGCAACCGAAGCATTCAGAGGTGCAACTACTTTCACCTCAATGCCCATCGCCTCTAATAGAGACTTAATTTCTTGAATGTCGTCGCGATTTCTAAATCCTAAGGCAGTGGGTCCGAGAATATTGCAACTAGGCTTTTGATCTTGTTTTGCATTAGTTGCCCGCATCTCTTGATACTGCTGGGCACTAATGGATTTATCGAATGCCACTAATCCACGAGCAATATGATAAAAAGTTTCTGAAGCGCCCCAGTTTTCTTTTTTCTGATACGAAGGAAGTTCGAGTGCAATCACAGGAATCGGTAAAGTGAGTGCTCTTGCCAAGCCACCTGGATCGTCCTGAATTAATTCTGCAGTACAGGAAGCGCCTACGATCATCGCCTTAGGCTGGAAACGTTCATATGCAGAATTGACAGAATCCTGGAATAACTGCGCTGTATCCCCGCCTAAGTCTCTTGCCTGAAATGTCGTATAGGTGACTGGAGGACGGGTTTTAGCGCGACCAATCATCGTAAACAAGAGATCAGCGTATGTATCACCCTGTGGCGAATGCAAGACATAATGCAAATCGGTCATCGAGGTAGCAATGCGCATTGCACCAATGTGTGGTGGGCCTTCATATGTCCAGAGTGTCAGTTGCATATGAGCTCTTTATGCCGCTAGTTTTAGACTGCGATTTAATGGTCGTGCAAACAGTTCTGCTAAATCAGCAGCCTGCTCATATCCATGCACGGGGCTAAATACCAACTCAATTGACCACTTAGTCGTAATGCCCTCAGATTCAAGGGGATTGGCTAAGCCAAGTCCACAAACTACGATGTCGGGCTTATCACTTCGACAGCGATCTAATTGCTTCTCGACATCTTGACCTTCAACGATGCGAATATTTTCTGGCAGTAAATCAAACTCACATTCCAAATGTTGCTTATGAATATAAGGTGTGCCTATCTCCAGAACTTTCATGCCACATTCTTTGGACAAGAAGCGCGCTAAAGGAATTTCTAGCTGTGAATCTGGGAAGAAAGAAATACTTTTATTTTCCAAAGCTGGCAGGTAACGTGCGAGACTCTTTTTAGCCCGATCAATTCTGACTTGGGTTACTTGATCAAATTTGCCATCATCAATATTCCAAGCCTTGGCTGCAGCTTTAAGCCATGCGGTAGTACCTTCAACTCCAAATGGGAATGGTGCAGATAGTCTCTTTGCGCCCCGCTCCTCAATGAGTCTGGCAGTTTCAGCTAAGAAGGGCTGGGCAAGTAGGTATTGAGTATTGCTGTTGATCTCAACTACTTGCTTTGAACTCTTTGGCGGGAAGAACGATACATTCGTAATTCCCAACTCATTAAAAATGCGTTGAAATTGATCTTCAACGATATCTGGCAAGCAACCAACGATGAGTAAATTTTGCTCGGCTTCAGGAGCTTGTTTTGGTGTGTCAGATATTAAGGATGCCAAGCAGGCATCCTCGCCTTGAGTAAAGGTTGTCTCAATCCCACTACCCGAGTAACTCAATATGCGGCATTGATTGATCATCTCTTTATTCAATCTTTGCGCGGCACGAGACAGATCCAATTTAATCACTTCTGACGGGCAAGAACCCACTAAAAATAGCATCTTGATGTCGGGACGTCTTGTCAGTAAGGCCTTTACAACCCGATCTAGCTCATCGTGCGCATCCGCAATTCCAGCAAGATCACGATCATCAATAATCGCCGTCGCAAACCTTGGCTCTGCAAAAATCATGACTCCAGCAGCTGACTGAATTAAATGCGCACAGGTTCTTGAACCAACTACCAAGAAGAAAGCATCCTGAATTTTTCGGTGCAGCCAAATAATCCCCGTGAGCCCGCAAAATACTTCCCTTTGACCACGCTCTTTGTAGATTGGAATATTTTTCCCAACATGGGACTGAGCTTCTTTTGGCAGATCGACGATAGCGTTCATGCTGTAACCTGATCGTTAAACTGCAGGCGAGCCATCCGAAGCTTGTAAATAAACTGGCCTGCATTAATAAAATAGGATGCATACGCTGCGAGAGCGAGATACATCAGACTACGATCGCTCATGCCACCAGCTATGAGGAAGTAGAGATAAATCGTATGTAGGGAAATGACCAACATACTAAATACGTCTTCCCAGAAGAAACTATCGGCAAATAAGTACTTTCCGAAAACAACTTTCTCCCAAATACTTCCAGTAAGCATGATCAGATACAAGAAGAAGGTTTTAACCACTACTGAGATGGTGGCTAATTCATAGTGGTGGCCAGAAATGAGGTATTGCAAGACCAAATACAGGCTAATGAGGCAGACTAAAAATTGAACAGGCGCCAAAATCCCCTGAACCAGGGTCCACACAGTTGCATCGCGTTTTGCGCGTTGTTCCTGACTGTATAGAGGCTTATTGATCTTCATTTTTGGGCGTTATGTATTTGGCTATGTGTAAACAAAACTTTACGCTTATTAGAACTTACTAATACTGGTACTTTCCCTAATTTATACTAGTATTTACCCTTATTAATGGAAAATAATTGCCATTATTGGATCTCTAGTGTAATAATTATTTTACATATGTTTGCAAACAATACAATACTTTAGATCAAGGGCCATTTGGTGAACCCATCTTTTAAAAAAGAACTCATCATGGAAGTGTTCAGCACTCAACTACCCCGCTTAGTTGAGGAAATTGAACGCAAAGTTGAGGGGGCAAATAAGCCTAAAGCCTCCAACGAAGATGGTTGGATTGAGGCTCCAGCGCCCACCCTAAGTCAACAAGGGGAAGTATTAGGTGATGAAGAGATTGATCGGATCACCCAATTACTACTCTCTACTGAAGATGGAGCCTTTGAGTTGGCAATCACAGTACTCAAGACTCATGGAGTATCGATCAATTACATCGTGTTAGATCTCATACCAACTATTGCCAGAAGGCTAGGTAAACAATGGGAAGATGACACCCTGAGTTTTGCTGAGGTGTCGATTGGGACCAATAAGCTAGAGCGAGTGATACATAAACTTGACTATCTTTTTCAAGTAACTCAACTAGAAAAACGTGGTGATCATTCGATTCTGATCTCAGTTTTTCCAGAATCGCAGCACTCTTTAGGCACACTCATACTTTCAAATTATTTTATTCATTCTGGTTGGCGTGTTTATCGCCCAGAAAATAACAGCCTGAGATCCATCAGTCGAGAGCTTGAATCGAACAACCATGATGCTATTGCTATTTCAATATCTTGCAACGAGCAATTAGAGCAGCTACCAAATACCATTAGCGTCTTGAGGGAAAAATCCAAGAACCCAAAAATCAAGGTTCTGATTGGGGGTCCGCTTTATAATAAGGCGCCTGAAAAATTTACTCATATTCAGGCAGATATAAAAGCATTTACCCCTGAAGAATCTGTCGAAAGATTAGAGCTTGTTCTCAGCCAAATATAAAAATAATTATTAGAAAATCGATAAGAACATAGTGACCAAAATCTTCAATCTAGATCCCGAAGCAATCAATGCCTTAGATGTGAATCAAGCAGCTGCCATGCTGTCGCTTTCAGTTGATCTTGTTCTTGTGATGAATAGCTCAGGCTTAATAGAGAATGTATTAAACGGATCAAAGCCAATAGCCACCAATACACAGTCTTTGATTGGGAAAAATTGGCTCGATACTGTTGCCATTGATAGTCAGCCTAAAGTCAACGCACTACTGAAAACAAGCGAGGATGAGTCCGAGCAAAAGTGGCGTCAGGTAAATCAATGGATTGAAGGATCCCCCTCCTTACCAATTCAATTTAGTACGATTTTTTTTCCAAAAGAAAATAAGCTAGTTGCCATTGGCAAAGATCTCAGCAGCATCTCTGTATTGCAGCAAAAGCTTGTAGAGTCGCAACAAGAAATTGAGCGTGACTATGCCAATCTTCATGCAATACAAAATCGTTACGTTCAACTCTTTAATAATATTGATCAGGCCTATTTAATAGTAGATAGTCAAACGTTAAAGATTCTTGAGGTGAATAAATCTGCGGGTTTTTTAGTAGGTGATCTAAAGAAGATTCAGGGAAAACTATTTACCAATTTATTTCCTGTAAAAGATTATGAGGCTATTCAAACTTACTTAGCAGAATCAAAATCTGGAATTTTGCAATCTCCAATCCAATCAACACTGGAGAATCTCAAAGAGAATGTAGAAATCTCGAGCGTCTTGTTACGCGAAGGCAATCAAAATATTTGCCTTGTATCTATCAAGCCAAGATCAAAGAGTACCCAGATTAATAATCTGAATGAGCAAACCACTTTACTCACACAAGCCATTGAAGACTTTCAAGATGGTTTTATTGTTTGTAGTACTAGCGGTATCATTTTGACTGCCAACAGCACCTTTGTTTCCATGTCTCAATCTGCCCAAAAAGAAAATATTCTCGGCAAGTCTTTAGAGGTATGGCTTGGTAGAGCAGGCATTGATTTAAAAATTATTCTCGGTACCGTCCGTGAATACGGCTCAATTAAAGACTATTCAACAACAATTACAGCTGATGATGGCAGCTCACCTAGAGAGGCTCAAATTTCAGCAGTCAGCTTTATTAGTGGAAAACTTTCAGCGGTTGGCATCAGTATTCATCTGATCTCGAAATCTGTACAGCAACCTAGCGCTAAATCTGAGAACTTAGGAAAGAATGCGAAAGAACTCACCCAATTGGTTGGCAAAGTTCCTTTGAAGCAAATCGTTACAGAGACTACCGACATTATTGAAAAGTTATGTATTTTGGCCGCCTTAGAACTCACTATGTCTAACAGAGCATCAGCAGCAGAATTACTTGGCTTATCTCGACAAGGTCTTTATATCAAAATGAGGCGTTTTGGCATTGTTGATGGTAATGCTGCCGAAGATATTGATGCCTAATTTCTCATGACTAATCAGACAGCAGTATTAGCTTTAATCAATATTGCTGCTGGTTCCAGTGGATGGGGGCTATCACGCTATGTTCTGGGTAAATACCCCTTCGCTGGGCTGCAAGGCCTGCAATTTTGCAAAGTGCTAGGCTCTGGATTTAACGGGGGATTTAGTACAAAACCCAGCCTCACAAAACAAGGCTTCTTTTGTGTATTTGATGAGCCTGAAAATGCAGCCGCTTTCTTAAAACATGCTGCTATCTTGCGTGCATACAAAGATCACTCCAGCGAAATGTTTACCGCTACACTCCAAGCCTACTCTAGCCGTGGTTCGTGGTCTTCATTTCCAATGCAAGACTTGGCAGCAAAACCGATAAGAGGTCCCATTGCATCTCTGACTCGAGCTTCAATCAGACCTACTAAAGCGATGCAGTTTTGGAGCAAGGCAAAGCCTGCTGAAGTCTCCATTAATCAGGCATCTGGAAAAATACTGACGGCTGGACTTGGTGAGGCACCCTACCTTCGCCAGGCAACCTTTACTATCTGGAACGATGAGCAGTCTCTAGATCGTTATGCGCAGGAAGGGGCTCATCTCGCAGCCATTAAAGCTGCATACGGTAAAGACTATTTTTCAGAATCCATGTTTACGCGCTTTGTAGTCAATTCAGCTCAAGGTGTATGGCAAGGTAAGTATGTTGAAATCGCCTAAAGTTCTCATTGTTGGAGCAGGCATTGGCGGTCTTAGCGCTGCTTTGGGGTTATCCCATCAAGGCCTGGATGTCACGGTAATCGAAAAGAATGCAGGGCCGGGCGGAAAGATTCGCCAAGTACAAGCGGGTAATTCTTTTATTGATTCTGGCCCCACAGTCTTTACGATGAAATGGATCTTTGATGAGCTCTTTGCAAATTGCGGTGAACATTTTGATTCAGAATTCGAACTTGAAGCATTAGATATTCTTGCGAGGCATAGTTGGGGCGATACCTATCTAGACCTCTACGCCGATAGTCAAAAAAGCGCTGACGCTATCGGTCAATTTAGCGGGCCACAACAAGCAAAACAGTTTTTAGAGTTTTGCAAAACAGCAAAAAAAGTATATCAAGCACTTAAAACGCCCTTTATTGAGTCCCCTCGCCCTAGCATGATGGGAATGATGTCTTCTTTAGGGCTAGCAAAAAGTAAAGTGCTATGGGACATCGGCCCTTTTAGTAGCTTATGGTCAGCATTGGACCGCTACTTTCCTGATCCTCGTCTACACCAGCTATTTGGACGTTATGCGACCTACTGTGGCTCATCACCCTATTTGGCTCCAGCAACCCTGATGTTGATTGCCCAAGTAGAAATGGAAGGTGTTTGGTCTATCAAGGGCGGAATGATTAAGATCCCCGAAGTCATTGCACGCTTAGCCCAAAAGAAACAATGCAACTTTAGATACAACTCGGAAGTCCAGTCTCTGGATATCGCCGGAGATAAAGTAAAAGGTGCGTTACTCACCTCAGGCGAATATCTTGAATGTGATTACCTGATTTTCAATGGCGACATTAACGCCTTAAAGCACGGCTTACTGGGTGAGCCAGCCAGTGAAGCGATTCCTAAAAATCTTCAACAGGTAAACTCCCTATCTGCAGTCACTTGGTCAATGCAAGTTAAAGCATCCGGCTTCCCCTTAGTCAGACATAACGTTTTCTTTAATCAACCTTACCGCGATGAATTTTCGGATATTTTTACTAAGGGAAAAATTCCAGAAAATCCAACGGTGTATATATGTGCTCAAGATAGAACAGGTCATGCGATTGAGAGCAACTCACATGAACGACTGCTGTGTCTGGTAAATGCGCCAGCAAAAGGTGGTACTTCATCCTATGACGTAAAGGAAGTAGATCGATGCGAGCAAAAAATATTTTCACTTATGAGCCAATATGGTCTGCAGCTTCAAAATCTGGAAGTGACTCGAACGAGCCCTCAAGAATTCGCCAAACTCTTTCCGGGTCGCGGAGGAGCTCTTTATGGTCAAGCAACTCATGGATGGATGAGCTCGTTCCAGAGGCTCGGCTCTCAATCTCAAATCAGCAATCTACTACTCACGGGGGGAAGCACTCATCCGGGTCCGGGAGTTCCTATGGCAGCTATGTCCGGTCGATTGGTGGCCGCAACCCTAATGGAACACCTCGGTTTGACCAAGCGGTAGATCCAGGCAATTATCTCTGGTGGTATGTCGATGGTCTGAGTGACGATGGTCTTTATGGCTTTAGCATCATTGCTTTTGTTGGCAGCGTGTTCTCACCCTATTACGCTTGGGCCAATAAAAAGCAACCTGCCAATGCAAATGACTACTGCGCTATCAATGTTGCGCTTTACACACCAAATTCAAAATACTGGACTATGACTGAGCGGGCTCAGAACGCGATCAATAGAACAGAACATACTTTCACGATTGGCCCTAGTCATTTACATTGGGAGAATGATGTTTTAACCATCGAGATTAAAGAGCGTGTCCCTTTACTAGGAAATAAGGTAGAGGGCACTATCAAGGTTTATCCAGATCAACTCTTTAACCATGTTATCGCCTTAGATGATCAGGAAAAGCATCGCTGGGGGCCGATCTCCCCATCAGCAAGGGTTGAAGTATCCTTTACCAAGCCCAATTTGCATTGGAAAGGAAGCGCCTATTTTGATTCGAATGAAGGTGATGAGGCAGTTAGCCAATCGTTTAGCGAATGGGACTGGTCCAGAGCACATCTTAAGGATGGCAGTACAGCCGTTATTTATGATGTCCGCCAAAGCAATGGTGCCGAGCGCATCATTGCCTCTAAATTTAATGTCGATGGCACAGTTGAACCCTTTGCAGCTCCAGAGAGAGTCTCTCTACGAAAAACTGGTTGGGGCATCAAAAGAAATATGCGCTCAGAAAAAACTGGCACGGTTGAGCTGTTAAATACATACGAAGATACTCCGTTTTATGCACGCTCCCGAATCCAATCTCACCTACTTGGGGAAGGGGTCATTTCGATGCATGAGACTCTCAACGTCAATCGTTTAAAGTCCAATATTGTGCAACTCATGTTGCCCTGGAGAATGCCTAGAAACCCAACAATGATTTTTTAACTTAATAGAGTTTTAGGCTTGTTGCTGAGCCTTAGCGTAAAAGCTTGCTGTTTTTCGGAGTTCTACTTTTTCAAGTAGTCCTACAACCCAAATTAATCTTTCCTCAACGCTTCCAGTGTAATGAGCATAGGGCTCTTCTGGCCTGACGACATCAACTAAAAACTGAATAGAAGCAATCTGACTAAAGCTGCGGTCCGGCTTAACAGTAAAGATTGCAGTTCTAAATGCCTTCACGAGTAGGAGTAGCTTTCTCTTTTTAGAGACTACGGCACGTCGAGAGACCGAATCATAGGCTTGTCGTTCTACCTGGCGACTGATTTCTGAGTAAATAAAGCTAGCAGCGGCAATTGCTGACCTGCAGTTACGCGGTAAGCCAGAAAATCCAAAGGAAGAACGGCTGTAAAGATGATCTGCGTAAGTAATGAGTCTTTTAACCACTCTGGACAATGCGGGACTAAATTGGGGATTGATTAACCACTGATCCGGATCAATACCCTCCTCCTCAAGCCACTGCTTTGGCAAATAGAGTCGTTGATTTTTTGCATCCTCACCAACATCTCTGGCGATATTACTTAACTGCATTGCTAGTCCGAGCTCGCATGCTCTCTCTAAAACCGTACGATCTCTGACTCCCATAATTAAAGTCATCATGACACCTACGGTAGAGGCCACTCTTGCTGAATAATCACAGAGTTCCTCTATCGTGTCGTATTGCCTGCCATGGCGATCCCACCTAAACCCCTCAACAAGAGCATCTAACAGCTCCCTAGGAATCAAGAATCGTTCAACGACTAAAGCAAGTGCTCTATCTGCAGGGATATCAGCAGGAGTCTGCGCATAAATACAATCGAGTCGATACTCAATTTGCTTGATGACATCATCTGGCGCATCAGGATCATCTACCATGTCATCTAATAGACGGCAGAATGCATAAAGGGCAATTGCAGAATCCCGTATTTTGCTGGGCAATATACGTGAGGCAGAAAAGAACGACTTAGAGCCCTCCTTCATCAGACTTTCGCAAGTCTGCAGATCTTGCTGAAAACCAAATTCAGCGGTAATCGCTCTATCGTGCACGGCTATCTACAACCTTAACAGGCTCGATTAATGAATCTAGGGCTTTGGCTGACGACAGTACTCCAGGTATGCCAGCACCAGGATGGGTGCTTGCCCCAACCATATAAAGACCTTCAATATCTTCACTGCGATTGTGTGGCCTAAACCAAGCGCTTTGGGTTAGGAGAGGCTCCAATCCAAATGCTGCACCCTTAAAAGACAAGAGCCTGTCTTTGAAATCTTCCGGAGTCATCACAAAGGACTCCATGAGGTTTTCCTCTAAGCCAGGTAATACCGTCTCTTCTAACATTTTTGCAATAGCCTGCCTATAGGGCTCAGCCTCTTTTTTCCAATCCGTTCCACTATCTAAATGGGGCACAGGAGATAAAACATAAAATGTGTCACAGCCCTCTGGCGCCAAGCTGGGGTCAGTAGCAGTTGGACGATGCAGATAAAGGCTGAAATCTTTTGCCAAGTGATGACGTTTAAAAATGTCCTCTAGCAATTCTTTATAGCGCTTACCAAGCAACATCATATGATGAGGGATTTGTGGATACTGTTTCTTAGTTCCAAAATACCAAACAAATAAACTCATGGAATACTTTCCATTGTTTATTTTTCTATCTGTCCAAATTTTTCTATGCTGCGGATCAATCAGATTTTTATAAGTCCAGGCAGTATCTGCGTTTGACACCACCTTATCAGCGTAGATCACTTCCCCACTTTCCAAGGTGACCCCGGTGACCTTGCGATCGACGATATTGATTTTCTTGACCGTGCTGTTATAACGAATAGAAACCCCAAGACCTTCGAGCAAGCCCACCAATCCCTTGACAATAGCGCCAGTGCCTCCCATCGCAGAATGCACTCCCCATTTACTCTCTAGAGAATTAATTAAGGCATAAACAGCAGTTACTGAAAATGGATTTCCGCCAATCAGCAGTGGATGAAAGCTCATGACCTCTCGCAGTTGAGGATCTTTCATATGCTTGGCTACTAGGCTGTAGAGAGTTTCCCATGCCCGCATTTTGATCAGACTGGGAAATGCCTTTGCAAGATCAGCCAAACTATCAAAGGCGACATCGCCTAACTCTTCAAACCCTAACTTATAACGGTATTTGGCATCTTCCAGAAAGCGTAAATAACCCGGTAAATCCTTAGGATTAAATTTACTGACTTCCCGCTTCATTTGCTCCAAATCACCTGTGTAATTAAAGATTCGTCCATCAGCAAATCGTATTTGGTAGAAGGGATCCATGGCGCGCAGATCAACATCATCAGCCATTTTTTTACCGCACATCTCCCACAACTCTTCTAATAGAAATGGGGCGGTAATGATGGTCGGGCCAGCATCAAAGGTAAAGCCATTTTTTTTATGAACGTATGCCCTACCCCCGGGACTTTCAAGTCTCTCTAATACTTGTACTTGATATCCTTTTTTTGCCATGCGAATGGCGGAAGCTAGACCTCCAAATCCTGAGCCAATGACTAAAACACGCTCAGCATGATCACCATCATTGAAGCTTGTGATTTGATCCGGAATCTTAAATAGATCGACCTTTTGGTCCATCACACTTCCTTTAGTGAAATCCCCCTCTTGCTCCCGATGAACAAGAGGGGGTCTACATCAGTTTTTAGCGCTATGAATACTATCGTTCGGCTTAGTTTTAGCAGGTACAAGATAGGGATAATCTTGCAGCATGCTTTTTCCTAATAAAGGCTTATTTACTCCCTGGTGACATGTTGCGCAATTGGCTTTAGCAACATCGCCAGTAGGCCCTAAACGATTTGCTGGGAATACATCCGTTATGGAACTAATGAAATTGGTATTGACGTCCTTCAACATCTGAATACCGTGCCATGCCTGTACACGCTGTGGAGTACTCTGCTCCCAACTGCCGAAATTATTTGAGTTGTGACAGTAAGTACAGTTCACATTCAGCGAAGTAGACATATGGGTCATGACGCCATACACACTCTCCGTCGCTTGAATGGAAGCTTTATTACCAGTCGGAAGTGCTGTATCACCAATCACCCGGGCTGGGCCGGAATTTGCAACAAAGTACGTCCCAAATGGTTGATTAGGTAAGGAGCTATACCCAACATTGCTTGAAGGATCATTTTGCCCATTAGCATTGCCGAGCATATTGCCGCCACGCTT
This sequence comes from Polynucleobacter duraquae, assembly GCF_000973625.1. Taxonomy (NCBI): domain Bacteria; kingdom Pseudomonadati; phylum Pseudomonadota; class Betaproteobacteria; order Burkholderiales; family Burkholderiaceae; genus Polynucleobacter; species Polynucleobacter duraquae. Next base: position 1,315,972 of record NZ_CP007501.1, read on the forward strand.
TTCTTCAGGGTTAAACCAAACGTTTTGTGGGATGTTATTACCACGGTGACAGGTATAGCAAGTCACTCCAGTGGTTTTAACGTGATTACTCCAAGTGCCATTAATCTCTTGATTCATCAAGATCATTTTTCTAGCGACGGTCTTGGTATACAAAGAATCATCAGCAAAGTTTTGAACGTTATGGCAGTAAGCGCAACCTTCCTTTGGAGAAACCCAAGCGGTCATAGACACCATGAAAGCACTGAACTGAGCAGCACTCAAGTTATTCAGCACCTTCACGTTCTTATAGACAGCTCCAGCCTTAGGTCCATCAGCCGATGCCGGAATTCCCGCTGGCATTTCGTTCAGCTTTGCCAGTTGAGCATCCGTTCTTGGATTATTAATCTGGGCCATACCAGTTCCTCGGAAGCCCATTTGCTTTGAGTCTATTGGCGGCCGCTCACATGCGGTCAGCATCAAGACACTCAGAATTCCCAATACCACTGTTAATTTATGACGTAGGTTCTTCATTTTTTCTCCCCCATAGCAACTGGAGCAACGGGCGCTGAAAGAGCCGGATCCGCCACCGTTCCATATATTGCTGGATAAGCAGGTGCTATATCGTGCTTCACACCCCATAAATACCAGTTATCAACTACTGTTCCAGTTAATAGGATGCCAATACCACCAGTCAGCGGCGTCAGTATTGCAAACCACCAGGCCCAACGGTGAATGGATTCCATGGTTGCATTGAAGCCCATAGTCCATCTCCAAAACAGTGCGGCCCGCTCTGAAGCTGTACCACGATCAACAATTTGTTCTATTTCTCGCTCGCCACCAAACCGGCTCACCGCAAGAATGGTTGCTCCGTGCATGGCGAAGAGTAGTACAGAGCCATATAGAAATACGATGGAGAGCATGTGGAACGGGTTATAAAACAAATTTCCGTAGCGAATCGAGAATGCAGCTGTCCAGTCCAAGTGAGAAAAAATACCGAATGGCACCGCTTCACTCCAGCTACCCATTAATACAGGTCGAATGAGACCGAGCACTAAAAATAACCAGATTGCGGAAGCAAATGCCCAAGGGACATGATTTCCCATACCAAGCGCTTGAGCTCGGCGGAAGGTTCTAAACCACCACAACATAATGGAGATTGTGGAAAAGAGGCCCACAATAAGCCACCAGCCACCCTCATTTAAAGGCGGAAAGCTAAGGCCATATTTTGGTGCAGGGGCATCCAGAGAAAGCCAGAACAGTTTTTTGACAAACTGAAGTGGATTCCACCCTACTTGGGCCAACATATTCATACCGATGATGAAAAATGCTGTCATGCCGAACATGAGTGACGCGACACCAAGCCGTCCCAGATAAACTGGTCCGATCTGAGCATTGCCTAGACGACCCAGTAAATGGCTAATACCAATTGAGCGAGTTCGCTCACGCATGTCGTATGCGTTAATGGGCACGCCATGACTAGCAGGTCCAGTTACTTGAGTTTGAGTAAATAAGTTTTGATATTCCATGATGCTCTCCGCATATTTAATTCAGCTGAAAACTACCCCCAGATAGGCAAATTCAACCACCACGTCCACCACTCAGGCCATCCTTTTGTCCAGAAAGGCCCGCTGATTACGATACAAACTGCACTCCAAAATACAGCTGCTAATGCCAGGAATAAACCGAGACGGTGAATTCCTAAGGTTCCCACTGAATAACCAATAATGTCTCTGAAGAAGGTGTCTTCGTGCTCTGGGGTTCTTACAGTCTGACCGGCAGCAGGATTGGTAGAAGACAAAACTAGGGCACCGTGTAGAGCAAGCGCTAGCGTTGTGGTAAAAAATAAGGTCACCGCAATCATGTGAGCCGGGTTGTAATGAAAGTGTAGGTACTGATAACCCGTATTGGATACCCAATCTAGGTGACTCAATATTCCATACGGGAATCCATGTCCCCATGCACCCATCAGAACCGGGCGAATGACCACTAAAGTAAAGTACGCAAAAATTGCCATGCTAAAAGCCAGTGGCACATGAAGACCCATGCCGAGTTTTCTCGAAATTTCTACTTCGCGCAAAGCCCATGATCCGAATGCGCCTAAGGCACAAATTGTAATGATCTGCCAAAGTCCGCCCTCCATCATGGGGGCTGGCCCGAGACCATACTTCAGATCGGGCGGAGCAATATTGATTTGCCAGGGATTAAAGACCCCTACCTGAGAGGTTCCCCAGAAAATCATTGCAGTCCCGAGAAACGTAAAGAAGACTGTAGTGACACCAAAAAATCCCACGTAAAACGGGCCTACCCAGAAATCAAATAGATCTCCACCGATAAGCGTTCCGCCGCGTACGCGGTATTTCTTTTCAAAGTTGAGCATGGCCATTTAGCGCTCCTTGCACTATGAGATTTTTCTCATAATTAATTAATATTGCGTAGACGAATCACTATCTCTAGAAATTCGTCTACGGTTTGTACATCTACTTACTTCTTCGCTGCAGAAATTGCTGCTTTGTACTGCTCTTGACTCATGCCATCCAACCATTTGTATTGAACAGTGCTCAATAAAATGAGATGAATCATCGCTGCCAAAGCAAAGAGAAAAACTCCTTGGGCAACCATTGCACGTAGTGGGTCGTATAACTTCCAAATTCTCCACATAATATTTCTCCTAATTTAAGTAAGACATAAAACCGTAAACACCTGACTCCACTGATTTGAAGAATGATCCCCCATCAGATCCAGAAAATAACCACGCTTTCTGGGAGGCAGGCAATACAACCAAAAAGAGAGCCGCCATAAAGATCACTACATAGCTAATTAGAAAAATAACCTTGAACGACACCGTGTCGGGAAGATGATTCTTATTTATTAAATCCGTACTGGTCTTCATATAAAACACTCCTTTTAGTTGAATCTATTTACTATGTACTTACTGCTGCATCAAAAGAACCATGGACGCCATGCCCATACAAGTATGTGCGCGACGACTGCGATAGCAGTAAAACCAAGCAAACCTTGCACATAAAATGCATGGAATTCTTGAGCTTCTGCATCGGTAAGCCCAGATATAGATCTGTTTTCACTCATGATGACTACTCCTTGAGACTGACCTTTCGGTCTTTTCTACATCACCCCTGTAGATTTGGGGATACAGCTTTACTACGCCATATACGTTTAGCCTTTTCATAAGGCAATTTCTTTTATCAAAAGTCATACTGTCTCTCCACTCATTTGGGATAGCGTTGACTTTTGAACACAATCGACTGTCACTCTTTCAATGTTCTGTTTGCGAGCCTCAAACTCAGATTCGTCACGGATTCTTTTTGCAGCTGAAATTTGCGTCAGCACAGGCTGATTACTAATTAATTTGTTCATTAATGCTTGGGCTTCCTCTTCCCACGGAATAGAAGCAATCTGCCCTTGCAATCTTGCTGGGGTTGGATCCACCTTATCCATCTCTGTACCCAAGGGCAGGATGTGAAAGAGCGCATCAAATAATGAGTTACATACTTCTTGAATCAGATAGACCGCTCCGGAATAACCCATAAACGGAGTGCCGGTGTGCCGACGAATAATTGCGCCAGGAAAGGATGCGGGAATATAAGAGAAACGTGCATTCACTTCGCTTCCGTACATCCGCTCGTTATAGCTACCAAACATAACTAATGGTGTTTTCTTCTGCACCAGATCTCTCACTTCGACGTTATTCGTTTTATTGCCTGGCAATCTAGAGACGGCAAAGTTACAAGGAAGACCCATCTCATCTTCCAAGAAATTGCGCACACCACGGGTATAGGTTTCGTTAGCAACGATGGCAAAACTGGCTGTACCAAAGAAGTCTTGAGTCACAGAGCGCCATAAATCCCATGCTGGCTTGAGTGTGGTGTGCTTTTCTTTTTCAATAAAGCCTTCCACATCAATCTCACAGAGTTCGCCAAGCTTACGAAGGAATGCAGTGGTCGATTGCATACCAATCGGTGCCTGTAAATAAGGGCGCTCGAGGGTCTCACACAATAAGCGTCCGTATTCGCGATACATACAAATATTGACATCTGCATTAACTAACTTTGCAACGTCGGCAAGATGGGAGCTCAATGGGAACACCATATTGACCTCTGCCCCTACACCCTCTACCAGGCGTCGAATTTCTGCAAGGTCACTATATAAATTAAAGCTGCCATAGGCTGGCCCAATAATATTGACTCTTGGCTTTTCGCCTTCTACTCTTTCACGCTTTGGAATCTTTTTGAGGCCATACTCTGTCCATAACCAATTCATGGCACGATTTGCGCACTGCCATTGATCTTCATCGATGGTTCGTGGCAAGAAACGCTTAATTCCAGTTCCTTCTGGTGTCACACCTCCGCCAATCATTTCAGCAATAGAGCCTGTAACTACTACTGCTGGTAAATTGGGATCGAGCACCTTGTGGGCCCGCTTCATCGATTCTTCTGTACCTTCTCTACCGAGCTGCTCTTCTGCTAATCCAGTAACCACAATCGGCAACTCATGCGGAGGCAATGCATCGGTGTAATGCAAGACTGAAGTCACTGGTAAATTTTCACAACCGACAGGTCCATCAATGACAACCTGCAGCCCCTTGATAGCTGTGAAAACATACACGGCTCCCCAATAGCCGCCAGCGCGATCGTGATCAATGACTAACATTAGCCCATCTCCTCCGCTTTTTGCTTGGCAATTGCTTTCTCAAGCTTACGGCGAACTTCGGCCTTAAATTCAGGACGATCTACCGGCATGTCTTCCCAAACTCCAGTTGCATGCTCAGTACCGACACCTTCAAAGAATTCAGTCATGTTGTTGAATCGCTCTTTATTAGCCAGAGCTGCATTCACAACCTGGGCCAATGAACCCGCGCCTGCAGCACCCATCAGCGGCCGTGCAGATATTAAATTCGTGAAATATAAGGACGGTATAGCCAATTCTTTTGCTTTTTGGACCACTGGCGTAGTACCAATCACTAAATCTGGTGAAAACTCTTTCATTGCAGCAAGGTCTTGCTCAAGAGAAGCGCGGTATTGCACATGTATGCCTCTAGATTCAAGCCAATCCAAGTCCTTGCTGCTCCATACTGTTTTTGGACAAGCTGTTCCAACGTAGCGAACATCTGCTCCACTCTCAACCAGTAGTCTGGCAACTAACAACTCGGAACCCTCGTAACCACTCACAGTGATACGACCTTTAATAGGCTTGGCGCTTAGGGCCGCCTTGATCATGGGCAAAAACTTGGTTTTTGCATTGCCAATTTTTTCGGCACTAACACCGCAAGCTTGGCCAATCTCGTCTAGCCAGTCCGCTGTACCGTCATAGCCGATTGGTGCAGATCCGACAATTTGTCTACCGGCAGTCTGAAACTCACGAATACTCGCTGTATAAAAAGGATGAATAGCCGCAACTACTTTAGAATCCATTGCTTGATACAGTTCACGCCATTCTCTGGTGGGAACAACAGTTCCAACAGCTAAGCCCATGGGTTCAATCATCATCCCGATACTGATAGGATCTACTGGGAACATTTCTCCAAGCAAGGTGATGGTTGGCTTCTCTGATACGCCATTACGAGGCGCTTGAACTGGGCCACTCTCAATTTCATTACGTGCATAACGTAACATTGCGCTAGCTAAAACATCTTTCGCTTCGGCATGGGTAGGAACTCCAAAGCCAGGAACATCGATACCAATGATGCGTACACCATTAATTTCTTTTGGCAGTAATTGGAGTGGTACACCGCTAGCAGTTGGTACACATAAGTTAATGATGACAATCGCATCGTAGAGCTCAGGGTTAGCCTCTTTGTAAACTGCTTCACGGATATCTTCGAATAACTTGCCGGTTACTAAGGATTCCGAATTAAATGGCACATAACCTACGCTGCGACGGGCACCATAAAAATGCGAGGTAAAAGTTAAGCCATAAACGCAACAAGCAGAACCCGACAGAATGGTGGATGTGCGACGCATTCTTAAGCCAACCCGCAGGGATCCAAATGCAGGACACATGCTCTGCGGTTGGTCATGAGGTCCCTTTGGGTAATCTTGAGCGTACTGCCCCAAGATCTCGCTCTTACTAGCATTTTTTGCTGCAGCGAGTAATCCTTCTGCGCCAGAGTGGCAAGCAATCCCCGATACATCGGCAGATGCATTTTGAATAGGAATTACTTTAGATGATTTCATTTGGCTCTCAGTCTCTATGCTTTGTCATAAATTACTTCGAGAGTTGGCTTAATCACTTCATTTTTGCCAACCATGTCAAAAATAGTTGCAGGCTCTAGTACGACATCTCTACCGACTTGGCTTGCAGAAAATAGTCCTAGCAAATCATCTGGAGCCATTGGTTTTGGTCTTACAGGTGGCGCCCCTGCAACATTGCTAGCTAACTCTTCAAAGAGTGGGCCCCATTGTGAATCTGGTCGACCGATGATTTCGTAACTAGCACTCTTTCTTCTAATATCGTCATTGGCAGGAATAACAGACAGGACGGGAATCCCAACTTGTTCAGCGAAGGCGGTGGCTTCACCAGTACCATCATCGCGGTTGATGACCATACCTGCCACACCCACATTGCCACCCAACTTCCTGAAATACTCCACTGCAGAGCAAACATTGTTTGCTACATAGAGAGACTGCAAATCGTTACTTGCTACCACAATCACTTTTTGGCACATATCGCGAGCAATTGGAAGACCAAAGCCACCGCAAACTACGTCACCCAAGAAATCGAGCAGCACATAGTCAAAGCCCCAATCATGAAAGCCAAGCTTTTCTAAGGTTTCAAAGCCATGAATGATTCCGCGTCCACCGCAGCCACGGCCAACCTCAGGTCCACCCAACTCCATGGCGTATACGCCATCGCGCTTAAAGCAGACATCGCCAATCTTGACTTCTTCACCAGCTAATTTTTTCTTAGAAGATGTTTCGATGATGGTTGGGCATGCTTTGCCACCAAAGAGCAATGATGTTGTGTCACTTTTAGGATCACAACCAATCAGTAGCACCTTTTTACCTTGTTGCGCCATCATGTAAGACAGATTGGCTAAGGTAAAACTTTTACCGATGCCACCCTTGCCATAAATGGCAATGATTTGGGTTTCCTTTTTGATCTCGCCGGTATGCACCTGATCAGGCTCAATAGCAGCCTCTTTTTTCAATGCTGCGAATTGAATCGTAATTTCTTTTGGGACGCTTGGTGCATTCATGATGCTTCTCTCCAGTCAACAATCATTTTGAGACAGTTTGGATCCTCAAATGCGGTGTGATAAGCCTCACCAATTGAGCTTGGGGTTCTGTGATGCGTAATCAATCCTTGAAGATTTAAATGTCCGCTTGAGATCATTTGCTTCACATCAGCTAAATCCTGCGGCGCCCACTGAGCGGCAATTCGAAATCTCGCCTCTTTCATGAAAGCTTTAGGAAAGTTGAATTGAATGTCCTTGTTATAAAAGCCAGCCAAGGTAATTTCGCCGCCTGGCAAGAGCTGTCCAACTAAAGAATTTAAGACGTCCACTTGACCACTGGCATCACAAATGTTTTTGTACTTGCTCTCTTGGTCCTCGCTAGGATGAACGACGGTATAACCATCAGCCTTACCCATCCGATCTGAATCAATTTCCCAAACAACGGGATGGCCACCTAACATCACTGCGATTCTGGCGATCAAGCGGCCCAGTACGCCATGCCCAACAATCAGGTCTGGTTGCAAAGCCTTCTTACCCTGAGTCACGTGATATGCAGTAGCTGCTAGTGCAAGCAATACACCTTCCTCACCAATTGTTTCAGGCAAGGCAATAATTCGATCGCTTGGCACCACAACATGAGAAGAGGCTCCGCCAAATAATCCTTTCACATCACCAAAGCATTTAGCGCCAGGTACGAACACCCGTTGATTCAAGCTAAATTTCGATTTTTTACCGACTTTAGTAATGCGGCCAACAGATTCATATCCAGGCACTAATGGATAGCCCATACCAGGGAAATCAGGCATGGTTCCATTCCAGAGTAATTTTTCTGTACCAGTGCTAATTCCGCTCCACTCAATCTGCACAACAACATCCTCATCCCTTGGCTCATCAAGCAAAAGACGCTTCAACCGAAGCTCTCCTGGAGATTCGAGTAAGACTGCTGTTGAATGAAGTTGACTAGGCATTTGTATATTTTTATTTACTTTACTGTATGTAAACTAATTTATACACATTAAAGGATATGCACATTAGTATTTACCCCTAAATTAACGACTAATTAGTAAAACTTGGGCATTAATTGGCATGTTGGATGGTAAAACCTCCACTTTTTTAAAGCCTGAGTCGATTGCCAGGGCCGAAATCTCGGAAATACTCCTTGGTTTACCGCGACCCATTGCCAATAGATAAAAACCAAAATAAGCCCGTCCCATCGCAGGGTGACCCGGTGTATCAGCCATCGGCTCAGCGATTAATAGCTTTCCATTGGGCGGGAGCGCTTCAAAAATCGAACGCAAAAGAATTTTGACGCGCGCATCGTCATGATCAAAGATCACCCGAATCAATGTAATCAAATCGGCACCATGAGGCAGAGGATCTTTAAAAAAATCACCGCCGTATACCTGAATATCTTTTTGTTTTTGGTCTTTCAAAAAACCATCTTGTGCAAGCTGCGCTACGCCTGGAAGATCAAATAATTTTCTCTGTAATTGAGGCGCATTCAAATGAACCCGTTTTAAAAAAGTTCCTTGACCACCACCAACATCCAGAAGACATTGGTGCCTAGAAAAATCGTATGCATCGACTACTTGATCGGCGACTAGTGGTAGTGATGCTGACATTAAATCTGAATAATTTTTAACGCGCTCTTTATCTAATAAAGATTCTTGTTCCTTTTCATCTTCAGAAACATAAGGCCAAAATTTTTCTAGATTTTTATTTTTAATACCACCCGATAACAACAACAAAGGGTCTTTAAGATCTTCATACAGTACGGTGTGATGCTCGATCATCGCAGACAATGCAGTGTTGCCAACCATGGGGGCGCCGAGTGTACCTAAGCCATATCTCTGATGAGAGCGCATCTCTAGGAGATCAATCGATACTGCGCCATCGAGTAACTTCTGTAATGCATCCAACTCAAGACCGCAGTTATTTTTTATGAACCCGATTTCTAATGGGCCATTTTTCAACAGGTTAAATAAATTGATTCGAACACAAGCAAGCAGTATCTGTGTGTAGACAAAGCCAGCCATCAAATCAAAAAGTTGATTGGCTCTTTTTTTGCAATTCGATTGATAAAAGGAATTTTTGAAACTGCGTTTTGAAAGCGACTATTTGCAATGAGTTGATCTCGATAGATACAGAGCTTTTCCCAAAGACTATATTCGCTCTGGCTTACATTGATCACGGCTGACTCTAGGGATGACATGCTCAGTATCGATTCAGTCTAAGCAAATTGCCTTTGAGCAACAACGGCAATATGTCTTTCATCATCCTGAAACCATGAAGATGGGAGAAGTCTCTCTGCCTCAAATGCCACCAGCCTTTTTAAAGCAACGTCTCCTTTGCAACTCGGTATTGAGGAGATGGCTTTTCCAACCAGAGTATCAAAATGCTCAACAGCGCCATTGAGTCCCAATTCTTTTGCAGAACTTGGACGATGATGCTCTTCATCCTGGCCTGATGGCTTACCAAGAAACTGGGCATCCCCTAATACATCACGAATATCGTCGGCAATTTGATAGGCCTCACCTAGCCATTCGCCCAAGCCCATCCAGGTTTGTGCATCGGCACCAGCAGCTTGTGCACCGCTAGCTGTTGCTGCAGCAAACAGTGCGCCCGTCTTTGATCTTTGGTAGTCACTGAGAACTGCTTGCGATTCACACTCCCAGGATTGCCCTGCAATAATTCCGAAGGGTGCCCCTACTCCCTCAGAAATTGTTTTGATAATGGGGGCTAAACGTTGTGCTGATCTTCTCGAAGCCGCAGCAACCGTTTGGTAGGCCATCACAATCAGAGCATCGCCCGCCAGTACCGCAAGTCGCTCTCCAAACTCTTTATGAACCGAGGTTTGACCGCGGCGCATTTCCGCATCGTCAAAGCAGGGCAAATCATCATGCACCAGGGATCCGCAGTGAATCATCTCAATCGCGATTGCACTTGCCATCGATAACTGTGGATCATCGTTACCGCAAGCATGAGCAACTGCCAGAGTAAGTTGCGGTCTAATGCGCGCACCTCCAGGAAACACAGCATGTCTGATTGCCTTACTCAATAAAGCCGGGCCTTTTGCTGACTCATGGGACTTCAAGGCTTGCTCTAAGGCTCTATCCAAATGCTTGATTGGTGACATGTTCTTGCCCCTAAAGGAATAAATTACTTTGTCAAAATAAGAATACGATTTAATATGTAAAAAAATATAGACACTATTTGGAAAGCTGTCAAACCAATTTATTCGGGTAAACCCTTAATTTTGAAATGTAAGTTGTTACAGATGATGAAAAGAATTCCAAAAGATTGGCCCAATAGCGCCTTTAGCCAGGAAATTCAGGTTGGGGATTTGTTTTGGCACGTTCAAGTTTCTGGAACCTCACCAAGTCACCTACTTCTGCTTCACGGTACTGGATCATCGGCACATACTTGGGGGGCAATCTTTACAGAGCTCTCCAAGCATTACACGGTGATTGCAGTTGACTTACCTGGTCATGGCTTTACAAAAAACTTAGGTAATAAAACACTGAGCCTAGATCAATTGGCTGACACACTTACCGACCTTAGGAAAGCTTTAAAGATTGATTATTTCGACAGCATTGTTGGGCACTCTGCAGGAGCAACGCTAGCCTTAAGTTACGCACTAAAAAATAAGCAGCCAAAGATGATTATTGGACTAAATCCCTCACTCATTAGCTTGCCTAATTTTTACAATAAGTTTGTAGCGCCCTTTCTCAATCCGATTGTGACTTCATCATTTTTTACGGCCGTGCTGTCCGACTTACTGCCACGGACAAACATGATTAATAGCCTACTAGATTCAACTAAATCAGTTCTGACACCTGAAAAAAGAGATCGTTATAAAACACTCTTCAAAAGTGCTGATCACCTCAATGGTTCTATGAGCTTCATGGCTGGAGCGGATATACCTAGCCTGCTCAGTCGGTGCAAGAAAATTAGCTCTCGATTGACATTTATTGTTACAGAAGATGACGGGTGGATTCCAATAAAACCACTCTGTGAAGTGATTAGAAAAGACTTTGTAAATCCTCGAATCATAGAGATCAAAGGTGGTCATTTATTCCATGAGGAATCAGAAAAACTAGCACTTGAATTCATTATGAGTGCATTAACAGAAGAAGAGGCAAAGCATGTTCACACTAACTAATGTCGCACTATGTCTAGGCCTTGTACTTGGTCTAGGACTTTTTATGAATGCCTACCTGAAGGGTAAGAAAGTCTTAAGCAAGCTTTCTCAAAAGAAGCCTTATTGAACGCTAGCAAGTTGTATAGCGGCATGCGAGATCATCTTGCCTGAGCCGCTATAGGGCAAAGCTAAATATTGCGCAGCCATCATATCAGAAAGCTCTTGCGCTAATACTTCGGGCTGAGGCGAAGTATCAACAAACAAAACACAGTGATTTTTTAATCTCAGCTCTTTAGCTGCCAACAGGGCATCGCTGTGAGCCTCTGATCTACCCCCCACTCCTTTCAGATTGACGTTGGCCTTGCCATCACTAAGGATGACGATGATGGGAGTTAAGCCTTTTCTCTTGAGTACTACAGCCATTTCATTTGCGGCTCTAAAGCCCGCTGCTAACGGAGTGCCGCCGCCACCCGGGAGTGTTGCTAGATTTCTTTTTGCCCTAACAAGCGATCGCGTCGGAGGCAGAATGAGCTCAGCTTTAGAGCCTCTCATCGATAGCATGGCCACTTCATCACGACGGATATAGCACTGGGCTAGTAATTGCTCCAATGCCCCCTTTGCCTCAGCTAAGCGCTGTGTTGCAGAGGATCCTGATGCATCCACTAAAAAAATAGTGACCGTGCCGCGTCTTTTTAAATACTGTTTTATATGCAAATCTTCAGACCGAAAATCAATCTTACTTTTTCCAGAACTGTATTGCTGTGAGCCAGCCTGTCTCTCACGCAAACGCTGCCAAGGAATCGCAGCCCGAATACTTTTTAAAACATCTAAGCGCCGGCCACCTCCTGGCTGACCCTTGCGCGAACTCATGGGTCTTCCACTGACAAAACTATTTTGAGACTCGCCAGATTTTCCAGAGGTATGTGATGCCGCATGAATCGAGCGAGCACCTTGTTTAGATTGCGCAAAAAAATCCTTAGGGACAGATGCCTTAGCCGCTGCAACGACGATATCCTCTAGCTCTTCCTGAGATGGTGGCTGAGGATTAGATTGCTGATCCCCATCTTCTTGGTCATTGTCTAAATTCTCTTCAGGATGATTGTTTTCTGGGTTCTGATCTGGGTTCTGATCTGGGTTCTGATCATTACCCTTTTCATCCTGAGAGTTTTCTCCATCATCTCGGTTTGGCTGCTCTACTTCTGGTGGTGCATGTAGTATTTTGGAATAGGTATACACCAAACGCGCTGCATCAAGCACTTCATCTTGACCCACCTCTTGCAAGCCCCGTAATGCTGCTAATGTCTTAGCAGTTTCCACTGCAAACTGGTTGGCTCTAAAAGAACCAATGCCAATCTTCAGGGCGGATTTGGTCAGCACTTCAATGAAATCAATACTACAAACTACTCGAGGTAATAATTTTTTTGCGCTCTGAATATCTTCTGCATGAATTGCTAAATTTTCTTTTGTGTCCGCGAGAGAAAATTGATCCAGATAGACTTCAAAGGCCAATCTATCCATCATCCTGGGGCTAAAGCTATCACCCGCAGTCTCTGACTCATCTAGGGCTATTACTCCAAATTCAGCGCCATGCGTAATGCTGTTATCTAATGCTTGCGAGATTAATGCCAGCACCTGGGTATCCATGCGCTCAGCCATCGATAACAATAAGAAGTTACCTTGAGCCTTCTCTAAAAGCCCTTTACTCAGCACTAAGGAACCTTGATTGAGAGTCGCCTCAATATCTAAGGAGCCCATGAGTTGCTCTGCCACTAGGTTAGCAGGCGCCTTGAGCAGGCGAGCTGTGGGGGCACACAGATCCGAGAAATAACTGAGCCATGAATCTCTAACAGGGCCAAACTGACCTCTGAGACAAACGCCTTTAAGTCCCCGAGGATTAATTGCTACTAGCGCAGCAACTATATTTGCATCAAACCACGCTACTTGATCTGAATTCACTTCGATGTATCAGCAAAGAATTCTTGCATCGCGCGCTCAATGCGCACATTGGAGCTACTGTCATCTAGGGGGTTACGGCGTAGACGATGGCCTAGTGCAATAGGGGCAATTTTCTTTAAGTGCTCTAAGTTTGCTTTTTTCTTACCCTCAAATGCAGCAAGGGCCCTTACTGCTCTCAATACAGTAAGCTCACCCCTTAAGCCATCTGTGCCCAAGTGTGCGCAAAGCTTGGTTGCCAGCTCCAGTAGACTGTCATCAACCTCAACTTTATCCAGCATTTTTTTCGACTTACTAATTTTTTTCTTCAGCTCTAATTCTTCCTCTTGGCATTGAGCAATAAATTGTTCGGGATTGCGCTCAAATTCATCACGCTTTTTGATGATCGATACCCGCTCTTTAAAGTCCGAAGGAGTTCGTACTTCGATGGATAGTCCAAAGCGATCCAGCATTTGTGGGCGAAGCTCGCCCTCTTCAGGATTACCGCTTCCAATCAAAACAAATCGTGCCGGGTGCCGAATACTTAAGCCCTCGCGCTCAATAATATTTTCGCCAGAGGCGGCAACATCAATCAGGAGATCTACTAAGTGATCCTCAAGCAAATTGACTTCATCGATATACAGGTAACCACGATTTGCTTTAGCTAGCAGCCCTGGCTCAAATGACTTAATCCCCTGTGTCAGCGCTTTCTCAATATCTAAGGCACCAACCACCCTATCTTCAGTTGCTCCCAAGGGCAAGTCAACGACAGGTACAGGAATTAGCTGTGATGACAGTTTTTGCCCGCTCGCTTTTTTGGCCAAGCAGTCTGTACAAAGATTAGTAGAGTCTGGATCACAGTGATAGTGGCAAGCGGCAACCGACTTCATCTCGGGCAACAAGGAAGCTAAGGAGCGAATGGTGGTAGATTTTCCTGTACCGCGATCACCAAAAATCAGCACCCCACCAATAGAAGGATCGATTGTACAGAGTATGATGGCAAGCTTCATTTCAGCTTGTGAGACTATTGCTGTGAACGGAAAATTAAGGGCCATCGCTATCCTAAGGCAGATTAATATGTAGTTTCAATTTTACTTAGATTAGTGTAACTAAAAGTACGTAAAACCCCTTAATATTCCTAGAATTGACCTGTTACGACATTCAAAATAAAAGTTTGATTAGCCCATTTGGGCAAGTGAAAGCCTAGCCTGTGGGGACCCAAGCTTCCTGATGTCGAGGCTTTAAAGCGTCCCTCCAGCACACCGTACCCATAGAAAAACCATCAATGCCTGAAAACAAAATGCCAGCAAGCAATAAGCTAAAAGCCTTAAAAACACTTTTACCTTTTATAAGACCCTACAAAAGACAGCTTTTATTAGCAACCATCAGCCTCATTCTTGCCGCCGGTGCAACCCTAGTAATTCCACTTTGTTTTAGAACCATCATTGACCAAGGCTTTAGTGAGGCAAGCCAAGCTCAAATAAACCGTACTTTTATTAATTTGTTCGGCGCGGCAGTCGTATTGGCTTTTGCTAGCTCCTTGCGTTATTACCTCGTGTCATGGCTTGGCGAAAGAATCACTTGCGACATCCGGAAAAAAGTCTACTCCCATATCATTTCTCAAAGCCCTGAGTTTTTTGAGACTCAGCAAAGCGGAGAGATACTCTCTCGCATCAACAATGACACCACCATCATTCAGATCCTCTTAGGTACTAGCATTTCAATGGCGGTCAGGAATCTATTTTTATTGCTTGGCGGCATGGCAATGATGTTCATTACCAGCATTCAACTATCCTTACTGATTTTATTCACCCTCTTGATTACAGTCATTCCCGTCGTCTTCATGGGAAAGAAAGTTCGACAGCTTTCTAGAAACTCTCAAGACAAAATTGCCCTTACATCCGCAATAGCTGGAGAAAAGATTAATGCAATTTTTACGGTGCAATCCTTTGCAAATGAAGAAAAAGAAATCAAAGTCTTTAATCAATCGATTGAAAAATCATTCTCAGCATCAATCAATCGTAGTGCTGCACGAGGAAAACTGACTTTTGTTGCCATCCTTTTAGGTTTTACTAGCATCATCTTGGTCCTATGGCTTGGCGCTTATGCCGTGAGTAATCAGGAAATATCTGGTGGTCAACTCACCCAGTTTTTTCTTTATGCGGTCATTGTTGCTGGTGCTATAGCGGCACTATCTGAAGTTCTTGGAGATGCGCAAAGAGCAATGGGTGCCGGGGAACGACTGCTAGAGCTTTTGAACTCTCAGCCCAAAGTGGTGAGTCCACTATCACCACATATCAGGACTCAAAGTGCAGATAAAGCAATTCATGTTCAGATTGAGAATCTTAGCTTTGCTTACTCATCTAATCCCAATCTCGTCCTGTCTGACATCAATCTATCGATTCAGGCAGGCGAGAAAATTGCTCTAGTGGGCCCTTCGGGATCTGGCAAAACAACGCTCTTTAAATTAATACAACGCTTCTATGACCCCCAATTTGGTTGCATCAAATTTAATGACGTTGATATTAGAGAATTTAAGTTAGATGACTTGAGAAGATTAATTGGTCTTGTGCCACAGGACATCAGCATATTCTCTGAAAATGCCTTAGAAAATATTCGCTATGGAAGGGAAGATGCGACCGATGCTGAAGTACATGAGGCGGCTGTGCAAGCTGCTGTCGATGAGTTTATTTCCAGACTTCCAGAGCGCTACGAATCTTTTTTGGGGGATCGGGGAGTCAGATTATCTGGCGGACAAAAACAGCGCATTGCAATAGCAAGAGCACTACTTAAAAATCCCCCGTTACTACTTTTGGATGAAGCAACGAGCTCTCTAGATGCAGAATCAGAAAGGCTAGTTCAGCAAGCTCTTGAAGTGGCCATGAACGGCAGAACTACCATTGTCATTGCGCATAGACTCTCTACCGTCAAAAAGGCAGATCGGATCATTGTGATGGAGCATGGTCGAATTATTGAGACTGGTAACCACGCAAGCCTGTTAGCTCAATCAGGACTGTATTCGCAACTAGCAAAATTACAATTTACGGATATATAATGTCTACTCCCTAAGGGAGCGCCCTGCACACTTAGAAATTGAGTTTAGATACGAACCAGACGCAAGCAGCGATCGTTGAGAAGATGCCTGTAAAGATCAAGATGCCCGTAAGGTAAATATTTTTTGATTTATCACGTATTGAAATAATGCGATTTTGTTCCATTTTTGCGCCCATAAACTCGTTTAACTGATGCATGTTAATACATTTGAGCCAAGGGCGTATGGCGCCTAAACTATGCCCATTGAAAAGCGCTTACTGATTTAGTTTTTTCCCTCACCCCGTAAAGCCGCCAACAGGGGGTGACCAACTGGAAAATTCACTTCCTCGATAGCAGCGCTTACCTCGGGTAAGCCTTTAAATAATTCCTTATCACCCTGAAAAACCATAGTCCACTTTTCAAAGCTCCTAGCGCTAATACTTTTTCTCTCTACTAATCGAATATTTTTATGGCGATCATCTTTTTGAATTTTTTCCCACAATGCATCAATCACATCCTCGGGTCCCTCAATCACTTGCCCAAATTGATTATTTTCAAAGATGAGTGCGCCAGTAATTTCTAATCTGAGGTTTCTCAAATAGGAGTGATAGAGAAGGCGCATGAGACCTAAAAAGGACATCCCTTGAACGGGTTCACTTACATAGGTTAATTCAATCAGTTTTGACATTGCTACATACTATGGAGGAATATTGATAGTTTCTGTAGGCATATACCCTAAAGTAAGTGCCTGAAAGATTTGTACCTTCGAATACTATCTTCAATTAATCCCGAAGTGTTATCAGAATTTCATTACGGCGCATGAAGGGTATAGACCAAGGAGGGTTATAGCGTGCAAATTGGGGGCTTCCGATTGTCTGCCATTGCTTACTTTTGACCCACTCTTCTAAAGCCTTAGTTTTTTCAAGGACTTTAGCTTCGTTATAAAACCCAGAGAAGGTAATTGCCGCACGTTTTTGCGCAGGTAACTCCCGAATGGTCACCAAGGGATTGATTGGTTTTGGCAGCGTGGCCATGGTGTACTCAGAAGGCATTACGAAAGAAAATACCCACTGATTTACACCTTTCGCAGAATCTTTGCTGGCCTCAATACCCACCGGGACAGTCATTGCAATCTTAGTGCTTTGTGCTGTTTCTATTCCGACCGGAACAGTCATAGAAATTTTTTCACTGACTTGATTTTGCCCAAAAATGAAAGCGGCTATCAAACGAAATCCTTGGCTAGAGGCAGTATCCAAATCACCCTCTACTTTGACCTCAGCAATCAATTGAGGAGCGTAAGCACGAAGCTCGAAAGGTTCTGATTTTTCAATAATAGAAAATTTAGGTTCTTCAGTGGCCATTACAGTACTCGCAATCAATACGCTAGTTAGGAATACTAAGATTCGGGAGGGGGAAATTTTCATAATCAATTACTTACCAGGTTGAGTGAATAGTAAATCCCGATACATCATATTGAATGTGGGCTTGCGCACCCACTGGCAAAGTGAGCTTCTCAGCTTGATGCCCAAACGGTAATCCTGTTAATACGGGAATATTCTCAGGAAGACGCTTACTAATTACTTCAATGGCAGTTTCTAGTGCGTAACCACGATCATTGTCATAAAGACGATAGGCCGAGAATCCACCCAAGAGGATGCCACTTTGATTAGTTAATATGCCTGCATCTAATAATTGCATCAGCATCCGCTCAATCCGATATGGATGTTCATTGACATCCTCCAGAAATAAAATCCCGCCTTGAGTTTGCTGCTGATTTGGCAAGTAAGGCGTTCCAACCAAACCTGCCAGCACTGTTAAGTTTCCACCCCAGAGCATTCCTGACGCTTGGCCTGAGGCAGGCTTTCTTAAAAAGGGTTGCGCGGCTTGGATAGTGCAATCTAATTTACGATCTTCAATTGCTTTCTGAAAATGCGCCCACATAAATGCATTAGGAGTAACGCCCTCACCCTGCTCGCCCTGGCAAGCAAAATCAAAATTGAGCATAGGTCCAGCCAGAGTGACTGCACCAGTTTTAGCTAACAAGCCCAACTGGAAAACTGTGAAATCACTGTGTCCGCAAATTTGTAAGCCACTCTTAATAGCCTTACTAATGGAGCTCCACTCAATATCCGGGAGCAAGCGATGCAATCCGTAACCGCCACGCATAGCTACAGCAACGCTATCGGGAGAGAGCGTGGCAAGTTGATTGATTTCAGCTAAACGCTCAGCATCCGAGCCAGCAAAACGTTGATCAACTCGATCTACACAAGCGACATTGAGAACTTCAATACCCTGCTTCTGAAGCCACTCGATTCCAGCTATTGGGCTGCGTGTATCTAGGCTAGCTCCAGATGGAGCAATTAAATGAATGGACTTCAACGCCGCTCCTTAAAAAAATTACGCAGTATTTGCCCGCACTCTTCACTCATGATGCCACCTTCAACCTGGGTCTGGTGGTTAATCTGTTTTTCCGAGAATATATTGAGCACACTTCCTGCGGCACCAGTTTTAGGATCCGCAGCGCCAAATACCACGCGCTCCACTCTGGCATGTAGCATCGCTCCAGCACACATGGTGCAAGGTTCTAGGGTGACGTAAAGCGTTGTACCAGGCAGACGATAGTTTGATTCGTCTCGAGCTGCGGTACGTAATGCCATCATTTCTGCATGGGCGCTTGGATCGCTATTACTAATCGGCTGATTAAAGCCTGTTGAGATTACCAGACCATCCCGAACCAAGACGGCACCTACAGGCACCTCACCGGCCGCGCCTGCGAGCTTGGCTTGATCCAAAGCTTGTTGCATAAATTGACGATCAAGCTCTGCTTGCATATTACTTTTATGAGTGAGAAACGTCAGCCCAACAATTGGGAGTTTCATAAAGACGAATAGATGCTAACTTAAGTCGACCATCAAAAGCTTTTTCAAAAACTGGCTGCAATACTCTAAAGGCAGCACTGGCCAAATTCTCAACAGTGGGTACATGCTCCATCACCACCGTCTTATGGTTAGGGATAGAATTTAAATAATCTACCAATCCAGCATCTTCTTTAGCCACCAGAAACGCATGATCCCAGGGCTCAACTACATATTGATTGGTAAGGCGCTTGATATCTCCAAAGTCCAAGACCATGCCATCATCCGCCTTGCCAGGATGATCTGCAATCACACCGGTTAGCGTGACTTCAATTGCATAGCGATGGCCATGTAGGTGACGACACTGACCATCATGATTCGGAATGCGATGACCTGAATCAAACTCAAGTCGACGAGTGATAGAAATAGCTTCTTGCTTTGCGGTCATTTTATGTTTTCTAAATACTTAAAATTTACTTGATCAGACTCTTATCGGATACCAATGATCTTATGGGTCTGAACACTTAAGCGCCACAAGGGACGTTTCTGACAGAGGCGAACTGCTAATGCGAGGTTTTCTTGGAGATTTGGACCATCCATAGCTTGCAAGAAGCGATTGCGATAATCCATCTTCTCAAACCGAGCTAATAAGGTTTCGATAGAGGCGTGTCCAGCCTGAGGTATTACCAACTTCATCTCATCGGCTTGCAACACAATGAGTTCAGAGCCAGCCTTAGGACTAACGCATACCCAATCAACTCCCTTGGGCACCTTGATTGTTCCATTCGTCTCAATGGCAATGGCAAAGCCCTTGGCATGCAAAGCATCAATCAAGGCAGTATCAAGCTGTAGTAGTGGCTCGCCACCAGTAAAGACAACGTAACGTTGTTGTGGTCCCGCAGAGGTGCTGCTCCATACGTCTTCAATGGTGTCGGCCAATAGAGAGGCAGTTTCAAACTTTCCACCGCCAGCGCCATCACTCCCAACAAAGTCGGTATCGCAAAATTGACAAACTGCAGCAGCACGATCTTCTTCGCGACCGCTCCATAGATTGCAACCAGAAAATCGGCAAAATACAGCCGCACGACCAGCGTGGGCGCCCTCACCCTGAAGGGTTGGAAAGAGTTCTTTTACGGTATACATAGCTATGACCTGATTTTAAGCTCTTTGCTTACTTCCAGGACACAAGCTCCCACTCTAAATAGTCTTCCCAAAGGGCATTACTCCAAAACATATCAGCCCATAGATAGCGTCCATAACCGCGCCGAATAACCCACCGTCCGATTTCCGGGGAAAACCAGATATCTTCTTGGCGATAGTTAGCCACTCGAGAAAAATCATTGCTGGTGAAATAAGGCGCCTCACTTTGATACTTCAGGACCGGGAATTGACCTGCGGGAGTGCTGACACCCTCCCAGCCTACTGCGGTAATATTCAAGCCCCAGTAGTAATCATTGTCTGGATAACCAAGCACCTGATAACGATTACGATAAAACCCAGACCATCCTGGAGCCAGCTGCTCAGGCCATAAGGGGATGGGCTGTAAAAACCGTTGGGAAGGATTCCAATGGGGATCTTGAACAATGTAACCCCAAGGTTGCTGAATTTCATCGGGAAGTGGCCCTGCTTTTAGTCCGCTACGCTCAATTCGAACCTGAGGTCCAACAGAAACCACCCTCTCCGTAACAATATCTACCAGCTCTTGATTGAATACATTGCGTACGTTGTAGACCCATTGCTGACCGACTTGCGGCGCCCTCACTTTTGGAGGGTTAATGGGTTGCGGTAAAGGTGTTGAAGCTGGATAAGGCTGTGAAGCAATGCAAGCCACCAGCAGTGCTGGCGACAGCGATAAAAAAAGCCTCCGTATGGCGTTTACTTGTAAGAGCTCAACTGCCATTGATAGCTACCTTCTAAAATCACTCCACCAATCTGCCCCTGAATTTGATAGGAACCAGATGCCTCACGCGCAACCCAGCGACCAATCTGAGGTGCAAACCAAACCGTTTCCTTACGGATGCAATCAACCTTGTTTGGATCTTCACTCTCATAATTAATCAGAGACTGAAAACGGAGCGCCACGAACTCTCCAGCAGGAACAGTAATTTTTTCCCAGCCCTGAACAGTCATATATTCCCGCCAATCCATTCTCGAGTCTGAGTAGCCAGCGATGCTGTACTTAGTATTGAACTGCTTCGCCCAAGTGGTAGATAACTGTTCAGGCCAAAGCGGCAAGGATGGACTGAAGTTGAGCAAGCGTGACCACTGTGAATCAGTAGCAACCATTCCCCATGAAGTTTGGATTTCACTAGGTAAGCGAGCGCCATCAGCTGTGGATCGATCAAGCACAATAGTTGAACCAATGTTAGCAACACGCTCAGTAATCACATCTAGCGTTTTACCGTCAAAAATGTTTTTCTTGATATAGGTCCACTCTTGACCAACTTGCGGAGGACGAACTATAGGTAGTGGCTTTGGCTGAGCAACTGGAATACCATGCTCATAGGAAAGGCTTCCACAAGCCACGGGAGCCAGAGCGGCTGATACGATAAAAGTACGGCGAGATAAATTCATGTTTTTACCTAAGGTAATTGAACGAAATAAGTGACCTACTAAAGTTTATACATGCCTCAAAGCTTTAGCTATTTTATTGCGTCCCAGCGAGGTTTTTGGAGTACCAGGCATATCAAACCACTGATGGGTTTCCGCCTCAAAACCTACGCCATGCATAAAGTTATAGATCGCCTTTTTGAGGCCCATACCAAGATGATCGTGATCTACACCTGTGGGATCGATAAAGGCAACATCATTCTTAGCAAAACTAATAGGCGGCAATGGGACGAGTTCGATTCCATAGGCTGCTGGATCAAGCCCTACTGGGGAATGGACTGTGCAAGTAAATCGATGGAAAAAGCCACTCTGAATACAGCCATTCTCAAAAAGCTGACGAACATACTCTAGCGAGTCGACAGTTTCTTGAACGGTTTGCGTTGGGAAACCATACATTAGATAGGCGTGCACCAAAATACCTGCATCTGAAAAGCCTTTTGTCACTTGCGCCACCTGCTCAACTGAGACCCCTTTTTTCATGAGATCGAGAAGTCTGTCGGAAGCAACTTCCAAGCCGCCGGACATCGCAATACAACCACTTTGTGCTAACAACTCAGATAGCTCTAGAGTAAAGGTCTTTTCAAAACGAATATTGCCCCACCAAGAAATTACCACCTTACGCCGAATGAGTTCTTCAGCAAGGGCTTTCAAGATCTTCGGTGGCGCAGCCTCATCTACAAAATGAAATCCCGTCTGACCAGTCTCCGCAACAATCGCTTCGATACGATCGACCAATAGACTTGCTGAAGCTGTTTCATAACGAGAAATGTAATCTAGACTGACATCACAAAAGCTGCATTTCTTCCAATAGCAGCCATGCGCAACCGTGAGCTTATTCCAACGCCCATCACTCCATAAGCGATGCATGGGGTTAAGCATATCCAATAAAGATAAATAAGAATTGAGTGGTAGACCATCCCACGTGGCAATGCCTACCTCTTCAAAAGGCACATCAGGCTCTTTCCAGTTGATATAACGCACTTCATTAGCAGTAGTTCGGATAAAGGTACGAACCAATCTTTCTGCAGAACGCTTGCCATGTAAATATTCTAAGAGTGCAAGCAAAGGTCGCTCACCAGAGTCAAGGGTAATGTAGTCAACAAAATCAAACAGGCGTGGGTCAGTGAGCTCACGCAACTCAGTATTAACGTAGCCACCACCAAGAACAATTTTGATGCTGGGGTAATGCTGTTTGATAGTTTGAGCAATTCGCAATGCAGCATACATTGCTCCTGGAAATGGCACTGATAACAATACTAAAGTGGGCTGATGCTTTTCTATTGAGGACTTTGTGAGCTCCTGTAGATACAAATCCATTAATGTAGGGCTGGCTGCTAAGGCATCTGCTAAGGGGGTAAAAGTAGGCTGACTACCTGCCAAGGCTTCTGCATAACGAACAAATTCAAAACGCTCATCCACTGCATCCCGCAAAACGTCAGATAAATCGTTGAGATAGAGGGTAGCCAAATGACGTGCTCGATCTTGAGAGCCTAATGCGCCAAATGCCCATGCCAATGAATCACCACCGTCCACTTCATCATAAGAATCTAAAGATGTGAAGCGAGGGCCTTCAGGCAATAAAGTGCGACTGTTGATGCGATGGGCAAGAGTGCTATCTCGTCCTTGTAAGAATGCAATTGCTAAAGCGATCGTACTTTTGTAATCGGCAAAGTAATCGAGAAAAAAATTGACACTCGCACTGCGATTTTCTTCGGGGAGATTTAAGGCTTGATCTTTGATCTCCCACAAACCCTGTGGGGTGAAGAAGCCTAGGACTAGGGCTAAAGCTAAATCATCCTGAACAGCATCAAAGCCACGAGAGCGCAAAAAACCAGTGAGATAAGCCGTTGATGGATACGGCGTATTGAGCTGCGTCATCGGCGGAATCAGACTCAAGATCTTCATGCTGCTTGCGTCCGCTTCTCACTAAGAGATTCCAGTATCTCTAATTCATCGGAGCTAAAGCCAGCTTGCTCACGCGCCTCAAAATTAAACGGCCCCCTCAAAGTAGGAGCACGGTATTTCTCAGCTAATTCTCGATAAGTCGTAATCGGGGATAAGCTCTCTTTAGTACAAAGGAAATTAAACCAACGATTGCCGATCAGTACATGGCTGATTTCATCATGAAGAATAATCTCTAAGATTTCAACTGCACGATCATCTTGAATTTGCCTAAACCGATCCCGAATCTCTGGAACAGCATCAAGACCTCTTGCCTCCATGGTTCTAGGAACCAGCGCCATCCTGGCAATCACTGAATCCGAAGTTCTCTCCACCATCTCCCACAGGCTATTGTGAGCCGGGAAATCGCCATAGCTAAATCCAAAGGAATGTAAATGGGCATTGATCAAACTGAAGTGATATGACTCTTCCTTGGCAACCTTTAGCCAGTCCTCGTAATAAGCCTTGGGCATATTTGGAAAGCGCCAAATGGCATCTAAAGCCAAATTCATGGCATTAAATTCGATATGCGCTAGGGAGTGCCAAAGAATAGCCCTACCTTCAACCGTATCCATTTTTCTTTTGGGAACCCACTTTGGCGCCACTAAATCGGGCTTAGCCGGTCGTCCAGGAAGATTAAGATTTGCAGAGTCAAATACTTCAGAAAGATTTAAGGCAATGCGCCCACCTTGATACTCATCAAACAAATGCCCTAGCCGACTGACCTTGATCTGGGGATCGGTACTTACCAAGATTGCGAGAGCTTCACCTCGTAACTCAAGCATAAAGATAGAGGTGGGCTCTCATAGATTTGATGCCGGGGCTAAACCAAATTGATTAGTTTGAGCTCTGTTCCAGTAAAGATCAAACTCTTGAGGAAAATCATTTTCCTTGGAAGTATCAACGCCTTGTAGTAGCACCCCAGGATTAAGCGTGGCTAGCTGCGAAGCTAGGGTGACTATCTTGCCAGAACCATCCCTACGCATCACGTAGTCAGGAGTAATTTCCTGAGGATGTCTGAGGCCCGCAGATCCAATTAGATCAGCCAATGATGCAATCGTATTTTGATGAAAGGCAAATACTCGCTCAGCCTTATCGGGGACCACCAATGCTCTTTGACGACCCAAATCCTGAGTTGCAACACCGGTAGGACACTTATCTGTATGACAAGTTCGTGACTGAATGCAGCCTAATGCAAACATAAATCCTCTTGCAGAATTACACCAATCTGCTCCCAAAGCAAGAGCACGAATAATGTCATAGCCGGAAATAATTTTTCCAGACGCTCCGATCTTAATCTCCCTGCGTTTATTGATTCCGACTAAGGTGTTGTGCACTAATCTAAGGCCATCACGAAGCGGCATCCCCACATGATCTGTAAATTCAACAGGGGCGGCACCAGTACCACCCTCGCTGCCGTCAACCACAATGAAGTCGGGACAAATACCTGTCTCTAGCATCGCCTTAGCAATACCAAAAAACTCCCATGGCTGTCCAACGCATAATTTGAAACCAACAGGCTTACCGCCACTTAGCTTACGTAAACGAGCAATAAAGTTCATTAATTCTAAGGGAGATGAAAACTCTGCATGATGGGCTGGAGAGACACAATCCTCACCAATAGGTACACCTCTAGTGGCAGCAATTTCAGCAGTGACCTTAGGGCCAGGTAAGACTCCTCCATGGCCTGGCTTTGCACCCTGAGATAGCTTAATTTCCACCATCTTAATTTGAGGATCAACTACTTGAGCAGTAAATTTCTCCTCTGAAAATAGACCATCCTCGGTGCGACAGCCAAAATATCCAGATCCAATTTCCCAAATAATGTCGCCACCAAACTCCCGATGATACGAAGAGATTGAGCCTTCGCCAGTGTCGTGAGCAAATCCACCCAGCTTTGCACCTCTATTCAGCGCTCTAATAGCATTTGGCGAAAGCGACCCAAAACTCATCGCAGAAATATTAAATATAGATAAAGAGTAAGGCTGAAGACAGCTTGGGCCGCCAACTTGAATACGAAAGGTGCTTGGGTCAGGATGGCATGGCGAATTGGAGTGTCCTAACCACTCACTATCAGAACCATACATCAACTTGATGGATCCAAACCCTCTCTTATCGTTGTCCTTTTTAGAGCGGCTATAAACCATAGCTCTTTGATTTCTTGAAAAAGGAAGTTTTTCCTCGTCATCTTCTAGAAAATATTGCCGAATTTCTGGGCGAATATATTCAAGCAAAAAACGTAAATGTCCTATCAGGGGATAGTTTCGCAAGATTGAGTGATGTTTTTGCATTACATCTCTTAAGCCAATTAAAAATAATGCTGCGAAAATAATAGAAAGGTATGGGTTATAGGGAAAAGACAGAGCTGCAAACACCACCGTGGAAAGCCAAAAGAAATATCTGGAATAATGCATTCGAAGATCCCTCACCTCAATTTTTGATAAACGAAAATTAAAAAATAATACCTTCTATATCTACAGCAAAATATACAGAATGATGAATTATCTGAGTATAACTTTTATGTAATATCGACTGATATGTGACATTTAAATGAAAATGTAAGCTTATTCAGCTCAGAACGGGAGGCTATCCAAAGTTATGGCCCCTTTTTAGGCTTTGACTGAAGCTGATTCTAACAAGGATATAGCTAGCACTATTGATAACTTAAGATCTATCGATTCACTTTAATTATCGAGATATCTTCTCAAGAAATACGAAAGACTATCTACCAGCAATACCAAACCAATCATAGTCATTAAAATCGTGCTGGTGTCTTGCATTTGAAACAGGCTCATATGAAAAGCGAGCATCTGCCCCAAGCCGCCACCGCCAACTACCCCAAGAACAGTCGCAGCCCGAATATTATTTTCCCAGCGATATAAGCTATACGAAATCAATTGCGGCAGAATGCTTGGTAATGTGGCGTATAGGAAAATTTTTAACTCGCCAACTCCCATAATGCGCAAAGCATCTCCAGGCTCGGTTGGCGCATTTTCAATTGCATCTGCAAACAATCTTCCCAACACACCTGTAGTGTGCAAAGCTAAGGCTAATGTTCCTGCAAATGGTCCGAGACCAACCGATATTAATATTAATGCCGCCCATACTAGCTCTGGAATGGATCGTAGTGCATTCAATATCCATCGAGTAATAGTGCGAGTGTAAATTGGATCATTGGCATACGTTTTACTAGCGGGAAGAGCTAAAACTATGCCGAATAAGGCTGCAATAAGAGTGCCTAAGGCTGACATTGCTAAAGTTTCTATCGAGGCTTGAAAAACCTTATTCAGAAAGTTCCCGCTGAGATTAGGTACGAGCAACTCTCCAAAAAATTTACCCATTAACTCCCAACTACGAAATGACAGTAATTTTGACAACTGTATATCTAGGGACCAGAAGCTAGCGATGATGAGCAAGCCCATACCCATCAGTACGATATAAGGATGGAATGAAAGATGGGGAGGCTTTAATTGCATATCAGCTGATTAATTTTCTGAGTTGGGCACTAAACCAGTCTGCCAAAGCAACTAAGATCATGAACGCTATCAGAATAGTCGCAACTTCAGAACCATTAAACATTTTCATGGAGTTATCCATTTGCTGACCTAAACCACCTGCACCAACAAACCCGAGCACTGCAGAAGAGCGAACGGCGCACTCCCAGCGATAAACGGTATAACTTGTTAACTCATTCGAATTTTGAGGAAGGACAGCATAAAAGAAAGTTTGCAGGCGACTCGCTCCATTGCGGAGAAGTGCTTGACTTGACTCATTGCTCCCACTCTCTAAGATTTCAGCATAGATCTTCCCAAGCATGCCTGAATAGGTTAGTGCGATTGCCAACACTCCTGCGGCAGGACCAAGACCCACTACTCTGACAAAGACTAGAGCCCACACTATTTCAGGAATACTCCGCATCAAGATCAACATGATTCGAATAGCTTGTCGAATCACGAATGGGAAGGTTGACATGCGACCCGTTAATGCAGAAATGGATAGTACGCGGGTGCTCAATAAGGTAAGCGGGATTGCCAATACGAGAGCCAAAACCATCCCGGCAGTTGCAATCGCAATAGTGCGCCAAGCCTCAATAGCAACTAACTTCAGAAAGTCGGGCTTAGTATTAGGCGGAACAAAGTCTGCCAAAAATTTAAGGGTAACTTTTAGATTCTCTGCCTCAAAAAAAACCCAAGGCTTAAATTCTGTTGAGATTAATGCTGGTACTAATAAAATGATAGCCAAAATAGCAAGGGTAAGACGCGAATGCCATGCAGGATCTTTTAAATATAAAGGCGTGGAAACTGAAATCATTTGCAATATTCAGGAAGCGTTTGATTAGACTTCACTCAGCATGGAAGAGCTGAGTTTCTAGCTGAGTAATTTCATGCTCATTTTGTGCATATAAATCCTGCAGGATATTTTTCGTAATATCAGCGGACGGCAAATCAAATGCTAGTTCACCCGCTTGCAATCCAATCACTCTAGCAAATTCCTTGGTTGCAACATCGACTTGATGCAATGTCACAATTAGAGTAACACCCCGTTTCTTTGCCTCTGCAATCAACACCTGAATAGCTTGCCTAGATCTTTTGGGATCTAAGGCAGACAAAGGCTCATCGACCAACCAAAGATCAGCTCGGCTCATTAGGATTTTTGCTAAACCAACCCGCTGACGCTCCCCACCAGATAAACGATCTACCCTACTCCATAATTTTTCATTGAGATCAAATAGTGACAGCGTATTAAGAGCATCTTGAGAATATTGTGGGTAAATTAAATTCAATATGCTCTTACTCAATCCCATTTCTCCGAGCCGACTGGCGGACAAGGAGGTAACCACACGTTGTCGTGGGGGCAGTGGCGGAATTTGTGGCGCATAAAAAAGGTGCTGGCGTAGTTGACGTAATGCCCCACCAGAAATTGACCAAGGATTGATTCCGCCTAGAGACAGCACCCCGGACTGAGGTTTCATTGCGGCTGCAACAATTTGTAACAAGGTGGTCTTACCAGAACCTGAAGGCCCTATGATCGCTACATGCTCACCGGTTTTTACTTGAAAAGAAACATTCTTTAAGGCAAAGACTTCATCCTGCTCACGAGCAGGATGATAGGCAGTAATATTTTCTAAATGTACGTCCACAACTATTTGATTAAGCCTGCACTGCGGCCAGCAAGCTCCAGATTTTTATAGTTATCTGCTTTCGTGGGAATATATTTAGTGGCACGATTTAAAGTCAATATTTCCTTGCCTTCGGTAGTGTTCATATCCAATGCAAATAGAGCCTTGGCAATCTTCTCACGTTGGGCGGCAGGCATGTCTGCATGAACCGACCAGTTGTAATTAAAGTAAGGGGGTGTGGTGTAGAAAACATCTACCTTGCTTGTGTCTACCTTACCTTCATTAACAAACTTATTCCAAACGGTAATATCTAAAGCTGCTGCATCCACTCGACCACTTACAACTGAGGCAATCGTCGCATCATGCGCACCTGAATAAGCTACACGCTTGAAATCAGTTTCTGGGTTGATTCCAGCCTCTAGGAGGAAGGTACGTGGCATCAGATGCCCAGATGTACTAGATTGAGAACCAAAACTGACTTGCTTGCCCTTTAAATCCGTTAACTTAGTAATTCCTGAATTTTTCTGCGTAATAAAAACAGAACGAAATTTAGTATCTTCTTCACGCTGTGCAAATGGGACTACTTTTCCACCGGAACGAATGTTTGCCTGTACATAGGTAAATCCACCAAACCATACCAAATCTACTTGCTTATTAACCATGGCCTCTACTGCAGCCGGATAGTCATTGACCGGAGTGAACTCCACCTTCATACCAAGATTCTTTTCGAGATAATTACTGAGAGGTCCAAACTTTCTCATTTGCTCAGTAGCTGCCTCTTCTGGAATAGTTGTTACCCGAAGAACCTGCTGCGAGTAACCCAGAGGGATGTGTAGCAAACAAGCCAATACCACTAATGATCGTATCAATTGAAGCATTTTCATCATGTTCCTTTATTAATAATGTGATTATGTAACACCAAAGTAAGCTATCTCAATACGTAATCGCAAAAATCAATTATCTCATTCCCACTCAATCCTTACTGGTGGTTTTCTGCTGATATCGTGAGTCACTCGTTAAATCAAAAATCTGGCTAGAGTAAAAAAGGCCATTCCCAATAATATGGTCGCCAAGATACTATTGGTCACTAAAAACCCAATCACTCCGCCAATTGCTCCAAATAGTTGAGGTGAATACAGGTTTAATTCAAATAGTTGCGTCGTCGGATCTTTTACAAACAGCACATCTGGAAGGACGATAGCAATGAGAGCGGCAGTAGGTGCATAGCGCAAGAACTCATGAACGCTTCTGGGAATCGGGAATTTTGATCCCACTAAAAGAAAAGAGCCTCTGCTAAGTAAGCTAACCAGCATTAAGCCAAAAAAAGCAATCCACAAATCGACTGTATTCATATATTCTTCTTTTGAGATTGTTTATCAACCAATACCGCAGCCATCACACCAGTAATCACTGAGCAAACAATTGTTAAGCGATAAGGTAGATTGATTGTTAAGACACAAGTGCAGGCAGCCACTAACGCTGAGATAACAGCAGTTTTATGTTTAATAGCAGGAATAATCAAAGCTATCAATGCGAGCGGGCCAGCAAATCCAAGGCCCCATGAGATCGGAATATAGGATCCAAAAAAAATGGCAATTAATGCGCCTATCTGCCAAAAAAACCAATGCGCTAATACCATTCCCATGAAATACAGCAGTTCAATCTGACTTCCTTGAGAGTTATCTGGAGACGGGAATTTTTCTATAAATTTTGCAAAACTCATATCGGTGTTTAAACCCCCGATACCCATTCTTTGCCAAAAAGAATAATGTTTGAAGTGAGGCTGAATGACTGCACTAAAAATGACAAAACGGGACATCACAATTAATGCCGTCAGCCAAACAGTCCAAAAGGGATAATCTCCAGCGATCAATGGCATCACCGCCAATTGCGAAGAGCCGGCATAGACCAAGATATTGAACCAAAATGTATCAACTGGACTAAGTCCCGCGCCCAGTAAGCTAATACTCGTCACTAAGGACCAAGCAATTATCCCCGGAGATGACTCGAGCATCACTTTTAAACCTTGGATAAAAGGCGGTCGCCGGAAGAATTTCAAGAAATTTAAATGCTTTATTTAGCGAATTGGGTAGCAACTCAATCGTGAATTTCTATTCCCACTCAATAGTTACTCGGTTAAAAAACATATATAAATCATATAGTTAAAGTCAACAGAACGAGTGCGTGTAACTTTTGTGTAACTTGATTTAGTTAGAACTGTTTTTAACAAAGTAAAATCCTATTCATTTTTAACAATTAGTTTTAATGCCGTTACACGCTTTGCAGAGGTTAATTAAGACTTAAAACTAATGAGTCGTTATCATTTTTCTTAAAAGGTCTATTCTTAAATAAAGTTTTGGCAAAAAGCAAAAAAGTTAAATACCTGTTGAATTAAGAATTTCAATTAGCAATATTTGAACCATTAGATAAGGCGACTTTGAAAATTTTATTCATTTTGGAATTGCAATAAGGACTGTTTCGCTCCAACTAAAACTGAAATGTCTAATATAAAATTTATAGTCAGGGGACATATTTTTAATTAGTAAAGGTAAATTCCACAAGTCATCTTTCTTGTGATAAGTGCTAATAATAAGCTGTGGATGGTGTTTTTTAATAGTTTTCTGCGCTCCGAGTAATGCTTCAGATTCACTGCCTTCAACATCCATTTTTATGATATTCACTCGATTGGGATAAAGTAAATTATCAATCGAATCAACTTCTATTGAGGAATCACTTTCAGTGGCTTGAATAACTTTACTCAATCGCTCTTCAGTTCGTACTACACAAGATTCGGTTTGATACATTAAATTTGAACTAGCGAACTTCAGCGTTGTTTTTTCATTCCAAACCCCAAGTTGAAAAAAATCAACATTTTTATAGCCACTGAGGTTCGTTCGTAATTTTTGGAAATTCAATAAATCAGGCTCAAAACAATAAACAAAAGAATCTTTTATTTGTAACTTTTCAAGACTTTTTTGAAACTCAATAAACGAGTCACCATCATAAGCGCCGCAATCAACAAGATTTACTTCACCAGGTTTGAGCGTTATTAAGTCATTATCAAAATACATTTGATTTTCAAAATTTGCGGAAAATATTTTTTTGCTTTCTGGGTAAGCACTAGGGTAATTACTTAATTTGCAATAATTTTTATAGGAAGCAAAATCCGCATACGAAGTTAATGTTGATAAACGATTTATAAAAATATCTTTTGATTTTTGATCAGCTAGCATTTCATACACTTGGCTAATCTTATTAGCATGAGGAGTTAATTCTAAGATTTCAATTTTCCATCTAGGAAATTGCAGATAATAATAAAATTGCTCATCATTTTGGATAATACCAACTCGGTTAAACCCTTTACTTACTAACGATTCATAAACTATTTTTTTGGGTTTCTGAACGCCAACAACAATAAATCTATTTTTATAACTCTTAAACAACTGCTCAAACGATATTATCGGTTTTCCTAATAAAGTCTTTCCAATTAAATCGGGATTGGAATCGCAAAAGAATTCAGTTGTAACCCCATGGAGTAACAAGCATTCAGATACTTCACGACCACCTGAGCCGGCACCATACACTATAACTTCTTCATTTGTTTTCAGAAGCTCTTTATTTTCCCCAAATAGTGTTGTTACGAAGTCAGATTTCTCCTGAGAAATATAGTTTTCTTTAATTATTTCTAGAATGCTCATTGGTATCTTTTTTGTTAAAAAACAGAAGTATCAAATAATTCCCTGCATAAAGCGATCAAACGAATTTTCCTTCTACGTAACTATAATTTCGAATAGTGTTACAAGTGTGTAAGTTTATGTGTAACTTCAAAATCTCACAATCAATAAAATCAATGACTTAGTGATTTCTTAGACTGACACTTAAAAAATAAAAGTCGTTACCAATCAACCACTTAAAAATTTTCATCATTCCCACTCGATAGTTGCTGGTGGTTTTCCGCTGATATCGTAGACCACACGATTAATGCCACGCACTTCATTAATGATGCGGTTCGATACTTTACCAAGCAGATCATGTGGCAAGTGGGCCCAGTGCGCAGTCATAAAGTCTTGTGTTTGCACTGCTCTGAGAGCAACAACATATTCGTAGGTTCTACCGTCACCCATGACACCCACCGATTTCACCGGCAAGAACACAGCGAAGGCTTGGCTAGTGAGTTCATACCAAGATTTTTGAGTAGCTTCATCGATCGTATTGCGTAACTCTTCAATGAAAATAGCGTCAGCACATTGCAAAAGCCTTGCAAACTCAGCTTTGACTTCACCTAAGATACGAACACCAAGACCGGGTCCTGGGAATGGATGGCGATAGACCATCTCACGGGGTAAACCTAAAGCAACCCCGAGCTCACGCACTTCATCTTTAAACAATTCGCGTAATGGCTCAAGCAGCTTGAGATGCATATCTTCTGGCAAGCCGCCTACATTGTGATGACTCTTAATCGTATGCGCGCCCTTCTTACCTTTACCGGCAGACTCAATGACGTCCGGGTAAATCGTTCCTTGAGCAAGCCACTTGGCATTTTCGATCTTGCCAGACTCAGCCTGGAAAATCTCTACGAATTCTTTACCGATGATCTTGCGCTTGGCTTCAGGATCTGCAACACCAGCAAGCTCGGACATAAATTTCTCTTTGGCATCGACGCGAATCACTTTGACACCAAGATTGCGGGCAAACATTTCCATCACCATGTCGCCCTCGTTTAAGCGAAGCAAGCCATGATCGACAAATACGCAAGTGAGCTGCTCTCCAATCGCACGATGAATTAATGCTGCTGCAACACTAGAGTCAACGCCACCAGATAAACCAAGAATTACTTCCTCATCGCCAACTTGCTTGCGAATATGCTCAACCGCTTCGCTAATGTAGTCGCCCATGACCCAGTCAGCCTTGCACTGGCAGATCTCATGCACAAAGCGAGCCAAGATAGCTTCGCCTTGCAAGGTGTGCGTTACTTCGGGATGGAATTGGAATGCATAGAAACGACGCTCTTCATCAGCCATACCTGCAATCGGGCAGGACTCTGTTGAAGCCATGAGCTTGAAAGCTGGAGGCATTGTAGTTACGGAGTCACCATGACTCATCCATACCTTCAGAATGCCGTGGCCTTCACTAGTAGAAAAGTCCTGGATACCTTTTAACAAATTGGTATGGCCATGGGCACGTACTTCTGAATAACCAAACTCACGGGCTTTACCAAGAGATTCAGCGGAAGCAACCGCTCCACCCAATTGGGTTGCCATGGTTTGCATGCCGTAGCAAATACCTAAAACAGGAACGCCCAGTTCAAAAACGATTTGCGGTGCACGAGGGCTACCCTCTTCTGTTACCGAGCTTGGTCCACCAGAAAGAATGATGCCTTTACCGCCCTGCTCTTGAATAAACTTACGAATGAATTCTGGATCGCAATCATAGGGGTGGATTTCAGAATAGACGCGCGCATCACGCACACGCCGAGCAATCAATTGGGTGACTTGTGAACCAAAGTCAAGAATCAGTATTTTGTCGTGCACGAAAGGATTACCTTAAATTCAGCCTGCTGTTACTTCTTAATCAATATGGTAATTTGGCGCTTCCTTGGTGATCTTCACATCATGAACGTGTGACTCGCGCACACCCGCTGAAGTGATTTCCACAAAATTCGCTTTCTCATGAAGCTCGTCAATCGTTTTGCATCCAAGATAGCCCATTGAAGAACGAATACCACCAGTCAGTTGATGCAAGATGGCCAGGACACTGCCTTTGTAAGGCACTTGTCCTTCAATACCTTCAGGCACTAGCTTCTCAGCATTTGCAGCACTGATATCACTTTGGAAGTAACGATCTGCAGAGCCATCTGCCATCGCGCCCAAAGAGCCCATGCCGCGATAACTCTTATATGAACGACCTTGATACAGGAACACTTCACCTGGAGCTTCTTCAGTACCAGCAAACATACCACCCATCATGACTGAGCTTGCTCCAGCAGCCAAGGCTTTTGCAACGTCACCGGAGTAACGGACACCACCATCAGCAATGAGAGGAATGCCTGTACCCTTAAGTGCAGCAGCGACATTCACAATGGCGCTAA